>NZ_NRSJ01000002.1 GCF_016584085.1 Halochromatium glycolicum | reverse complement strand
ACTCGGCTGACTCGGGCTGGGCAGTCGCGGACGGGGCAGACACGCGCTCGTCGGCAACCGCGGGCTCGACAGCCGAAGGCTGGGGAGACGTGGGCTCGGAGGCCACCGGCCCGGCCCACAGCAAGGTCAACAGCAGGCCGGTAACAAGCACACCGAGTGAGCCCAACGGTTTTGTCGAAGCAGAGCGGGATCGGCTCATCGATGCGGCAACCCAAAAGCAGACGAGGGAGCGAAACCCTGGCCAGAGCGCAAAAACGTCATCCTCCGGAGACTGGTGTCTGGCCGAATGACGCGCCCCAAGCTGGACCATGTTTGCCGTGGAGTAGCGGCAGCGAGCATTCTATTCTCCGGGGTGGCGCGCCGTCATGATCGCTACACTGGCCCCAGTTTGGAACAGCGGCTGCCATCCCTGGCAGCGGGACCCGGCCGCTCGCTCCCGATCTCGACGCGAAGACGGCCTGGCCCGGATCGGCCGTCGCGATTATGCGCGACTGGTACGCACTCGCCAAACGAGCAGACCTGATGAGCCGAACGTCGACCGGCGCGCCCGCAGCAGGCCGACGCCGGCACGATCCGTCATTCGGCCGCTTCTTCCGAGCCGAGGCATTCCTCGGTCTTGGTATTGTAATTGCCGCACTGGATTGGGTCAGTCCAGTCGCCGACCAGGTCCTTCGAGCCTTCCAGATAGTCCGACCAGGCATCGCCAGGCACGGCCTCGGTCTGGTAGACGATCGCGAACTGGCCATCATCCTGGATCTCGCCGATCAGTACCGGCTTGGTGATGTGATGGTTGGGCAGCATCTCGGCGGTGCCGCCGCTGAGGTTGTCGGTCGTCAGCCCGACGATCGCCTCCTCGACCTTCATCGGATCGGTGGTGCCGGCCTTCTCGACCGCCTTGACCCAGAGATCGAAGCCGATCTTGTGCGCCTCCATCGGGTCGTTGGTCACCCGATCCGGGTTGCCGATGAACGCATGCCAGGTTTCGATGAACTCATCGTTGGCATCGGTCGGCACACTCATGAAGTAGTTCCAGGCGGCGAGGTGCCCGACGAGCGGGGCGGTGTCGATGCCCGAGAGCTCTTCCTCGCCGACCGAGAACGCGATCACCGGGATGTCCTCGGACGAGATGTCCTGATTGGCGAGTTCCTTATAGAAGGGTACGTTGGCGTCGCCGTTGATGGTCGAGACCACCGCGGTCTTCTTGCCCTCGGAGCCGAATTTCTTGATCTCGGCCACGATCGACTGCCAGTCCGAATGGCTGAAGGGGGTGTAGTTGATCATGATGTCCTCTTCGGCCACGCCGTTCTGCTTCAGGTAGGCCTCGAGGATCTTGTTGGTGGTGCGCGGGTAGACGTAATCGGTTCCGGCGAGCACCCAGCGCTCGACGCCGAGCTCGTCCTTCAGATAATCGACCGCCGGGATCGCCTGCTGATTCGGCGCCGCGCCGGTGTAGAAGACGTTCTCGGACGACTCCTCGCCCTCGTACTGGACCGGATAGAACAACAGCCCGTCCAGCTCCTCGAACACCGGCAGCACCGACTTGCGCGAGACCGAGGTCCAGCAGCCGAACACGGCGGCGACCTTGTCCTGCTCCAGCAGCTGCCGCGCCTTCTCGGCGAACAGCGGCCAGTCCGAGGCCGGATCGACCACGACCGCCTCCAGCTGCTTGCCGAGTAGACCGCCCTCCTCGTTCTGCTGCTCGATCAGCATCAGCATCGTGTCCTTGAGCGTGGTCTCGCTGATGGCCATGGTGCCGGAGAGCGAATGCAGCACGCCCACCTTAATGGTCTCGTCGCCGGAGTCGGCATTCGCATCGGCCGACTCCTCGGCCCAGCCGGAGAGCGAGGCACTCAGCCCCAGCGCCAGGCCGGCGCCGAGCAGCATTGGTTTGCAAGACGGGATCGCTATCATCCAGAGGTCTCCTGTGGTGTAAGCCTTCGTGACGGTTCGCCAGCAGCGGGATGCTGCCGGGCCGTGCGAAGCAAATCTCGCACCAAAAAGGTAACCTATTCTGACAAAACGATAATCAGAAGCCCGCGGCGTCGATCCAAGCCCTAAGCGCACCAACTCGGAACAGCGCTGCGACCGTTGGTGCAGCCGAGTGCACCGAGTTGGCGCTACCCGTCGCTGATCAAGGCACAGCAACGACGATCGCGTGTGCTACGCTTCGCGAGCACAAATGTTACAACCCTGTGCTGCCCCAAGTGGAACCCCTCGACATCTTCTCGATACGCGATCTCCGCACACGTTCCAGTGATCTCGTAAAGGACGCCGAGCTCGGCCAGCCGGCGATCATCACCAAACGTGGACGACCCGCAATCCTTGCTGTGCCGTTCGACCGGCGACTCATCGATCAAGGTATTCATCGTGCACTGGCCTTGACGCTATTTGAGCAGCAGCGCATTACTCTGGCCCAAGCCTCGAAGCTCGCTGGGCTTGCACTGGATGAATTCATCGATCTGCTCGGGCGCGCCGGACTGCCCGCGGTGGACTACCCGCCTGAAGAACTTGCGGAGGAAATGGACACCGCGCTTTAGAGATCGATTCAATCCACACCGAGATGAGTACGATCGTCGTCGCCGACGCGGGCCCGCTGATTGCCTTGGCTCGAATCGAGCGACTCTCGCTGTTGGCGTCGCTTTATGGTCCCGTCATCGTCCCTGAGATCGTGCTGAGTGAGCTACGCCTCGGCTTAGACCGACCCGGTGCACGCGTGCTGGCAGACGCCGTTGCCCAAGGTGACATTCGGTCTCACCCTTTACCTCCGGATGACGAGGTGGACTTCGCCCAATTGAGCCTTGTCCTTGACGCCGGCGAGTCGGCCGCCATCGTGCTGGCGCAGACATTGCCGTCTCGCTTCCTGCTGATCGACGAACGACGCGGACGGGCGATTGCGCGGCGCCGCGCGATCCCGGTTGTCGGACTCGCCGGCGTGTTGCTGGCCGCGAAGCAGCGCGGACGACTGGACGCCGTTGAGCCGGTATTGAGGGCACTCTCGCAACAAGGCTATCGGCTATCCGATGCACTCGTTGCCGAGGTCCTGCGATTGGCTGGTGAGACCCCGAATCAAAAGGCCTGACGAAACCGGCCGCCTAGCCTGAACAGGCTGCTGGTCTCGGTCACCGCCGAGCACATCCTGTTGCAACCTGCACGCGTCGCAGACCCGACAAGGACGCCTCGCGCTTTGTCGACACCCCCACAGCCGCGCCGGCGCACCCGCTCCAGTCCCTTATCCATCAACCACTTAAATTCTCCTTCAACCTGGGCACAGCCTTTGCTTACTAGCCTTGAAGACGCTTTCCTGCGCCGTGTCGACGGCGCCGACAGACTTCGAGGAGACCCAGCAGATGGCGCAACATGTAACCACTCTGCACCCAGAGCGCGCGACGGCCGGCGGCTGTTCGGCGAGCGGCTGCGGCAGCAAGCCGGACAAGCTTGCCCATCTTCCCGAGGCCATCCGCGCCAAGGTCAAGGACCATCCCTGCTTCTCCGAAGAGGCCCACCACCACTATGCCCGGATGCACGTCGCCGTCGCGCCGGCGTGCAACATCCAGTGCCATTACTGTAATCGGAAGTACGACTGCTCCAACGAGTCCCGCCCCGGCGTCGTCTCCGAGCTGCTGACGCCGGAGCAGGCGGTCAAGAAGACCCTCGCCGTCGCCGCGACCATCCCGCAGATGACCGTGCTCGGCATCGCCGGCCCGGGCGATCCGCTTGCCAACCCCGAGCGCACCCTCGCCACCTTCCGCGAGCTATCCGCGAAGGCGCCGGACATCAAGCTGTGCGTCTCGACCAACGGCCTCGCGTTGCCGGAGCTGGTCGACGCGATCTGCGAGCACAACATCGACCACGTCACCATTACCATCAACAGCATCGACCCCGAGATCGGCGCGCAAATCCACCCCTGGATCTTCTGGAAGAACCGGCGCATCAAGGGGATCAAAGCGGCCCGTATCCTGATCGAGCAGCAACAGAAGGGCCTCGAGATGCTCGCCGAGCGCGGTGTGCTGGTGAAGGTCAACTCGGTGATGATCCCGGGCGTCAACGATCAGCACCTGAAGGAGGTCAGCCGCGTCGTCAAGGCGAAGGGCGCCTTCCTACACAACGTGATGCCGCTGATCGCCGAGCCCGAGCACGGCACCTTCTACGGCCTGATGGGCCAGCGCGGTCCGAGTCATGACGAATTGCAGGCGCTTCAGGACGCATGCGCCGGCGACATGGCGATGATGCGCCACTGCCGCCAGTGCCGCGCGGATGCCGTTGGCATGCTCGGCGAGGACCGCGGCGCCGAGTTCACGCAGGACAAGATCGACACCATGGAGATCGACTACGCTGCCGCAATGGAGCGCCGGGCGGCGGTCCATGCCGAGATCGAGGCCAAGCGACAGGCCCAGCGCGCGGCGCCCCCACAGACGCCGAATCAGGCCTTCGTCTCGGTCGCATCGATCCCCCGCCGGCGTGCCGAGCTGCCGAGCCGGAGCGCCAGCCGTCCGCTGCGCATCGCCGTCGCCAGCAGCGGCGGCGGCCTGATCAATCAGCACTTCGGCCATGCGCGCGAATTCCTGGTCTACGAGGCCGATGAGCAGCAGGTGCGCTTCGTCGGCACGCGCCGGGTCGAGGCCTACTGCAGCGGCGGGGATACCTGCGGTGAAGCGGAGACGGCGCTCGCCGGGACCCTCCGCGCGCTCGACGGCTGCGAGGCCGTGCTCTGCTCGAAGATCGGGATCGAGCCCTGGGACGCGCTCGAGGCCGCCGGCATCGCCCCGAACGGCGAGCACGCGATGGAGCCGATCGAGGACGCGGTCGCCGCCGTCTATGCCGAGCTCAGCGCGAACGGGCAGCCGGGCGAGCGCATCGCCGACGCCGCCCTAAGTGCCTGACTCAGTTTGCGCCTGATTCAGTTTGCCCGGGCCAGAACGTCCAACGGCCACACCGGAATCCGACTCTGACACTGGACGCCGGCGTTAGAAAAGGGGTTGGACGACGCAGCTGGAACAGGAAACTGGACACGGGCGATGGGGCGCGAAGACCGAGGCGCACCCGAGCTGAGACGCCGCGCCAAGCGCACGCGGAGCACGCTGATCGCGAGACTCGTCGCGCCCCGCGTCATGCGAGGCCGCACCGATGGAAACACTGAACTGCAACCGAGACCGAACCATGGCCTACCAAATCACCGATGGCTGCGTGAACTGCTGGGCCTGCGAGCCCCTCTGCCCGAGCCAGGCCATTCAGGCCGCGAAGCCGCACTTCGTCATCGACGCCGCCCAGTGCACCGAATGTGTCGGCGACTATGCCGAGCCGCAGTGCGCGAGCATCTGCCCGATCGAGGGCGCGATCCTCGACGCACTGGGCGCGCCGGTCAACCCGCCCGGCTCGCTGACCGGCATCCCGCCGCAGCGCATCGCCGAGGCAATGGCTGAGATCCGGGCTCGCTGAAGCTGGGCTCCTCCCAGCCAGGCTCCTCCCAGCCAGGCTCGCACAGTGTGGGCTCGCCGAGTCTGAGCCCGCGCACCTGCACGGCCAACCGCCAACCGTCACGCGATCCCGCGAAGGACAGGAATCATCCATGAACAGCGACGATGCCATCGCCGCCGGCAATGACGCCGTTGAGATCGCCAACGGCGTGCATTGGATCGGGGCGCTGGACCCAGGTCTGCGCCACTTCGATCTGATCCTGCGCACGAGCAACGGCACCAGCTACAACGCCTATGTCGTGCGCGGCCGCGACGGCGTCGCGGTCATCGACACGGTCAAGGCGGAACACGCGGAGTCCTTCTTCAGCCGCCTCGAATCGGTCGCCCGCTACGACGAGATCCGGGTGATCGTGCTCAACCATCTCGAGCCCGACCACACCGGCGCCCTGCCCGAGCTGCTGCGCCGCGCACCGCAGGCACGGCTGCTGATCTCCAAGCGCGCGCCGGCGATGCTCAAGGCGCTGCTGAAGCCGACGACCGACCAGCTCGACTACGAGACCGCCGACAACGGCGACGAGATCGACCTCGGCGATCGGCCACTGCGCTTCCTGCACACGCCCTTCCTGCACTGGCCGGACACCCAGTGCACCTATCTCGCCGACGAGCAGGTGCTGTTCTCGGGCGATCTGTTCGGCTGCCATTACTGCGACGCACGCCTGTTCAACGACCGGGTTGGCGATTTCCGCTTCGCGTTCGAATACTACTACGCGCACATCATGCGCCCGTTCAAGGCGCATCTGCGCGATGCCCTGCGCCTGATCGCGCCGCTGCCGCTGGCCCTGCTCGCGCCGGCCCATGGTCCGGTGTTGCGCGAGCGGCCACGCCGCTACATCAGCCGGTACCGCGAGCTGGCGCTGTGCGACGAGGGCTTCGAGCAGGCCGTGACCGAGGGCAACGACCACCGCTCGCTGATCCTGTTCTTCCTCAGCGCCTACGGCAGCACCGCGCGCATGGCCGACGCGGTCCGAGCGGGCGCCGAGCGCGTGCCTGGCGTGCGGGTCTCGTTGCACGACCTCGAGGGCGGCGAGACGCAGCCGTTCGTCGATCTCATCGAGCAGGCCGACGGGATCGTCCTCGGCTCACCGACGATCAACGGCGATGCCGTCAAACCGATCTGGGACCTGCTGTCCTCGCTGACCGTGGTCGATCTGCGCGGCAAGCTCGGCGCCGCCTTCGGCTCCTACGGCTGGAGCGGCGAGGCGGTGCCGATGATCGAGGACCGGCTGCGCGGGCTCAAGCTGCGGGTTCCGGTTCCGGGCCTGCGCGTGAAGCTGGTGCCAACCGAGGACGAACTCACCGAGAGCCAGGCCTTTGGACAACGGCTGGCGCAAGCACTGATGCAAGGCGACGCTGGCGCTGGCGCTGGCGCTGGCTCAGACACGGGCACGAGCACGACTCGTGGCACTGACGCAAGCACAGCGACCGACCCGCCCTCAACGGGGGGCGGCGCAAAGCGCGTCCTGGACTTCTCCGAGCTGTGAGCTGACACCGAGCGACGGCGCGCTCACTCAGAGCCGCCAAAGGCAACCCATCCCTATCAACCCACCAACGAGCGAGAGTGATCAACCCCATGCCAAAAGCGAAAGTCACCTTTCAAGACATCGACCAAACCGTCAACGTCCCCGCAGGTATCCGTGTCATCGACGTCTCTGAAAAGGTCGGCGCCGGGATCATCTACGGCTGCCGCGAGGGCGACTGCGGCACCTGCATGATGCATGTCACCGAGGGCTGGAACAATCTGACCGAGCCCTCGGTGCTGGAAGAGAAGGTCCTGCGCGAGAACATGGCCAGCCGCCACGACCGGCTCGCCTGTCAGGCCCAGATCATCGGCGACTGCACCGTCAAGCCGGCCTGAATGAATTCACCATTCAAACTTCAAACTTCAAACTTCAAACTACGGAGCGTTCCATGGCCCTCGTCACCTTTTCCAATCCAGACTTCAAGGACAAGACCGTCTATGCGGTCGCCGGTAGCCACACCGAGACCCTGCTCAAGCTCGCCAAGGAGAACAAGATCCCGGTGCAATTCGACTGTCAGGATGGCGAATGCGGCCACTGCCTGGTCCGCGTGACCAGCATCGATGAGAAGGATCGCATGGGCTATTTCCTGACCGATAAGGAGCAGACTGTGCTCAAGGAGCTCGGCAAGCTGACGCAGGATCAGATCGATCAGCTTCATGTGGACGACATGCCAAGCGAATGGCGGCTCGCCTGCCAGATGATCGTCCGCGACGAAGACATCCTGGTCGAGTACTGACCGATGGCTGGCATCGGTGCCACTTTTCGCCAGGCCGAGGATCGCGTTACCCTGGATCAGTGGTCTGGCGACCCACGGTCTGGGCACCTACAGTCTCGGCAACCGCAGTCTGGGCAACCGCGGTCTGGGCACTCAGGGGCTGAACACGCAGACCCTGGCGGTATGCCCGGCCCGAACCAGGCAGCGGCTGCGCCGCTGGCGGCCTGCCCGAGCAGGACAAGGGTCGATGACTGGCGGCAGTGGCTGCTGGGCCATGCCGCTGGTGACCCCAATGCGCGGCCCCTCGCCTCGATGCTCGCGAGCCAGCAGTGCGGGCGCGGCGCCATGCCAGACTGGCTCGGTCTCGGTGCCGCGGAGTTCAAAGCATTGGTCGCGCATCACTTCCCGGCGCTCCCTCTCTCGGCGCTGCAGCAGACCGGCTGCACGCTTGACCCAAGCCGGCTAGACGAGCTCGATGAGCTGGTCCGTCTATTGCTTAATGATATTGCAAGGCCAAGCGGCAACCAACGCTGGCTGGCCGTGATCGTGGCGACGGGCTGCATGGGAAGCGATCACCTCTGGCAAGACCTCGGTCTCTGGGAGCGCGCCGAGCTGAGTCAGCTGATGGAACGAAACTTCCCCGCTGTCGCCCAACGTAATGATGCCGACATGAAATGGAAACGGTTTCTGTACAAGCAATTGTGCGAGACCGAGGGCATCTACACCTGTCGCTCACCCTCCTGCGAGGTCTGCGTCGACTATCATGTTTGTTTCGGCCCTGAGAACTGAATTCCTGCTCGTCGCCGAGAACGGCAGCGGCGATCAGATCAAACGTCGCGCGATCGGCGCCTACCTCGGTCTGGCCGTCGGCGATGCGCTCGGCGCCACCGTCGAGTTCATGACGCCGCGCGAGATCCGCACCCACTACCGGGAGCATCGCGACATCAAGGGCGGCGGCTGGCTCAAACTGCGCAAGGGACGGGTCACCGATGACACCGAGATGGCCCTTGCCCTGGGCCGCAGCATCCTCTCCGCCGGCGGTCTCGACGCCCAGTCCGCCGCCGAGGCCTTCAGCGCCTGGATGCGCAGCAAGCCGATCGACATCGGCAACACCGTGCGCCGGGGTATCTCCCATTACCGGCGCACCGGCGAGGCCGAGTCCGAGGAGAGCGCGTTCGACGCTGGCAACGGCGCCTGCATGCGCTGCCTACCGGTGGCCCTGGCCACGCTGGGCGCCGATCACGACCTCGTCGATGAGGCGAATCAGCGTCAAGCCCATGTCACCCACAACAATCCGACCTCCGACGCCGGCACCCTGTGCGTGATCCGGATGGTCCAGGCCGCCCTGCTCGGCGGCACCCGCACCGATCTCAAGCTCCTGGCCGAAGCCCTGGTCGCCGAGGAACCGGTCTTCGCCTACGACCGCAAGCGGTCCGAGAACCCGAGCGGCTTCATCGCCGACACCCTGAGGACCGTCTTCCAGTCCCTCTTCGCCACCGACAACCTCGAGACGGCCTTGATCGACGTGGTCAATCGCGGCGGCGACGCCGATACGACCGGCGCCATCCTCGGCATGATCGCCGGCGCCCTCTACGGTCCATCCGCCTTCCCGTCACGCTGGGTGCGCACGCTCGATCCCGAGGTCCGCCAACAGTGCCTCGTCCAGGCGCAGGAGTTGCTCAAGCTGGCGCCCTTGTGCCGAGCCGAAACATCATCGCGGTGATGCCACTCTTGCTGCCCCGCACCCAGAGCAGGAAACAATTCAACTCGAGCATCCCCCTTCAGAGTGGCCCGGGTCTCCACATGAGCCTGTCGTCGTGCTCGATTGATGCGGGTCATGCAGCATCACGGATACCCGCGTGGATCAAGATCTCGTCATAGGGGGCAAATAGGGTTTCATTCGTGTCTCGCTGCAACAGCCCGAGCTCAACGAGCTCCGCGACGTCCGCGTGCACCCTGTCGTAGTCTCGATTCAACGCCTGCGCGAGCTGCTGCACGTTCACTCCCTCGTCGGCAGCGACATGACGCAATAGCTCCAGCCGCTTCTCGGTGATCGCCGAGAACAGCTCCCGCAAGCTGCCGAAGGCCAATCGCGGTCTGATTGCATCGCCGGACTCGGCCGCGGCCCAGGTGTCAGAAAAGGCCTGCAGGGCCGCGTCTGGCGTCAGCACACTGATTTCGATAACGCTCATTCCCACCTCCAGCCGGCGAGCTCCGAGCAGTCGGCACGGAAATCGGCGAGCAACTGCTCCAGCGATGAAAACGCATAAGGCTCCTCACGATCGCCATGGTGCCGGTGATCGCCCTTGCCCGTCTCATTGTCGTAGCGCACCACACAGGCTCCAGCCTGACCGCAGAATAACCGATACTTGAGGCCATGCGGTCGCTCCGGGGTCGACACCGGCAGCGACCAAATGACCATCTCGCAGATCATCTCACCTTGCCGGGCCTTATAGCGGAAGAGCTGTCGCGCTCGCATGGCTGGCCAGCATGCCAGATGGAATTACCGTCCACCATAGGTCAAGCTGCATTTTGAGCGCATCGCGGCATCTGGCCGATCAAATGCCAAAAGCAGCACCGCAGCACCGCAGCACCGATGCGCTCAACAGCACTCCAGCTCCAGCTCCTCGAGCATCCCCTCCAGCTCCTGCTCGCCCCAGCGTTCGAGCAGCTCGCGCAGCGGGTTCAGATGGCAGTGGATATGATAGAGCGCGTCGTGCTCGGGCCCGTTGCGGCCATCGAGCTTGGCCTCGAAATAGCGCCAGAACGGATCATCGCGCTCGCCATGGTCCATGACCACGCGAAGTGCCGTCACGAAACGTTGCGCATTGCCGTCACAGTCGATCCCGCGGAAGCTGATATAGCGGTCCGGCCGCTCCTGTACTGCATCCATCTCAGCACCCCACCTCGGCAGCCGCGGCCTCGCTATGGAAACCATCGGCCTCAAGCAGCTCGTCGATATCGGCCTCGATGATCTCGATCTGCTTGCCGGCGCAATAGCGCCGTTCCTTCTCGGTCGGCTCCGGGATCAGCGCCCAGCCGGCCGGCTCATCAGCGGCATGGATCAGGTCCGACAGGACCATGCGCTCGGTGTCGCGGGTCAGGCGCATCCCAAGCAGCAGATACTGGCGACCGACCCGATACTCCTTGAGGAACCGCGGCACGCCGAAGCCGCCCATCAGCTCGGTCAGGTAGTCGACGAAGTCGGCATCCGAGGCGATGTAGGTGGCATCCGGGCGCGGGCTGCCGAGCGGCTTGAACAGGATTGGCAGGTTCGGATCGACCGCGTCCTGCTCGATCTCCTGGTAGCGGCTGCCGTCAAAGGCGTGGAGGCGGAAGCGGAAATCGGTGCCGGCGATGCGCGCGATGCCGCGGATCAGCGTATGCGGCCGATCGGCATAGGAATCCTGCAATTGGGTGTCGCGGTTGATATCGATGACATAGGGCGGCGCCAGCGTCGCGAGCCATTCATGCACCGGCGCCCGTGTCCACGCGCGCTGCCCATAGGTCGCATCGAGGAAGCGCGTCACCGCGCTGCGGCCGCGCTTGAGCTCGACATCCATCGCCGCACGCGGGAATTCCCACATCAGCCGCTTCGACATCGGCCGGCCCCTGTTCATCGCCAGGATCAGGCTGTCACTGTCAGCAGGGATGGGCGCTCCGGTCTGCGTGTCGACGACCGATGCCAGCGCACCGGGGCCGAGGTAGGGGGTCAGATCGCCGCGGCGCAGCGCGTTGGCGAGATCGGACAGTTCGATAGACATGGGACGTCCTTAAGGATCGGAGGGAATCCTCGGCTTGCAAGCAAGTCCAGCGCCAGCTTCGGGTCGATCGGTTTGCCCGACCTCCCCGACAGCGGACCGGAAGCTGTCTCGAGCCTTGTCCATGGCCGCAGCGCGGCACGCCTGGCGTCAGAGCAGGGCCCAGCCGAGACGGCCGAATGGCTCCGGCGTCGGACCCCTTACGCGCTGATTAACCCCCTGTATTAGATGGTCAATCAACGCATGCACTCGGCCAACGCCGATCCCTGGCCTGAAGCCTCGCCTTGTTCTTACCACAGACGCCCCAGGCCGCTCCGTCTCCTCGCCACCTGCCGACTGTTCAACGGAGCGCTGGAACCCGCGCTCGTCTCCTGCTGAACCTGTTGCAAAGGCGGCAACTGGCGACGGTTGTTCGCTTTGCAACAATCCGCCGCGATGTCCCGCCGCGATGCGCCGGCTGGGGTGCGCCGGCTGCGGTGTGCCGGCCGAGCGATCACTGCTCACCAGTCGCTAAGCTCCTATCCAACTTTGGAAAATCAGCAATCAGAACGCCGAGATTTAGCCCCATTACCGGCCCATCACCGATCCAATGCCGCCCCATCGCGGCTCCAGCCCTGCCGTCTTGGAGCACCGGTTCGAGCACCGGACAGGCACTGGCACGCCGTCTGCTTAACCCTTCCCCAATCGCTTCTTTCCAAATCGCGTCCCCGTCGGAACCCGAGGTCATGAAACAGAAAGACATCGCCGCCCTGCTGGACGAGCCCGCCTGCGAGCACAACAACAAGGGCAAGTCGGGCTGCGCGAAGCCGAAGCCCGGCGCCACCGCCGGCGGCTGCGCCTTCGATGGCGCCCAGATCGCCCTGCTGCCGATCGGCGATGTCGCCCATATCGTGCACGGCTCGATCGCCTGCGCCGGCAGCGCCTGGGACAACCGCGGCAGCCGCTCGACCGGCCCCAGCCTCTACAAGCTCGGCATGACCACCGATCTCACCGAGCAGGACGTGATCATGGGCCGCGGCGAGAAGCGCCTGTTCCATTCGATCAAGCAGGCGATCGACAGCTACGACCCGGCCGCGGTCTTCGTCTACAACACCTGCGTGCCGGCGCTGATCGGCGACGATGTCGACGCGGTCTGCAAGGCGGCCTCGGAACGCTGGGGCAAGCCGGTGATCTCGGTCGATGCCGCCGGCTTCTACGGCACCAAGAACCTCGGCAACCGCATCGCCGGCGAGACCATGGTCAAGCAGGTCTGCGGCGGCCGCGAGCCCGACCCGGTCCCACCCGGGATCGAGCGGCCGGACTTCAAGGTCCATGACGTCTCGCTGGTCGGCGAATACAACATCGCCGGCGAGCTCTGGCATGTCTTGCCGGTGCTCGACGAACTGGGGCTGCGCGTGCTCTGCACCCTCTCCGGCGATGCGCGTTTCCACGAGGTGCAGACCATGCATCGCGCCGAGGCCAACATGATGGTCTGCTCCAAGGCCATGATCAACGTCGCGCGCAAGCTCGAGCAGGCCTTCGGCACGCCCTGGTTCGAGGGCAGCTTCTATGGCGTCGAGGACATGTCACGGGCGCTGCGCGACTTCGCCCGGCTGCTCGACGACCCGGATCTGAGCCAGCGCACCGAGGCGCTGATCGCCCGCATGGAGGCGCGTCTCGACGCCGCGCTCGAGCCCTGGCGCGAGCGGCTGCGCGGCAAGCGGGTGCTGCTCTACACCGGCGGGGTCAAGTCCTGGTCGATCGTCTCGGCCCTGCAGGACCTTGGCATGACCGTGGTCGCGACCGGCACCCGCAAGTCGACCGAGGACGACAAGGCCCGCATCCGCGCGCTGATGGGCGATGACGCGGTGATGATCGAGGACGGCAACCCGCGCAACCTGCTCGATCTCTACTGGCGCGAAGGCGCGGACATCATGGTCGCCGGCGGCCGCAACCAGTACACGGCGCTCAAGGCCCGCATCCCGTTCCTGGATATCAATCAGGAACGCGAGTACGGCTATGCCGGCTACGACGGCATGCTCGAGCTCGCCCGCCAGCTCTGCCTGACCATCGAGAGCCCGATCTGGCCGGCCGTGCGCAGTGTCCCGCCCTGGCGTCTCGCCGGCAGTGCCGGCGCCGGCGCGATGACGCCGAGCACCGCCGCTGCTGAGCCCCCCTTCGCCCAGGACTCCACGGCCGCGAGCGCAGCCAGAACGGGTCAGGGTCAGGCCAAGCGGGGTCAGGACAGTGCCGCCGCCGGCGCTAGTGCTGGCGCTCGCGAGCAACGGGCCACGCCGCCCGACACGACATCCGGTACGCCGACTCAAGCCCAAACCACAGTGGAGGTGTAACCGATGGCTGAGCAACCCGTTACCGTTGGACAGTCGAATAGTGGCCCGCGCAACGCCGGTCAGGCCGGCGCCCTGACAGGCGGGCAGACCGCCGACAGAGCAAACCCCACAACAGGCTCCCCGGGCCAAGCCGAAACCATCGGCCCCACGATCGTCAAGCGCAACAAGGCGCTCTCGGTCGGTCCGCTCAAGGCCAGCGCGACGCTCGGCGCCACCCTCGCCTTCCTCGGCATGCATCGGTCACTGCCGATGCTGCACGGCTCCCAGGGCTGCACCGCATTCGGCAAGATCTTCTTCATCCAGCACTTCCGCGAGCCGATGCCGATGCAGACCACGGCGATGGACCAGGTCAGCACCATCATGGGCGGTGACGACGCCGTGGTCGAGGGGCTCGCGACCATCTGCAAGAAGCACGACCCGGCGCTGATCGGCCTGCCGACCACCGGACTGGTCGAGACCCAAGGCGCCGATATCAAGCGCGCCGTGCGCCAGTTCCGCAGCGCCCATCCCGAATGCGAGCGGGTCGCGGTGGTGCCGGTCGCCTCGCCGGACTACAGTGGCTGCCTCGAGACCGGCTTCAACGCCGCGGTGCGGGCGCTGATCGACGAGCTCGTCCCGAAGGCGACCGCTGCCGGCACGCGGCCCGGACGCCGCCAGCGCCAGGTCAATGTCCTGGTCGGCTCACACCTGACCACCGGCGACATCGAGCACCTGAAGGACCTGCTCGAACGCTTCCGGCTGCGGCCGGTCGTTCTGCCGGACATCGCCGATGCGCTCGACGGCCATCTCGCCGAGAGCGACTACAACGCGCTGACCATCGGCGGCACCCCGCTCGACGAGCTCGCGACCCTCGGCGATGCCGCGGCGACGCTCGTCATTGGCGGCTCGATGGCCGGCGCCGCCGACCTGCTCGCCGAGCGCACCGGCGTGCCCGATCATCGCTTCCCGCACCTGATGGGGCTCGACGCGATGGACCGCTTCATCGCGACCCTCGCCGAGATCAGCGCCGAGCCGGTGCCGGAGCGCATCGAGCGCCAGCGCTCGCAGCTCCAGGACGCGATGCTCGACAGCCATTTCGCGCTCGGCCAGGCGCGGATCGCACTCGCCGCCGACGCCGATCTGCTGGTCGGCTTCACGCAACTGCTCGCGAGCCTGGGCGCCGAGACGGTCGCCGCCGTCGCCCCCACCAATGCACCGAGCCTGCGCGCGGCGGTCACCAGTGAGATCAAGATCGGCGATCTCGAGGACCTCGAGCAGCTCGCCCGCGCCAACGGCGCCGAGGTCCTGATCACTAACAGCCATGGGGTCCCGACCGCCGAGCGACTTGGCATCCCGCTGCTACGCGCCGGTTTCCCGCAGTTCGATCGGGTCGGCGGCTGGCAGCGGCAGTGGATCGGCTACTCGGGCAGCCGCCAGACCCTGTTCGACCTCGCCAACATCCTGCTCGGGCTGCACAAGGGCGAGATCGCGCCCTATCGCTCCCGGCTCAAGCAATGGCCCGAGGGCGAGCGCGACGGCCAGGCGCAAGACCCGCACCACGGCGTCGCGGCCGCTTGAGCCCTATGGCCGCCTCGCACCCAGAGAGAGGCGAGCGCGCCTCCGAGGCCATTGGCGAGGCCGGTCGCCGCATCGGTTCCCCCGCGCCTTGGTGAATTC
The DNA here is from genome assembly GCF_016584085.1 of Halochromatium glycolicum. GTDB lineage: Bacteria > Pseudomonadota > Gammaproteobacteria > Chromatiales > Chromatiaceae > Lamprobacter > Lamprobacter glycolicus. Next base: position 205,907 of record NZ_NRSJ01000002.1, on the reverse strand, counting down.
AGACGATCTCTAGATACAGATTGACGCGAGCCCATCACCATGACGATGAAACGCCAGCTCAAGCTCGTCGGCACCGAGGAGGCCGACCCCGTCACCGTCAAGGTCGCCTTTGCCAGCAGCGATCGTCAGCGCGTCGATCAGCACTTTGGCGCCGCCGAAGGCTTCGCGGTTTACCGGGTCGGCCCGAGCGGCTATTCGTTGCTTGAGGTCGCGCAGTTCGGCCGCCTCGACATGGACGGCAATGAGGACAAGCTCGGCGCCAAGATCGAGGCCCTGGACGGCTGTGTCGCGGTCTACTGCCAGGCGGTCGGCGCCTCGGCCATCGGCAAACTGCGCGCCCAGGGCGTGCAGCCGATCAAGGTCACCCCTGGCACCCTGATCAGCGCCCTGCTGCATGCGCTCAAGCGCGAGCTGCGCGACGGCCCGAGCGCCTGGCTGCAGCGCGCGATCGAGCAGCAGGCCCCGCGCAGCGCGAGCCGCTTCGATGCGATGGCGGCCGAGGGCTGGCAGGAATGAGCGCGATCCAGGAGACCGCCCGATGATCGAGCAACGCGCCACCGTACTCGCCGTCGCCGACGGCGCGGCCTTGATCGAGGTCGCCCGCGAGACCGGCTGCGCCGGCTGCGGGCGCGCCGATCGCTGCGAGAGCGCAACCCTTGCCAAGATCTTCGGCAACGGCGCCGCAACGCGCCTGCGGGTGCGGGACCCGATCGGCGTCAGCCCCGGCGATCAGGTGCTGATCGGCGTGCGCAACCCGACCCTGGTGCGCGCCTCGCTGGTCGCCTATCTGCTGCCGCTGCTGACCTTCGTCGGCAGCGCCAGCGCCGCCGATGCGCTCGCCGTCAGCGATCTCGGCAGCGCTGTGGTCGGCATCCTCGGCCTCGCCCTTGGCCTGCTGCTGACCGCGCTGATCACCGGCGGCACCGGCGCCCGCGCGCGCTTTCGCCCAATCCTGCTGCGCCGCGCCGATGATCGGCCGCCGATCCTGATTCCCGAGACCCACCCTTCGGTAGGCGGCTAAGACCAGCGCCCCGAGCCAGCACCCCGAACCAGTACGAAGAAACCCTAGCAAAATGGCTTCCGCCATCAGCAAATTTTGATAGGGCCTCAAAGACCAGGAGAACCCGATGACCGTTGCGACGCCCGAAGCCCCACCCAGCCCCGCGATCTCACCCGATGATCCGGTGCTCGGCACCGAGTTCGCAACTGAGATGGTCCGCCAAGTCCGCGCGATTGACCCCTACGGCACCTATGACAACCTCTCGCCAGCCGAGATCCTCGAACCCTATGTGCTGACCAAGGCGAAGAAGCGTGAGATCCCGATCGTCGGCGACCCGGACGAGATCGTCGTCGCCCGCCTGCAGGCGTTCTACAACGCGATCGCGGTGATGATCGAGCAGGAATGCGGGCTGCGCGCCATCCCGCTGCTCCATCTGAGCCACGAGGGCTTCGGCCGCGCGCTGATCACGGTCGGGAAGCTGGTGGTGATGGATCGCACCCTACGCGACGTACATCGGTTCGGCTTCCCGTCGCTGTCTAAGATGAAGCACGAGGCCGACACCTTGCTGGCCGTCGCGCTCGAGCTGATCGGCGAGCACAGTGACGTCGCCGGCCTCTAAGACGCCCCAACAGACTGGCTCCTGCAGACAGATCAATCAGGAGCTTGCGCGAGTCAACCTGAGAGCAAACCGATGACCGAAGACGATCTCAAGGCCCTCGAGAAGGCGACCAAGAAGGCGAAGCGCATCGCCAGCGAGCGCGCGAGCGAATTGCACGACCTGGTCGAAGACCGCCTACCGGCCGCCTTCGAGGAGATACCGGCCATGGCTCAAGCGACCTATGACGCCTGCCAGGCCTGGTCCGAAGCCAACGCCAGACTCAAAGCGGCCCAGGCGGCAGCCGAAGCCTGACCAGCGGTCGAGCCGGCGGATCATCTGTCGCCATTCGGCCTCTATGCCGGAGCGCAGGGCCTGCAAAGACGAGGTTTGAAGGCGCCTTCTGTCCGGCAATCCAGTGAACCAGCGATCACAATCAGCGCGGTATCGAGCCAATCATACCCCTTCAGTCCTCCCCTGAGAGCGCCCCGCAGTCAATCAACGGCGGCACGATCAGGGCCAAACCAGCGGAGCAGCGTAATGAGCACCATCACCGGAGTCACCCGTGGCGGCAGCGAATGGACCCCATCGTTCATCGTCGACCTGAATCAGAACAACTGCATCGGCTGCGGCCGCTGTTTCAAGGTCTGCCCGCGCGACGTCTTCGAACTGATCGACCGCGACGAGCTGGACCTGGATGACGACGATGATTTCGACGACGACTTCGATGAGGCGCCGGGCATGGTCATGAACCTCAAAGACAGCATGGACTGCATTGGCTGCGAGGCCTGCTCACGCGTCTGTCCGAAGGGTTGCCTGACGCACGAGCCGCAGGCGCTCGCCGCCTAGAACGGACCCGTACTCAGCCTGACGGACCAGCGCGCCAGCGGTGCAGCAGGCAAAGCGAGCATCGTGGCCCCATTCGCTCGAGCGGCGGCGTGGTAGGCTGAAGCGGGATCTTAGGCGATTGCCGGAAAAGCTCGTACCGAATTGCGCAGGATTTTCGTTTGCCTTCGAGGAGCGTCGCCGGGAGCATAGCCGGGCCATGTGACCGGCGGCGCGACGAAGAAGGCGAGCGAAAAGACCAGCAATGCGGTATGAGCTTTGACAGAAATCGCCTTAGCCTGCCCGGTTCGCTCCCGACGAAGGCGAGTGCCTGTCCGATAATGCCTCCACGATTCCGGGGCCACCGGTGGTCGCGACAGCCTCCGGAAGCAAACGATGGACACGTCCTAGCTGGATGAGCCCGAGTCCTTACTGGTGTCGCGCTTGGTCGATTGTCCAGTCTTCTTCTTGCTGGCCGGGGCCTTCTTGGTCGACGCCTTCTTGGCCGTCGCCTTCGTTGTGGCGCCTTGCTTCGCCGGGGCCTTCTTCGTTGTCGCTTTCTTCGCGGTCGCCTTTTTTGTGCTCGTCTTCTTGGTCGAGACCTTCTTGGCTGGGGCCTTCTTCGGCGGAGCCCCGTTGGCTGGGGCCTCGGCTGTCGACGCTGCCCGCGCCACAGTATCGCCGCTTGGCGATGCCGTCGCAGGCGCCTGTTGTCGAGTCGATGCCGGCGCGGCCTCTGACTCGGCTGGCGCCGCAGAGACCGAAGGCTCCGAGGGACTGCCCGTTGGCGCGGATTGAGACGTGGCACCTAGCGCCGTTTCGGGCGACGGGTGCTGGGGACGGTCGTGCGGCCCACGCCGCCAGCGGAAGAGATCGACGAGGAGATCGCTGAGGAGGCCGAACATCTTTGCTCCTATCGTTTTCAGCCAAATGAACGCAGACAAGCTCGCCCACCAAGCCCGCAGCCAGGTCGGCGTCGCGCGGCGCACCGCTTCGCCTATGATAACGGTGTCACCCCTTCCTGCGCCTGTTTCGGAGGTCGCCCCTCGCCGATCGTCGCTCCGATCACGAACCGCTGCCGCGTCCGGACCCTCAATGTCGGCGTCCCCCTCGATCTCCTGAAAGCGGGCCGACAGGGTGCGCTCCCCACTCTCGGTCTCGACCAGATAGAACTGCCGCTTGAGCGAGATGCAGCCGAGCGGGATCACGATCACCGCCATCAGGGTCGCGACACCGGCACCGAACAGCAGGCTCACCGCCATGCCCTGGAAGATCGGGTCGTCGATGATCGCCCAAGCACCGGCCATCAGCGTCAGCGAGGTGATCAGGATCGGCCGCATCCGGATCTCGGCGCCGTCGACCGCGGCCGCGCGCACCGGCTTCCCGCGCGCGACCTCGATCTTGACGAACTCGACGATCAGGATCGACTGCCGGACGATGATCCCGCCGAGTGCGATCATGCCGATCATCGAGGTCGCGGTGAACTCGGCGCCCATGATCAGATGGCCGGGAATGATACCGATCAGGGTCAGTGGGATCGGCGACATGATCAGCCCCGCTAGCGCGAAGTCGCGGAACTCCCAGACGATCAGGCCATAGATCAGGACCAGCGCGGCCATGAACGCGAGGCCCATGTCGCGGAAGGTCTCGTAGGTCACGGTCCACTCGCCGGTCCATTCGAAATCGGCCACTGCGTCGGTCTTCGGCGGGGCGATCAGCCCGTCCGGCATGCCGCTCATCGTGCTGCCGGGGCCGGGCGGATCATAGTCCTCGAGCCGATCCTCGACCGCCAGCATGCCGTAGATCGGTGCACCGAGGCGACCCTCCATCTCGCCGACGACGTACTCGATCGGGCGTAGATCCTTGTGATAGATGATTTGGCCCTCGGGCTGGCGCACGAAACGGCCGAGCTCGGCCAGCGGCACTCGGCGGCCGTCCGGCCCCGCGATCGGCAGACTGCCGAGCGCGCTGATCTCCGAGCGGTATGAGAGCGGCACCTGGATCACGATGTAGGTCGGTTCCTGGACCGTGCCGCGCTTGACGTCGCCGACCTTGGCGCCGCCCAAGGCCATCGCGAGATTCCGATTGATGGTGTCAACCGAGATCCCGCGTCGGACCGCCTTCTCGGTGTCGACCTCGAAGCGCCAAGAGCTGTACGGCTCGATCAGGTAGTTGTCGACATCGACGATCCCGTCGGCCTGCTCGAACATCGCGGTCATATCGCGCGCGACCTCGCGACGTATCTCGGCACTCGGGCCATACACCTCGGCGACGACGGTCTGCAGCACCGGCGGACCGGGCGGCATCTCGACCACCGCGACCCGGGCGCCGAGCTCATGGGCCAAGGGCGCGAGCAGCTCGCGCGCGGCGACCGCGATCGCATGGCTCCCCCGCTCACGCTCATGCTTATCCTTGAGCATCACCAGCAGGTCGCCTTGCCAGGACTCCTCACGCAGATAGTAGTGGCGCACCATGCCGTTGAAGTTGAACGGCTGCGCGGTGCCGGCATAGGTCTGGATCGCGACCACCTCCGGCAGCTCCTGCAGCTTGTCGGCGAGCCGCCGCACCACGTTCGCGGTCTCCGGCAGCGCCGTGCCCTCGGGCAGATTGACGACGACGCTGAACTCCGGCTTATTGTCGAACGGCAGCATCTTCACCGGCACGACCTTGAAGTAGAACAACGTACAGACCAGGGCCGTGGCGGCGATGGTGCCGACGAGGAACGCCTGGCCGAGCGCCCGATCCCGGATCAACGGCATCACGAGCGGCCGATAGAAGCGACCGACGATCGCACGCGTACGCTGCTCGCGCCGTTCCGCCCGCTCCAGCGCCTTCAGCCGCGGACGCACCCGCAGCGCGAACCAGGGCGTGAACACGAACGCGGCGACGAGCGAGAAGAACATCGCCGATGAGCCCAGCACCGGGATCGGGCGCATGTACGGCCCCATCAGACCGCTGACCCAGCCCATCGGCAGCAGCGCCGCGATGATGGTGAAGGTGGCGAGGATGGTCGGATTGCCGACCTCGTCGACCGCGGCGACCGCCTCGCTGATCGAGGTCTTGCCGAGCTCGAGCCAGTGGCGGAAGATGTTCTCGACGACGACGGTGGCATCGTCGACCAGGATGCCGATCGCGAAGATCAGTGCGAACAGGCTGACCCGGTCGATGCTGTAGTCGACCACCCAGGCCCACCAGATCGTCAGCAGGATGACCACCGGGATCACCGAGATCACGACGATCGCGGCGCGCAAGCCCAACCCGACCAGGCACAGGATCGAGACGATCACCGCCGCCTCGAACATCGCCTTGAGCAGCTCGTTGACCTTGTCGTTGGCGCTCTGGCCGTAGTTGCGGGTGACCTCGACCTGGACATTGCTCGGGATCAGCCGCTGCTCCAGGGCCGCGAGCTTATCGAGCACGGCCTCGGCCACCGTGACGCCATTGGAGCCCTCCTTCTTTGCGATCGCCAGCGTCACCGCCTGGGCACCGTCGGCCGAGTGCTCACCCTGATATGCCGGTCCGGTGGTATGGGTGACGACCTGATGGGTCTCCTCCGGCAGCGGCAGCACCCGCGCGACATCGCGGACATAGATGGGATGACCGCCCTGGCTGCCGACAACGAGCCGCGCGATATCCTCGGCATCGTTCAAGAAGGCGCCGGAATAAACCTTATAGGCGCTTCCGCCGCCCTCGGTCGCGCCGGTCTGGGTCTCGGCGTTGGCGCTGCGGATGGTCTCGGCGATCCGATCCAGCGTGATCCCATAGCCGGCCAGCCGTTCCATCATCACCTCGACCCGGATCTGCTCCTCGCGGCCGCCAACGACGAACCCCTTACCCGTATCGGGCACCGACCCGAGCTCCTGCAGCACATCGAGGGCCAGATTGCGCAGCTGACTATCGTCGATCTCTTCAGACCAGAGTGTCAGGGTCACGATCGGCACATCGTCGATACTGACCGGCTTGACCAGCGGCGGCTTCACGTCCGGCGGCATCCGGTCCATGTTCGCCTGCAATTTGTCGTGGACCTTGACGATGGACTCGCCCATGTCCTCGCCGACGGTGAAGCGCACAGTGACGATCGCGCCGCCGCGCCGGGTCGCCGAGTAGACGTGGCGTACCCCGGTCAGCTCCATCATCAGTTGCTCGAGCGGCAGTGTCACCATGCTCTCGACCTGCTCGGCCGAGGCGCCGGGATACTGGACGAAGACATCGATCATCGGCACCGAGATCTTCGGGTCCTCCTGCCTGGGCGTGAACAAGAGCCCGAGCATGCCGATGCAGAGCGCCCCGATCAGCAGCATCGGCGTGACCGGGGTATTGATGAAGGTTCGGGCGATTCGGCCCGAGAGTCCGATGGTCGGCGGAGTCTTGGAAGGGCCGCCGTCGCCCGCACGACCGGAATCCGGCTGTTGCGTTCGGCCGGCCTTGATGGAGTCATTCATGCCGCGCGCTCGTGATGGACGCCGGGCACCGAATCCGCCACTACCCCAGATGCCAGTGAACCCGATCGATGGCTTGGACCTGTCGATGATACGGCCATCAATATCACCGACGGGACCAGGGCCACAAGCGGCCAATCGTTATTGGCTGCTGAGCGCAGCACGAATCCACCGCCGATAAGACGCGAACGCCAAATTGATGGGTTGTGACGGGGTCGTCTTGATGACCAATTCAGCAGTTAGTAATATTGTTTTACTTTAATAATCGAAGCCTTGGATCAGGCTGGAGCTATCGATGTATCTAGACGCCTTAACGATCGCGGGCCTGGTCAGCGCCGCGAGCTTCTTGCTGATGCCGCTGCTGATGGGGCGGGAGCTCATTCGCGTCGACGGCACCGATGAAACCGAGCGACGCCCAACAGGGCGGGAAACGGCCACGCAACAGCCGCAGCGACCCCCCAGCTCAGGCTGTCTTGAGCCCGCATTGGCACACCCATGGGGCACTGAAAACGCCGAGTAAGGGGGAACGGTGGTGTGATTCACGCAGGCCCAACCGCCGGAACCATCAACTCTCGATGACCCTGGCGCCCACCTGGCCCATCACGCAATTGCCAACGGCCTCACAGTTCAATCGGTAAATTCTCGTTGATTAAACAGCCACATAGCGAACTGTGACCGCGTTAGCGCAGCGGACGCGCTTCCCTGGCTAATCTGTCGCTGTCCACCCTCCGGACGCGCCACGACTAGGCAGGAGACTCAGATGATGCTTGATCTGATAACAATTACTGTTCTGCTCAACCTCATGGGCCACATGCTGATGCCGCAGCTGAAGCGGCACGCGCCGATCCTCTTGAAAGCAACCACGACCTCCCCGCTGCGCTCGACGCGTACCAGGACGCTCATCCTAGAGCGCACCCGGTGAGCGCTGGTCCGCGAACAGCCTGGATACCTTCGCAGAGGCCGCTCAGCTCGACGCAACGGACGCCGGCATCGCTGCTGGCACCGAATGGCTCTCAGCACAGACATGCTGCGCGAAGCCGGCCCCAGCCTCGGCATAGAGATTGAACACCAGCTGGACGCCGGCCGCCCGCAGTGCCTGTTCATCCTCGGGATACTTCGCAATCGCACCGATGGTGCCAGTGAACCCCTCCTTGATCAGGTGCTCGGCGGCGAACAGGTTCTCGGAGACCTGGGGCATGGCCAACAGTACCAGCCGCATATGGCCGTCATCGAGATGCAGCCGGTGCCAGAAGTCCGCGTCGGTCGCACTGCCCTGCACGACATAGCGCCCCTGCGTTTGGTGACGCGCGATCGTATCCGGGTCGGCATCGACACCGACCGGCCGCAGTCCGCGCTCATGGGCCAGTTCGTCATAGGCACCACTGCCGATACGGCCCATCCCGACCACCATCGCGTTGGCGTCACCCGGATCGATCTCCGCCTCCTCGGCCAGCCGGCGCTTGCGCTCACGTGCGCGCAGCCACTCGCTGATCCTTTCATACCAGGAATGGGAGCGGCTGCTCGCCGGCGCCGCTGCAATGAACGAAAACGCGAGCGCGAGCGCGACGATCGCAAGCCACCGCGGATCGAGCCAGCCGTTCTCGACCCCGATCGCCGTGACGATCAGACCGAACTCGCTGTAATTCGCCAAGGTCAGACCGCCGAGAAAGGCCGTACGCCCGCGCACACCGAACCAGAGCATCAGCGTCTGGAACAGATACCACTTGTAGGGGAGCGCGATCAGTAGCAGTGCCGCAAACAAGACCATGCCCGGCGACGGTGCCCCATGCAGTCCAATGCTCAAGAAGAAGCCGACCAGCAGCAGGTCTTTCAGGTCCAGCAGTGACTTTGCGAGCTCGCTCGCCTTGGGGTGATTCGCGACCATCACGCCGATCAGGATCGCGCCGAGATCGCCCTTCATATGGACGATCTCGAACAGCTCTGAGGTCCCCATCGCCAGGGTCAGCCCGAACAACAACAGGAGCTCGCCATGACCCACCCGGCTCATCAGCCACAGGAGCCCGCGTCGCGCCGGGATCAGCAACAGCAGCAACAACGCCCAAACCGTCGGCACCTTACCGGCCGAGAACGCTAGGAACAGCACCGCGGCAACATCCTGGATGATCAGAATGCCGATCGCGATCGTGCCGTAAAGCGAGCCCATCTCGCCCTTCTCCTCAAGGACCTTGACCGCGAAGACGGTGCTCGAAAAGCTGAGGGCGAACGCGAGCAGCGCAGCGGTCTGGAAGTCCACTCCGGCCAACAACGGAACGCCGAGCCCTCCGAGCGCCAACAGCAGCGGGACCGCGAAGGCAAGCATTGCGAACATGTGCAGGGTCGCCGTCCCCCACACATGCGGCTGGGCCAGGCTCTTGATCTTGAGCTTGAGGCCGATCGTGAACAGCAGCAGGGTGATGCCGATGTCCGCGACCTCCTCGAGTAGGGCGCTCTCACGGGCACCAAAAGCGTGCAGTACGAAGCCCGCGACCAGGTAACCGACCAGCGGTGGCAGACCGATCTGCCGCGCCCCGAGGCCGAGTGCGAACGCCACCGCAATCCAGACGATATCGAACATCCGAAGCCCTCTCCTGACACGGAACACCCCGCCGAAACAAGCCAGCCGCCGCCCGCTGGGTGCACCCATGTTGACAGCAGATCGCACCCGGAGCATGCCTTCACTGCCGGTTGTCCGTGCTGCCGAGAGGGAGCAGGTAGCGAGTGGCGTCAGCTGAATGGTAAGGGGCGAATTGATCCAAAGCACGCGCCATGCCGTTTGCACCAATGACGCCGCCCGAAATGACCAGTTGGTTACGCTATACTCGCTCGGCCAATCCGGCTTGCCGCAACGGCGGCGGCCTCCGCTTACCACCTGCAGCGAGAAGGGTTCCTTCATGTCTGACTACAACGCCGAGGACGTCCGTAACATCGCCCTCGTCGGTCACGCCGGTTCTGGGAAGACCACCCTCGTCGAGGCGCTACTGGCTAGTGCTGGCGCCATCTCCGAGCCTGGCAGCGTCACAAGAGGCACGACGGTTTGTGACCACGATGATATGGAGAAGGAGCTCAAGCATTCGCTGGATGTCGGCATCACCGGGTTCGGCGCGCACGGCAAGCACATCAACCTCTTGGACACGCCCGGCTACCCGGACTTCCTCGGTCGCACCCTCTCGGTGCTCAACGCGGTCGAGACGGCCGCGATCGTGGTCAATGCCGAAAACGGCATCGAGCCGATCACCCAGCGCGCCTGGAAGGCGGCCGACAAGCGCAATCTGTGCCGCATCTTCATCGTCAACGGGATAGACAACCCGAACGCCGACCTTGCCGCGCTCACTGAGCAACTGCGCGACACCTTCGGCAACGAATGCCTGCCGATCAATCTGCCGGCCGACGGCGGCAAGCGGGTGATCGACTGCTTCTTCAACCCGGCCGGCGACGCCACCGATTTCTCATCGGTCGAGGCGGCGCATGGCCAGATCATCGATCAGGTCGTCGAGGTCGACGAAGAGTTGATGGAGGTCTATCTGGAGCAAGGGCAAGAGCTCCAGCCGGAGCAGCTCCATGACCCGTTCGAAGAGGCACTGCGGGAAGGCCATCTCGTGCCGATCTGCTATTGCTCGGCCGAGACCGGCGCCGGGATCAAGGAGCTGATGGAGGTACTGGTGCGCCTGATGCCAAACCCGGCCGAGGGCAATCCCCCGCCGTTCATGCGCGGTGAAGGCGCGGAGATGCAGCCGGTCAGGGTCGAGCCAGACCCAAGCAAGCACGCGATCGCGCATGTCTTCAAGGTCATCAACGACCCATTTCGCGGCAAGATCGGGATCTTCCGCGTCCATCAAGGCCGGATCACGCCGAACAGCCAGCTCTACATCGGCGATGCCCGCAAGCCGTTCAAGGTGACGCACCTCTATCGCATCCACGGCAGCGAGCTGATCGAGGTCGACGAAGGCGTGCCGGGTGACATCCTCGCCGTCTCGCGCGTCGACGACATCCACTTCGACGCCGTATTGCACGACTCGCACGACGAAGATCACTTCCATCTGCGCAGCATCGAGTGCCCAATGCCGCTGTTCGGGCTGGCGATCAATGTCACCAAGCGCGGTGATGAGCAAAAGCTCAACGACGCGCTGCACAAGCTCGAGTCGGAAGACCCCTGCTTCCATGTCGAGCACAATGCCGCCGCCAACGAGACCGTGATGCGCGGGCTCGGCGAGGTCCATCTGAAGGTCCTGCTGCGCCGCCTGTCCGAGCAGTTCCATGTCGATGTCGAGACCCGACCGCCGAGCATCCCCTATCGCGAGACCATCACCGCCAAGGCCGAGGGGCATCACCGACATAAGAAGCAGACCGGCGGCGCTGGCCAGTTCGGCGAGGTCTATCTGCGCATCGAGCCGCGTGAGCAAGGCACCGGCTTCGAGTTCGTCGACGAGACCGTCGGCGGCTGCATCCCGAATCAGTTCATCCCGTCGATCGAGAAGGGTGTACGCCAGGTGCTCGAGGAAGGCGCGATCGCCGGCTATCCGATGGATGACGTGCGCGTCGCTGTCTACGACGGCAAGTCGCATCCGGTCGACTCCAAGGACATCGCCTTCGCGACCGCCGGCAAGAAGGCCTTCATCGAGGCCGTGCTCAAGGCCAAGCCGGCGATCCTCGAGCCGGTGGTCAAGATCCGGATCACCGCGCCCGACCACAACATGGGCGATCTCGCCGGCGATCTGTCCGGCCGCCGCGGCCGCATCAACGGCAGCGAGGCGAAGAGCGGCGGCCGCATCGTGATTGACGGCGAAGCCCCGCTCGCCGAGCTCGAGGGCTACGAATCGCGGCTGAAGTCGATCACCGGCGGCGAAGGGACCTACAGCCTCGAGCTCAGCCACTACGCCCCGGTCCCGGCCAACGTTCAGAAGCAGCTCGCCGACGCCTACCAGCGCGCGGGCGACGACTAAGGCGATTGCCGGAAAAGCTCGTACCGAATTGCGCAGGAGTTTCGTTTGCCTTCGAGGAGCGTCGCCGGGAGTATAGCCGGGCTATGTGACCGGCGGCGCGACGAAGAAGGCGAGCGAAAAGACCAGCAAGGCGGTATGAGCTTTGACAGAAATCGCCTAAGCGGGCAGCCACACCGACCGGCAAGCCCCGTGCCCAGCGGGGCGCGAACCGCAAGGCGCCGCTGACGTCGCGGCGGCGACCAGCAATGCGCTACCTGACCGAGCTCCCCTACCTGGCCGATTCGGCGCAGCTGTTTGCATCGCTCGCCGATCGCCCCTGGGCGATGTTTCTCGATAGCGCGGCGACCAGTGGCGGGGATGGTCGCTGGGACATCCTCGCCGCCGATCCAACCGCGACCCTGGTCACCCGCGGCCGATCCACCGCGATCCGTGACGCCCAGGGCACCCGCTGGTCGGAAGCCGACCCGTTCGCCTTGCTGCGCGAGGCGCTGGGTCCGCGCACCGAGGCGCCTGCTGGGCTGCCCTTCGCCGGCGGCGCGATCGGCTGGTTCGGTTACGATCTAGCGCGGCGCATCGAGCGCCTGCCGCTGCAAGCGACCGATGCCGAAGACCTGCCGGAGATGGCAATCGGCATCTTCGACTGGGCGTTGCTGGTCGATCACCTCGAGCGCCGCAGCTGGCTCGTCGGCGCCGGGCGGAGCGCACGGACCTGCGCCCGCTGGCCGCAGCTAGTGGAACATTTCTCCCGCCTGCTCCAGGATCTCACGCCGGCGTTGGCGACGATCCACGAATCGTCTCCCGATTCCGGAGCGGCGGGTCGCGCCCGCTATCGAGAGCAGGTCGGCCGCGAGCCGCCTGATGAAACCGTGGCGGGCTCCGATCGCAGCGGAATCGAAGCCGCGAACATTGGACCAGCCTGCGGACGTGCGAGGCCAAGCGCCGAGGTCACGGATTCCGCATCGACCGCCCGAGCAGTGGGCACCGCCCTGCGGGCGACCGCCCCGTTGCACTCGAACCTCTCGTTCGACGCCTATGCCGCCGCCTTCAGGCGCGTACAAGACTACATTCAGGCCGGTGACTGCTATCAGGTCAACCTCGCACAGCGTTTTGCCGCCCCGGCCAACGGCGATCCCTGGCCCGCCTACTGCTGCTTGCGCCAACTGAACCCGGCGCCCTTCTCGGCCTACTTGAAGACGCCCTTTGGCGAGGTCCTGAGCTCGTCGCCGGAGCGCTTCCTGGCACTGCGGGGCGGCCGCGTCGAGACCCGGCCGATCAAGGGCACCCGTCCGCGCAGCTCCGACGCCGCCGAGGATGCCGCATTGCGGCGGGCACTGGCCGAGAGCCCCAAGGATCGCGCCGAGAATCTGATGATCGTCGATCTGTTGCGCAACGATCTCGGCCGGGTCTGCCAACCCGGCAGCATCCAGGTCCCGGCCCTCTTCGCGACCGAGACCTATGCGTCCGTCCATCATCTCGTCAGCACCGTCTGCGGTGAGCTCCGGGCCGGCGAAGACGCGGCATCGCTGCTGCGCGCCTGCTTCCCGGGCGGTTCGATCACCGGCGCACCGAAGATCCGCGCGATGGAGATCATCGAGGAGCTCGAGCCCCATCGCCGCGGCATCTATTGCGGTGCGATCGGCTATCTCGGCTTCGACGGTGCTATGGACACCAACATCGCAATCCGTACCATCGTCAACAGCGGCGGGCAGGCTCGGTTCTGGTCCGGCGGCGGACTCGTGCATGACTCAGTGCTCGATGAGGAGTACCGCGAAACCTTCGACAAGGCAGCGCGACTGATGCAGCTGCTCGCTCCGACGTCGCCCCCCACACCGCCTCCCGGTTAATGGAACTGCCTGCTGGGTCGCCGGAGCGCCTGCCAATCATTCCGATCTCCCAGCACAATTCCGATCGCCCAGGTCTTGCAGTGCGCCCAGCTTCCCGATGTGCAGACGGACAGCCTGTTCCCTTGCACAACGAGTGATCCCAAGCACCTGCGCTGCTGCTAGCGCATCATCGGCCTGCTGCCTTCTACAGCGTCTTACTTGTAGACTTTGCACCGACATTGCCTGCGCGGTGGTCGCGCAGTCGTTTTCCCTGATCCCGGACCCAAACCGATGAACACCACAAAGCGCGCCTTCCGTCCTCTCTCTCCCTTCCTGATCGTCTTGCCACTGTTATCGCTCAACCTCTGCGCTGCGGAACAGCCCGCAACGCCGGCTACCGAGATCGAGGTCCAAGACGCCTACGTCCGCGCGGTGCCGCCCGGACAGCCGAATAGTGCGGCCTTCATGCACCTAACCAACACGAGTAACCGGGATCGCGCGTTGGTTATCGGCGAGACCGACGCGGCGGAAGTCGTCGAGCTGCACACCCACAAGATGGAAGACGGCATGATGCGGATGCGCCAGCTCGAACAGATCGAATTACCGGCCGGCGAGACCGTCAAGCTTCAGCCAGGCGGATTGCATGTGATGCTGATCGGCCTCACTGAGGACTTGAGGGCGGGCGACAGCATCGAGCTCCACCTCGGCTTCGATGATGGTAGCCGGCAATCCCTGACCCTGCCCGTCAAGCGCGTGACACATGGGACCGGCACCATGCCAGCACACTAGCCGGAACCTTCGTTAGGCGATTGCCGGAAAAGCTCGTACCGAATTGCGCAGGGTTTTCGTTTGCCTTCGAGGAGCGTCGCCGGGAGCATAGCCGGGCTATGTGACCGGCGGCGCGACGAAGAAGGCGAGCGAAAAGACCAGCAAGGCGGTATGAGCTTTGACAGAAATCGCCTTAGACTTGCTCAACCGCTGTAAGCTGCCGCACGGTCATTTTCTGGAAACCTTGCCGTACTACACTGCGTCCAGTTTGGGATGTGCAATTTTGACCGCGCCTGCTGCGGAAAAATGACGTTTCTGTCTCTGGACGCGGTTTAGGATGCGAACAAGGCAGCAGTTCGGCCGCGCCATGCCGAGCTGCGCGTGGTCTCCGGCCGCAGTGACGCACAGGAATCACGTCTCTGCGTCAATGCACGAGCTTTGCTGACGAAGAGCCGAATCATGTCCAAACGATTCTCCCCCAGGCGCCGCGCCCTGTTGCGCGGCATCGGGGCGCTTGGGGCGGCGACAGCGGCCAGCCCGCTGCGCGCCGTCCCAAGGCTCGAGCGCTACCCTTTCACCCTTGGTGTCGCCTCCGGCTATCCGGGCCCTGGATCACTGGTCCTCTGGACCCGGCTCGCGCCTGAGCCGCTAGCCCCGCATGGCGGTCTCCCGGAGCGGCCCATCCCAGTGCGCTGGGAGCTGGCCCACGACCCTGGCTTTCGCCGGCTTGCCGCGAGCGGCACCACCTATGCCGAGCCGCAGTGGGCGCACTCGGTGCACCTGGAACCCTATGGGCTGGAGCCGGATCGGGAGTACTGGTATCGCTTCCAGGTCGCCGATGCGACCAGCCCGATTGGGCGCACGCGCACTGCACCAACGCGCGAAGCCGAGGTATCGCGGCTGCGCATTGGTGTCGGCTCCTGCCAGCACTACGCCCAGGGCTGGTTCAGCGCCTACCGCTATGTCGCTGCGGACGCACTTGACCTCTTCCTGCATGTAGGTGACTACATCTACGAATCGAGTTGGGGCGATGAGCTGGTCCGCTCCCAAGGCGCGCAAGAGCCGGTCACGCTCAACGATTACCGGCGCCACTATGCCCTCTACAAGGCTGACCCGGACCTACAAGCCGCCCATGCCAGCTGCCCCTGGCTGGTCGTCTGGGACGACCACGAGGTCGAGAACGACTATGCCGGGCCGATCTCTGAAAACAACGACGAACCGGCCTGGTTCCTGAAGCGCCGGGCCGCGGCCTACCAGGCCTACTACGAGCACATGCCGCTGCCACGCACGATGGTGCCGTTCGGGCCGAACCTACGCCTGCATACACGGCTGCACTATGGACAGCTCGCTGATCTGCACCTCCTCGATAACCGTCAGTACCGAAGCCCCCAGCCCTGCCCCAGGCCAGGGCGCGCCGGCTCGGCCGTGATCCGCGACTGCCCCAGCCGCCACGATCCGAAGGCAACGATGCTCGGCGCGCGCCAGGAGCAATGGCTGGCGGCAAACCTGCGTGCATCCGAGGCGCGCTGGAATCTGCTCGGTCAGCAGACCCTGATGGCGCAAGCAGATGGCGAGCCCGGGCCGGGCCAGGCCTTCTTCTCCGACGGCTGGGACGGCTACCCAGCTGCCCGCCGTCGGCTCCTGGACGTCCTCGCCGAGCGCCAACCACGCAACCCGGTCGTGCTCGGCGGCGACGTGCACTCGTTCTGGGTCACGAACCTGAAGCAGGATTTCGATGAACCCGAATCGCCAACCGTAGCCAGCGAATTCGTGACCACCTCGATCACCTCACAGTCCCGACCGGAGGAGCGCATCCAGGCCGTCAAGCGCGAAAACCCGCACATCCTCTACGCGAACGGGACCGAGCGCGGCTACCTTCGGCTCGAGGTAACACCCGAGCGGGTCCAGGCCGACCTGCTCGGGCTCTCATCGGTGAAAGTCAAGAACCCGAGCTGCCACAGGCAGGCCGCCTTCATCGTCGAGGCCGGCCAGCCCGGACCACAGAACGCCTAATCCACCGCTCAGCAAATCGGCCCGGCGCGAGGCGCGGTCCCCGAGCAGCCCAAGCGCCAAGCTAGCCCCCGCAAGTGCGCAGGCGGCCTTGATCACGCCTCGGTCCAGCTGCAGCGTCTGGACCAAGATCAGCAAGGCAAGCGTCTGATTTTACTGCTTAAGTAGATCATCATTGACCGCTAAGCCAGGTATTGAGCCAGGCGATGATCAAGGCCGCGCAGGCGACTGGTCGCCTTTTGCACTGGTTTCGGGCAGGATTCAAGGCTCGCTGTCTCCGTGAGCGATTGCTGTCACGACGATGAATACCCACCAGCGACTGCAACAGTTCAACCTGACTGCCCTAGCCGTGCTTGCAATGATGGCCCTCTCCATAGAGCCGGCGGCCAGCGATTGGTACGTCCGCGGTGCTCTGGGCTACGAACGATCCGAAGACGCCGACCTCTCGGATGCAGACTGCGCATCCAAAGCACCACCAGCCTTGTTCGGATGCGCGCGCGGTCCCGATGGAAGACCCATCGGCGCGTACGGCGATTTCGGCAGCGGACCACTTTGGGAGCTCGCGGTCGGCCGCCGTTTCCTGCCCTGGCTGCGCGGCGATCTGTCGGTTGCCTACCGAGGCGATCTGGACTTCGACGGCAACGCCAATTTTCTCGGTGTCGGCACTCGTCAACCCGCCTCAGGCGAGCTCGAATCCTGGACAGGGATGCTCAACCTGTTCACGAATCTCGACACGCTGACCAAGATCGACCTGGGGATCGTCGAACCCTACATTGGAGTCGGGATCGGGGTAGCAAGAAATGAGCTCGGCCGACTACGATTCAGCTTCCCGGAGAATACCGGCAACCATCGTTACAGTGTCATTCCTTCCGGCGAGCGCTGGGAGGTCGCCTACACGCTCGCCCTCGGCACCGGCATCCGAATCGGCGACCGGACGACCCTAGACATCGCATTGCGCTATAACGATCTCGGTGAGGTTGGTTCCAACCGCGGACGTATGGCCATGAACACCCTGCCCGATGGCATTGTCATCGACCGGATCCAGACAGGGTTGCGTACCTACGGCGTCTCGGTCGGCTTCAGATACCGTTTCTAAGCCACGCCTAGCCTCAAACATCATGCCCCCCGAGCTGTTCGAGAAGGCCTGGCAGCAGGCACGGCGGGCTGCAGAGAAGACCTTTGCGCTGCATCGCGAAGCGGTCAGGGTGCCAGAGCACAGCCCCTATTCGCTCAAACAGGTACTCGACCCGGATTTCTTTCCCGACTCAGCATTCGACTGAAAGCCGTCCCTGAATCCGACCTCGAACGCATCCTGCCCTGGCAAAACGCCCCCTCCATGCGCCGGGCCATTTATCGCCACCATGAGATCAGCCTCGACGAGCACCGCGCCTGGTTCAAACGCCTGAAACAAGACCCCAGCCGCCGCTGGTACCTGTTCCGAGACGTGGTCGGCACCACCCAAGGCGTAGGTCACCTTTTTTGAACACTGGCAGGAGACCAGGGTGATGACCCATATCACGCACCCACCCGTACAGCACGCCATGAAGCAGCTCAAGGCCCTCAGCGCCGATGAAGAGGCCCGCTATCGGGCACTGGCGCACGAGCGCGCGCTGCATGATGAGGCCACTTTGCTCAAGGATGCCGAGGAACGTGGCAAAAATCTCGTTGAACAGCTTGGTGAAGAACGCGGCAAAAGGCTCGGGGAGCAGCGCGGCCGCGAGGACAGCGCCCGCAACCTCGTGCGGCTCGGCCTGCTCGAGAACGCGCAGATCGCCCGGGCGACTGGGCTGGATGAAGCGCGTGTGCAGGCCCTGCGCGAGCGTGTGCAGGCGGAGTAACAGCGGCTCGATGTCGGCTCCGCGATGTCGACTCAGTCAGGACCCTCGCCACCTTGCTCTATCGGCTTTACGGGGTCGTCGCCCTGGCTCTCAGTGCTGCGGCCGGGTCGTCGCGGATCGCGTCACTGTTGGCACGCGCAGCGGTGCGCCGCGCTCAGTGGAAGACGGCCTCCAGCGTTTCGGCGGTCAGGCGATGGCCGAAGTCTCAAAGATGCCCGCAACTGTGCAGGATACGATTGCCACCCTAGTACTTGATGAACTTCGGGATGAAGCTCGATGGGAAACGGCCTTTGAGCAGACCAACGACGCGCAATGGGATGCGATGATTCAACAAGTCCAGACCGAGATCGATACGGCAAAGACAGAGCCACTTAAGTAAGCTCATTCCGTGAAATCACAGATCACCAAGAGCTTCCGTGAGCATCATCACCGACGCTGCCGTCAGCTTCAGCCGACGTCCTCGCCGAGCGACTGCTGGCGGAAGGTTCCCGCGTTGCCGCACTCGATCGCGACCGCGATCGGCTGGGCCAACTGGCCGCCGCACACCCGGAGCTACTCTGCCTCCCCTGCGACGTGGCTGATCCCGAATAGGTCGAGCCCGCGGTCTCCACCATCGCAGGCCGCTTCGGCGGGATTCACATCCTGGTCAACAACGCCGGCATCATGCGCACCGCGCCGCTGATCAACCCGTTAGAACGCAGCGACCCACACCACTCGTTAACGGATACTCGCACCTGCTAAAGAGGGAGGCAAGGCAGGCTGCTCGGTGGGGATCTGCATTGAATTAGGAGACCAAGGTGTCAACACGCGCCTGGTACGACTACTACATCATCGACCCCGAATCGGGCACGATGACCTTGGCCATGCGCTTCTACAAGTGGGGCGACGGCACGCCGGAGAATGCGCTTGCCGAGTATCGGCTGTTCAACAAACGCATGCAGCAACTCGGCGGGCAGTTGCCGGTGGCGTGGCTCGATCGTCTGTTGCGTGACCAGCTCGGCGACCTCCATGCGACGCTGCCGCCACAGTTTGCCACCGCTGCGTTCTTGTTCCTGCTGCAACGCGCCTCGGATGAGGAGCAGCGTCAGTTTTGGCATCGGTACAAGCCACCCGAGGAGCGGCCGGATTTTCATCTCCGCTTCGCGCTCGACGAGGCGCTGACGGCAAAGCCTTTCGAGATCCCGCCGCAGACCGATCCACTGTTGGAGCGAGTCCGGCGCTTTCTTGCCACGGCCCATTTTCTGCGCCCATGGCGAGACTATGCGCTGCGACTCGACCTCTTGGATTGGCTGCAATACATCACCCAGCCCACGCGCAGCGCCGACATGGGTGCCATCGCCGGCGACTGGCTGCCAGCCTGGGATATTGCCTATCGCTTCCGATTCTTTTTCTGGATCGATTCGCAGCGGCCCTTGCGGATCGGGCAGATGGCGATCGAGCTGTGCCGGCGTGACGGCACCGATCTGTTATCGGTGACCGATGCAACCGCGGATGAGTGGGAATGCGAACAGCGAGATGCGCTGCGCGAGATCGTCCGCGCCTCCGACATCAACATCACATCCCTGGCTCTGCTCCAGCACGACTATGCGACCACGCCAGACCGCTTCTGGCCGTTCCGCGAGCAACCGAACCCGGAAGAGACAACGCGTCGCGCGCGACTCGAGGCGCTCCGACCGAGCCGCAACATCTTGGTGCGCCAGATCGACAAACGTTTCGGCCCCGCAGTCGCCGATGAGACGCGGTCGATCTTGGAGCAGATCGACGACTTCGACCTGCTGCTCGAACTGACCGGGCCTGTCATTGAGGCTGCGGACAGTGCGGCCTGGCTTCGCGCGCTGCGGCACGTTTGCGGTTCTTGATCGCTAGACGCCTCGCCGCAGGATCGCTTGCCCTCGAACGCCTTCCATGGCCCGACAGCGTCCTGTTTTTCGCCAGCCGCCAGCACAGGCGTTAGCGCTCCCCAGGCTCGGGCCAATAGTCTTCGTCGAGCACCTGATCCAAGGTGAAGGGAGGCTGGTCTGGAAAGGTCGAGAGCGGCAGGCCGGTTTCATCGGCGGCTTCTTGGCGAGCACGCGGGTAACTCGCTGCAAGCGCCTCGGGCAAGCTGGGTTTCAGGCTCGGACTTTCACGGAGCAGGAGTTTGATGTCCGTGCGCTGGGTGATGATGGTCACGGTCCAGCTGCGCGATTGTTTGTCTGGCTGATGGCGCAGCTTGAGCAGATGCATCATCAGTACCACCAGCCGGTTGCGCAATTGCCGTCGTTCACTGCGACTCATGCCCTCAAGTTCCTCCACCAGTTGCTCGCGGTCCAGGCAATCGAGCCGTCCGGCGCGCAGGTGGTTGACCTGGGTTTGCAGCCATTGCAGGTAGTCGGCTTCAGGGTTGTGGGTGGCATGCATCATGGCGTGGTGTCGCAGGCGGTCTGTTGCGGTGTTGGGTGCGCGGCGAGCCAGGTCTCGAGGTCAGCGGCGGCGCAGAAGGCGGAACGCCACCCGTTCGGCTTCGCGCCGACGGCCTTCCTCGCAGCCTTCCTCCAGCCAAATCGGCTGGTTCTTCGCCACGATCTCGCGATAGGCGCGGGTCTGTTCGAGTGGGATCATTTCACCGAGCATACTGAGGATCTCCTCTAAACGTCGAGACAGTGACTGCGCGCGGATTCAGGCAGGGGTGCTTGCTGAAGCTGACCATAGGCGAGCGGGGTTTGTTCGCGCAAGCGTTCGCGGTCTTCGACCAGATAGGGCAGAAAGGTGGCGAGCAGCACGACACCGTCGATGCGCCGCTCCAGGGCTTTGACGAGGTAGATTTGTTTGTCGGTGTGCATCAAGAGGACAACGGGTTGATCACCTCCAGATGCGCCAGCGGCTGGTCGCTGACGATCCAGCGCTGCGCCAGCTGCACCAGGCGGGTCAGCACATCGCCTTTGATCTCGGCATCACTGCGCGGCGAGAGATCGTGCAGCGCATAGCGAAACTGCCGCACATAGGGTTTAAGCGCCGCTGGTAGTGGCCGGATCAGGGCGTGGAAATCGCTCGGCATCCGCCAGAGGCTCCAGCAGCCAAGCGTCGCGGCGATCAACCCGCGCATCCGCTACACTCACCCCATTGAGGTCCACTCGGCGCTCACCCACTCCCATCATGACCGACGAGCGCTTGCGCCAATGGCATCGCCTGTTCGGCATTGCCCTGACCCAACTGTTCCAAGGAGCGCCTTGGCGGGTGGAGCTGGAGTACGAGTTGGCGCTGCAGCGCCAACTGCTGGATGTCGTCATCATCGAGGCGCCCGAACCCGGCTCCCCGCCCCCGCTGCCGCCGGATCTGCCGGACGGGCTGGAGGCGTTGCGGGCGCACAATCTGCTGACCTACAAATCGCAGCACGAGGCGCTGGATGCTTGGGCACTGGATGAGCTGGTGGGGCATTACATCAATTACCGCAAGCTCACCCTGGATGCCAAGGGCGCGCGCTTACCGGCTGATGCGTTCGGGCTCTATGCCGTGGCCACGCGTGATCCCAAGGCGCTGGCCGCCCAGCATCGGCTGGAACCGGCGGGGGCGCCTGGACTCTATGACCTGGCATGGGGCAGCCAGGTGGTGCGTCTGATCGTGCTGAATACCATCGAACAGACGCCACGCAATGCGCCCTGAGCCTTGTTCGCCAGCGAGCTTGGGCGTCTGCGCGAGGCGGTGCGTCAGTATCGCGAGCGTGCCCGGCGTAACCCGGACAATGGCGCCCTGGCGCTGCTCGAGCGGTTGTATCTCAATTACCTGAGCGAGGCACCTGAGATGGCTTATACCTTAGAAGACTTCTTGCAAGAAACCCAGACGCTGATGCTTGAGCACATGAGTGCGGAGGAACGTCTCAAGGGGCTTGATCCCGAAGAGCGTCTCAAGGGGCTCGATCCCGAGGAACGCCTCAAGGGGCTCGATCCCGCCTTCATCGAGGCCTGGCTGAACAAACAGCGGCGTGAGCATTGAGGAGTTGTGGTCTCGCCCGGTCCAGCAAGAACCGCGCAAACAGCGTCGCTCCTATCTGGTCGCCGAAGCTGCGACCCTGCTCAACGGCGCCGAGGCCGTGGGCTTTCATCAGCGAGGTCGGCCGTGCATCCGTGCTCAACGGGTCGAGCGCAAGACCAATCGACTGGTGATGGACTTCGTCATCGAGGGCGATGCCAAAAGCACCCATGTGCTCAATGCCGTCTCGCCGGCCTTGATCTGCGCCAGAGGTTCTTGCCGTGATAGAGCACCAAGGGATAGACCGGCGGCAGGGTCTTGGGCCGAGGGGCCTAATGCTCGTCGTGTTTACGACGACGATCCTGGCGCAAAGGTCTCAAGCAATTCCATGTCTTTCTGCAAGAGGGTATTGATCAATTGGTCAAAGTCCAGACCGCTTTCTTCGGCGCGGCGAAGAAAGTACTGCTGGACCTCAGGGTTGAGGTAGACCGGCACATGCCATTGTGCTTGCGGCCGATAAAAGCGCCCGCGCTGACCGGCCGAAAAATCGATCTCGGCGGGAATCTCGTCGTTTGAGTGTGTCGTATTCATGATGGGTTTATACAGGGTTATCTTCGTACTGGCGTCTTTCGTGTCTTGTCGCTTCCCGCGCCGAGATGATCCGAACGTAAGCGATACCGGACTGTTCCTCCCAGGTGTGAGAGACGGCTAACAGTTGGCCTGTGGTTGTTGTCGCACCAAGCGTGAACCAGCGCTCCTCGTCCCCACCATGTTCCTGGTCCAGGATACTGAGTGCCATCGGATCTCGCAGCACCTCAGCGGCCATGGCGAAATCGATGCCATGCTTGACGCGATTCGTGTCGGCCTTAAGTGTATCCCAGGCCAGTTCGATCTGAAACGCTGTGTTTTCCATGTCAAATCGCGCTTCCCGCTAGCCGCCAGTTGAGCGCAGCTCGAAGCGGCCATCGCTGCGGCTCGCCATGGCATCGACACCTTAGTGAAACACCGCCTCCGGCGTCTCGGAGGTGAGGACGCGCTCGGACCACTCCAGCAGCGTCTCGGCATCCGCCTCTCGGATCTGCTGACGTCGCCGGGCGTCGGTGGGACCGAATTTGCGCTCCATTAGGCGCAGCAGAATCTCGGCTTTGCCCTGCTCGCGGCCCTGCTCGATGCCCTGCTCGCGGCCCTGCTCAAGAGACCGATCAATAAACGTCTGCATGATGGGGTCTCCCGGTGCGGTCTGTTCCAACAAGCGGCGGGCGTCATCCTCTTCCACCCGGCGTGTCCCTTGGACATAATATCGCAGCAGCGATTCCAGAATCTGCAGCGCCGTGTCACGGTCAGCGATCTGCTCGATCAGTCTGATCAACCGCTCCAAATGCTCCAGCGGCTGGTCACTGACGATCCAGCGCATCGCGAGCTGCACCAAGCGCGTGAGCACATCGCCTTTGATCTCCGCATCACTACGCGGCGAGAGATCATGCAAGGCGTAGCGAAACTGCGGCACATAAGGCTTGAGCGCCTCTGGTAGCGGCCGGATCAGGGCGTGGAAATCACTCGGCATGCGCCAGACGCTCTGGCCGTGATAGAGCACCAAGGGGTAGACCGGCGGCAGGGTCTTGGCCTCGGGATGCTGCTTGCGGTAAGCCTCGCCCTGCAGCGCGATGTCGCGCAGCCGTTGCAGCAACACCCAATCGTCGGTCTGGCTCTTGCGTTCAAACAGGATGGAGACGTGGAGTGCGAGGGTCGCTGGCGCCGCTGTTTGATCGCGCGTGGCGGCCGCATCGGCCGGATCAAGCGCTGCCGCATCGGCTTGATCACTCGTGGCCTGGGCGGCTTCGCCCTGCCCTGCTGACAGCGATGGTGCGACCGAATGGCGAGCGCCTTGCGCCGATGCCTGCTCGGGCACAGCGGGATCAACCCGCTCAGGCCCTGCTGGATCAGCCTGCTCCGGCGCCGCTGGATCAGCCCGTTCGGGCGCCGCTGGATCAGCCTCATCGAGCACACGCCATCTGAGCCGATAGACCAGATCCGAATACGACGCGCGCAATTCCTTGGAGACGTCACTGTCCTTGCTGATCTCCAGGCTTTCGAGATCCACCACCTCAAGCAGCTCCACCGGCAGGTGCTGGCGCAGGAAGTCTTGCGCGATCTCGCGCCGAGTGAAGCGCTCGCGGAAGTAGACGTCATGCGGGTTGTTGATCTCGTCGACCGCCGGCGGCTTGCCCAGCGATTGCTCGGCGAGCCAGCCGCTGCTCATGCCGCAAACCTGCTAGCCTTGACGCACTCAACGCCCTGCCCGCCGGAGCCGCCGCATGGAGCGCCTGCTCGACCCCAAGAACGATTACGTCTTCAAGCGGCTGTTCGCCAGCGACCCTGAGCTGCTGGTCGCGCTGATCAACGATCTGCGTCCCGACCTGCCCGACATCACCGCCGTGGACGTTATCAACCCCGGCATCAGCGACGCCGATCTGCAGGCCAAGGCCATCGTGCTCGATGTGCTCGCCCGCGATGCCGGCGGCCACCACTACAATATCGAGATGCAGGTGCGTCGCTATCCCGCCTGGGGCCAGCACAGCGCCTTCTATCGGGCGCGCTTGCTCAGCCAACAGCTGGGCGCCGGGGAAGACTACAGCGCCCTCAAGGCGGTCGTCGGCATTCATCTGCTCGACTTCGCGCTCTTCGACGCCAGCGAGACCGAGCGCCAGCAGGCCTGCTGGCGGTTCGAGCTGCGCGATGCGACCCAGCCGCAGGTGACGCTCGGGAACGTCCTGCAGCTGAACCTGATCGAACTGAAAAAGGCCGATCGGCTCGGCCTCGACACCGGTCCGCTCCAGGACTGGGTCACCTTCTTTGAACATTGGCAGGAGACCACGGTGATGACCCAGATCAGCCACCCACCCGTGCAGCACGCCATGGAGCAGCTCAAGGCCCTCAGCACCGATGAAGAGGCCCGTTATCGGGCACTGGCGCGCGAGCGCGCGCTGCATGATGAGGCGACCTTGCTCAAGGATGCCGAGGAGCGGGGCGAAAAGCGCGGCGAGAAGCGCGGCGAAAAGCGCGGTGAGCAGCGCGGCCGCGAGGACAGCGCCCGCAACCTCCTGCGGCTCGGCCTGCTCGAGAACGCGCAGATCGCCCAGGCGACCGGGCTGAGTGAAGAACGCGTGCAGGCCCTGCGCGAGCGCGTGCAGGCGGAGTAACAGCGGCTCGATGTCGGCTCCGTGAGGTCGACTCCGTCAGGACCCTCGCCACCTTGGTCTATCGGCTTTGCGAGGTCGTTGCCCTGGCTCTCAGTGCTGCGGCCGGGTCTTGGCCTCGGGATGCTGCTTGCGGTAGGCCTCGCCCTGCAGCGCGATGTCGCGCAGCCGTTGCAGTAAGACCCAAGAGTCGGTCTGGCTCTTGTGTTCAAACAGGATGGAGACGTGGAGTGCGAGGGTGGCTGGCGCCGCTGTTTGATCGCGCGTCGCCGCCGCATCGGCCGGATCAAGCGCTGCCGCATCGGCTTGATCACCCGTGGCCTGGGCGGCTTCGCCCTGCCCTGCTGACGGCGATGGTGCGACCGGATGGCGAGCGCCTGGCGTCGATGCCCGCTCAAGCGCACTGGATCAGCCTGATCGGGCACACGCCATCGCAGCCGATAGACCAGATCCGAATACGGCGCACGCAATTCCTTGGAGACGTCGCTGTCTTTGCTGATCTGCAGACTGTCGCGATCCACCATCTCCAAGCAGCTCTGCTGGTAGTTGCTGACGCAGAAAGTCTTGCGCGATCTCGCGCCGGGTGAAGCGCTGGCGGAAGTCGACGTCATGGGGGTTGTTGATCTCGTCCATGGCGGTCGCCCGTTACCGGATTGGCCTCGCCTACCAGGAACGCGGCTCAAAGCGGGCATCGTTGCGGATCGTCACCCCATCACCGGATTGGGCGAGCACGAATAAGCCTTGCCGGTAGGCGAAACGGCCGACGTCCTCGGGCAGCACCATGGCCGCGACCGCACCGAGAAGCTTACAGCCAGCGTATTGGGGAAAGCAGTCTTTGAACTGCGCAAGCCGCTCCAGGTGCTCGCGCACGTCGTCGGTGCCGAGGTGGGATTTGCATTCCACCGCCACGGCGACCTCGCTGTTGACCACCAGCAGGTCGATCTCCATCAGCGGGCAGCCATCGTCGTCGAACGCCAGCAGATTGCTCAGGACTTGATGCACCGGTAACTGGCGCTCGCGCAACAGCCGCACGACGGCGGGCTTGACCATGGCCTGGACGAAGTCGCCGAGCCGGTTGCCCTGCTCTCCGAGTTGACGACTGATGGTGTTCACCAGCTTCTCGGTTTGCTGAAATCGACGGTCGGTCTCCCGCGACTGCTCGCGCAGTTCGCCAATCAGTCGATCCGTGTCCTGAAACTTACGATCAGTTTCTTGAAACTTACGGTCGGTCTCCCTGAACAGGGCCCAAACCTCATCGAGTGTGGTGGCCATGGTCTTCGCGTCTCGGGTTGATTGGTTCAGTGTAGCACTGGCAGATTGCCACTGAATCTGCTGGCGAAACCGATTATCGGTCGGGCCGAATGTGCGCTCTATCAGGCGCAGCAGGGGCTTGCCTTCGCCGCGGCGCTCGCCTTGTTCGATACCCTAGTCGCGGCCCTGCTCGATCTACCGATCGATACAGGTCCACATGACGGGCTCTGCTGGTGCATTCAGCGCAGGGCGTTGGGCATCACGCTGTAAGCTTGTTAGCTGTTAGCCTGCCTGAGGTCGGTGTCGCCAGGCGCAGAGCCAGCTCATCAAGGCCGGGTCGTTGATGTGCCGTGGCATCCGCGGCGGCCGAATCTCCTCACCGGATTGGCCGGAGACTGTGAATCGGGCGTTTGACGGTGTTCACTGAATGACATACCAAGATCGTCAAAAATAGCGAACCGCCACTCAAGCAACCCCAGTAGCGGCCGATAGGTTTCGTATTGTGAGCGCAAAACCCATCTACGTCACCCAACCCCACCTGCCTCCGTTAGAGGAGTTCATCCCCTACCTGGAGCAAATCTGGGACAACAAGCGCCTCACCAACAGCGGGCCATTCCACAACCAGCTGGAGCAGGCGCTCGCCGAGTATCTGGGCGTCGAGCACCTGGCGCTGTTCGCCAACGGCACCCTGGCCTTGCTCACCGCGCTGCAGGCGTTGCGCATCACCGGCGAGGTCATCACCACGCCCTACTCCTTTGTCGCCACCGCGCATACCCTGCTCTGGAACGAGATTCAGCCGGTGTTCGTCGACATCGACCCGCACACCCTCAACCTCGACCCCAATCGCATCGAAGCTGCCATCACCCCGCGCACCACCGCCATCTTGCCGGTGCATGTGTACGGCAACCCCTGCGACGTCGAAGCCATCCAGACCATCGCCGATAACTATAACCTCAAGGTCATCTACGATGCCGCGCATGCCTTCGGCGTGCAGGACCAGGGCGGTAGCATCTTGCGCCATGGCGACCTCTCGGTGCTCAGCTTCCACGCCACCAAGGTCTTCAACACCTGCGAGGGCGGCGCCATCGCCTGCCCGGACGACAAGACCAAACAGCACATCGACCACCTGAAAAACTTTGGCTTCGTCGGCGAGACCACCGTGGTCGCCAGCGGCATCAACGGCAAGATGAACGAGATGCAGTCTGCGTTGGGACTATTGCAGCTCAAGCACGTCAGCCAAGCCCTCGCCCGCCGGCACGCCATCGATGATCAGTACCGAGAAGGCCTCAGTCATATTCCTGGCATCCGCCTGCTCCCGCGCGGCAGCCAAGTCGTCGACAACCATGCCTACTTCCCCATTGTGGTCGAGGACACCTATCCGCTGAGCCGAGATCAGCTCTACGACAAACTCAAGGCAGCGGATATTCACGGCCGCCGATATTTCTATCCGCTGATTAGCGAATTCCCGATGTACCGGGGCTTGCCGTCCGTCCAAGCCGCTGACCTGGCCGTTGCCACCGAGATCAGCAGACGCATCATCTGCCTGCCCATCTTTCCAGCGCTCAGCGATGACGACCTCAACCGCATCATCCAACTGCTGACCCCCTGATGAAACGGCCGCCCACACAGGCCGAAAACAACAGCAAGCTCGATGGTGCGCTCAAGACCCCGCACCGCCTCGCCATCATGCAGCCCTACCTGTTCCCCTACTTGGGCTATCTCCAGCTCATACACGCGGTGGACACCTTTGTCTTCTACGACGACGTGACCTATATCAACCGCGGTTGGGTCAACC
This sequence comes from Halochromatium glycolicum, assembly GCF_016584085.1. Lineage (GTDB taxonomy): Bacteria > Pseudomonadota > Gammaproteobacteria > Chromatiales > Chromatiaceae > Lamprobacter > Lamprobacter glycolicus. The sequence goes on along the minus strand of NZ_NRSJ01000002.1, from coordinate 177,478 downwards.
GCAATCGCTTGCTAGTCAACGGCGCACCCTGGCTCTTCACCCTACCTTTAGCCAACGCGAGCCAAAACGTCCTGATCAAGGATCTGCGCGTGGCCGACGGCATTAGTACCTGGCGCCGAAAATGGCTCAAGACCTTGGCCCACGCCTATGGCAAAGCGCCCTACCGGGCCGAAGCCAGCGAGTTGATCGCACCACTGGTGCACAATCCTAGCCCCTGGCTTATCGACTGGCTGGACGGCTCGCTGCGCGCCCTCGCCACGGCGCTCGGCCTCGCGACTCGCTTCAAGCGCGCAAGCGACACGCCCCAACTGACCGCAGCCAACGCCCAAGCGCGCATCCTTGCCCGCTGCCAGCACGAAGGCGCAACGCTCTACATCAACCCGATCAACGGCCAAACCCTTTACCGAGCGGAGGCCTTCGCGGCCCAGTGCATCGAGCTGCGCTTCCTACAATCCCATGCACCGGCGTACCGTCAACAGAGCAATACGTTTGAGCCCAACCTCTCGGTTATCGACGCCTTGATGTGCGTCGGCATCCAAGGCACCCAGGCCACGCTGCCCCACTACGAATTCATCGTCCATGAACAGCCTTAACCTCGGCCTCGCCTTCGCCGATGTTGCTCGCCGCCACGCCAAGCGCATCGCGCTGCAGCCCCCCGATGGCGACCGGGTCACCTACGCCGAGCTGGATCAGCTCAGCGGACGCTGGGCCACCTGGCTGCAAGCCAAGGGCCTCGGCCTTGACGGTGCCGTGGCCATCCTGCACGACAAAAGCCCAACCGCCTACGCGCTGATGCTCGCCTGCCTGCGCCTGGGCCTGCTCTACACCAACCTCGATCCCGGCAGCCCACCCGCACGCTTGCGCGCCATGCTCGCCACCGCCCGCCCGGCCTTGATCGCCCATGCCGAGCCGCATCAGGCCACCATCGCCGCGCTGCAGGAAGCGGCACAACAAGCACAAACAACGCTGCCACCAACGCTGAACTACAGCACACCAGCACACCAAGCCGAGCTGCACAACCTCACCCCAACAGGCGCCGATGATCGTGTGCCTGGGCACACGCCGGCCTATCTCATGTTCACCTCGGGCTCCACCGGCACCCCCAAAGGCGTCGTCATCGCCCACCAGAGCCTGCTCAACTTCACCCGCTGGTGCCAGCAAGACATCGGCATCACGCCGGACGATGTGCTCACCAACATCAACCCGATGCACTTCGACAACGCCGTCTTCGACTTCTACGGCGCCCTGTTCGCCGGCGCCGCGCTCGCCCCGATGAGCGAAGCGCTGACCAAGAACCCACGCCATCTGGTCAAAGCAGTCGCCACGGCCGGCTGCACCCTCTGGTTCTCGGTGCCGTCGCTCCTGGTCTACATGCTGCGCCTGCGCGCACTGGAGCCAGGCGATCTCCCTCAGCTGCGCCGCATGCTGTTCGGCGGCGAAGGCTTCCCGAAGCCCGCCCTGCGCGAGCTGCACCGACTGCTCGGCGAGCACACCGCGCTGATCAATGTCTACGGCCCCACCGAAGGCACCTGCATCTGCTCCAGCCACCCCGTACAAGCGGCCGACCTCGCCGGTGAGGCGCTGCTACCGCTCGGCCCGCTCGCCACCAATTTCACCGGCTTGATTGTCGATAAACAGCATCGCCCGGTCTCGCAAGGAGAGGTCGGCGAGTTGCTGCTCGGCGGCCCGCAGATCGCGCTCGGCTACTATCGTGATCCGGAGCGCACCGCCGCCGCCTTCGTGCAAAACCCCACCCACACCGCCTATCGCGACATCCTCTACCGCAGCGGCGACCGGGTGTGCTGGGACGCCGAACGCGCGGTCTTGCTATTCGTCGGCCGCGCCGATCGGCAGATCAAGCGCATGGGCCATCGCATCGAGCTCGACGAGATCGAAGCCGCGCTTGCCGCCCTCCCCGAGGTGCGCGAAGCCGCCTGCGTCGCCTTGCCAGACCAGACCGGAGGCGCGCCGATCATCCTCGCCGCGGTCTGTACCGAACTGCCCGAAAACGCGCTCCAGGCGCAGCTCGCCGAGCGCCTGCCGGCTTACATGCTACCCACGCGCGTCACCCACTACGACAACCTGCCGCGCAATCGCAATGGTAAGATCAACCGTCTGGCCATCGCTGAACAGGGCGACATACCACACCCAAGCGCAGGATAAAGACCCATGGCACAACCGCTCATCATCTTCGGCGCCGGCAAGATCGCCCAAGCGGCCAGCTATTACTTCGAGCGCGACAGCCACTATCGCCTGCTCGCCTACGCCTGCGATGCCCCCTTTCGCACCAGCGAGACCTTTCTCAGCAAACCACTGCTTGCCGCCGACGATCTGCCAGCCGCCTACCCACCCGGTAAAAACGCACTGTTCGTCGCGCTCGGCTACCAAGGCATCAACCGGCTACGCGCCGACAAGGTCGCCTGGGCGCGCGAGCTAGGTTATGGACTCGCCAGCTACCGCAGCCCCCACGTGCCAGGCGACTACAGCCTCGGCGAGAACAGCATCGTCATGGACGGTGCCGCCATTCAACCCGCCGTCACCCTCGGAGACGATGTCTTCGTCTGGGGCGGCGCCATGATCGGTCATCACACCCAGATCGGCGATCACTGCTGGCTCACCGGCGGCTGCGCCATCGGCGGCGCCAGCGTCCTGGGCGCAGGCAGCTTCGTCGGTCTCAACGCCACCATCGGGCACGAGATCACCCTCGGCGAACGCTGCCTGCTCGGCGCCCACACCGCTACCAGCAAACCGCTACCCGCCGGCTCCGTGGTCATCGCCGCGGACACCGAACCGCACCGGCTCAACGCTGACCAGTTTGTCCGGCTCTCAGCCTGCTTTCGACTGTAAGAAACCCGCATCGCGCCATGCCCGATCTCGACCCCATCCTGCTCCGCACCCTCAAGCTCAGCGACCCGGCCCAGCTTGAAGGGCTGCGCCTGGGCGACATCCCCACCTGGGACTCGCTCTCGCACATGGAACTGATTCTGGCCATCGAAACCGCCTACGACCTGCGCCTGAGCGGCGACGAGATCGCAGATATGACCTCGATCACTGCGATTCGCGCACTGATCAGCGCCAAGATCGGGGCAGCAGCTGGGTGAAGAACGCGTGTTGTAGCCAGCAGCGGCCAGCCGATGTGGACTATCGTCGAGCATCGCCGGATCGCACGCCAAGTCAGACGGCTCCCGGCCGACATCGTCAAACGCTATCAGAAATGGAAAGACATCATGACGCTCTCGGGGCCGGCTGGCATCCGGATGATTCGCGGATTTCGTGACGAATCCCTCCAAGGCGAATGGCAAGGGCACCGATCATCACGCTTGAACGATCAATATCGGGTGATTTATCGTCTCAACAACGGCTTAGCCCAGGTCGCCGTTATGAGCGTGACGCCACATGATTATCGGAGAAGGTGACATGAACGAATTTCGTCCGGCTACGCGCAGCATCGAGCTCTCGCCTGGGGAATCCGTGCGCATCCTGCGCGAGCTTCAGGAATTGACCCAAGAGGAACTCGCCACGCGCGCTGGGCTGCCGCTGGCGGCGTTAGTCGAGATCGAATCCGACCGCTCCGCCCTCGACATCGAGCAGGCCAAGTCCCTCGCTCGCGCGCTCAAATGCCATCCCGGCGCGCTGGCCTTTCCAGGGTGGAACGTCGAACAGGATTCGGCCGCTTAGCACCGATGGATCTTCGCCAGCAACCGACACTCATCACCGGCGCCGCCGCCGGCTTCGGCCGCGCCCTCGCCGAGCGCCTACTGGCGGAAGGTGCGCGCGTTGCCGCGCTCGATCGCGACCGCGAGCGGCTGGACCAACTGGCCGCCGCGCACCCGGAGCTGCTCTGCCTCCCCTGCGACGTGGCTGATCCCGAACAGGTCGAGCAGGCGGTCGCCACCGTCGCAGACCGCTTCGGCGGGATTCACATCCTGGTCAACAATGCCGGCATCATGCGCAGCGCCCCGTTGATCAACCCGCTGGAACGCAGCGAACCACGCCACTCGCTCGAGCTTTGGCACCAAGTCATGGACGTGAATCTTCACGGCCTGTTCTATGTGACCCGCGCCGTCGCTGCCGACATGGTCCAGCGCCGCGCGCGCGGGGTGATCGTCAATGTCAGTTCGATCAGCGCCCGAGGCAATGCAGGGCAAAGTGCTTACTCCGCCGCCAAAGCCGGCGTTGAGGCATTGACCGTCGTCTGGGCGAAAGAACTCGGCCGGCTTGGCATCCGCGTGGCCGCCATCGCACCTGGCTTCTGCGACACCACCGGTACGGCCGATGCGCTGGAAACGACCCAGCTGGCTCGGTGGGTCGATCAGGTGCCGCTCAAGCGGATGGGGAGCATTGAGGAAGTTGTCGAAGCGCTGCTTTGGATTATGCAGGCGGATTATTTCAGTGGCCGGGTGTTGGAGTTAGACGGAGGGCTGCGATTGTGAGCCAAAGCATATTCATCGATATAATCGTCGAGAAAATACGGCTGGGCTGCATACCTGAAGCTTCCTGCCACAAAACCCCAACTAATTGAATTGCGATGGCAGAGTCCAGCGACCAAAGGGTCGTTTTCGTCGGCAACCGCGCCTTCGTTTGGCAGGAAGCGCTAAAGGCCGGCATGAATTTGGTTCAGACTCTGGCGGTCACTGGTGCCTATTTAGACCGCCAGGCCGAGCAAGTCGGCGCCAATGTGCAGCGCATTGCGTCCAAACGCGACCTATTGAACGCATTGGCATCCCTCGACTTCGATATCCTCTTATGCAACGGCATGCCGTACATCCTGCCAATCAGCGACATCGCACGGCCTGGCCAACGCTTCATCAATGTCCATCCCGGCCCACTACCAGACCTACGTGGAGCCGATCCGGTCAATGGCGCCATTCTTCTCGACCGAGATTCGGGCGCAGCTGTCCACTTGATGGACGACGGTATCGATACTGGACCATTGATCGCTCGTAGCCGTTTTGTCGTTCCAAACGGCGCCGACGTGCGAATACTCTACCAGATGGTGTTTGAAGCCGAACGTCAAGTGTTTCGGCAAGCCCTAGCCCGTGATTTCGCCCCCGACCCAGACTTGGCGCAGCCCACCGCTATCGATACCGTTTATTACACCATCCACGCCGCCGATAAGCAGATTCAACCGGAAGACGATGCCTCTCTAATCGTGCGCAAGGTACGCGCGTTCGCAACCCCTAATCAGGCGGCCTCTTTCCGAATCGACGGTGTCGATCTCAGCACGCAGGCAGCATCCATCATCTACGGCAGCGAACTTGATAGGATGTCAGCGGACTTAGGCGACAACCAAATAGTGTTGACTGGCCCCGACTTCCTAGTGCTCAACAAGCCTGACGGGTTCGTTCTGCTTGATCGAATTAGTGGCGACCTCAACTCAATTTCACGCGGCGCACATCTTGCGGCGATCCAAGCTTAACCATTCACTTCCAAGAACATGACGATAAACGACACGCCTTCGCTTACCGCAGCGCATCTCTATCGCCACCCCTTCGACTCTACTTCACTCAGCCTAGACATTGGTGACGACGGCATTAGCGCGGGACTGCTCGGAACCGATGGTACGCGTTTTGAAATCCAAGACGGCATACCTGATCTTATCTGGCCAAGACAACTCGGTGCGCCCGAGCGCACCGCTCAAGCCACCTATGAAGGTGTAGCTGACGTCTACGACAAATACATCCATCTAACGTTTGACACATTTAATACCGACGAAACAACCGAGCGCAGTCGTATGGTCGACCGGCTGAACCTCAAAGCCGGCCAGACCGTGCTGGAGTTCGGCTGTGGTACCGGCAGGACCAGCGCCCTCATCGCTGAGCGCCTTGGACCTAATGGCCGACTGCTATTGCAGGAACTCGCCCGGCCAGTGCTCAGCCAAGCACGCGATAAGGCGACTCAACTCGCTACACCAACGGAAGTTGCACTGGCTAACGGTAGCTATCTCCCTCTCGCCGATAATAGCGTTGACGCCGTGTTTCATTTCGGCGGCGTCAATATGTTTTCAGATATCGGACGTTGCTTTCGCGAGGCGGCACGCGTCACCAAACTCGGTGGTCGCGTAGTGATCGGCGATGAGAACATGCCAGTCTGGCTGCGCGACACCGAAATGGGTCGCGTCCTGATGAATTCTAACCCACACTATCGCTGCCCGGTTCCGTTTGAGCATATTCCTATTGAGGCACGCGACGTGCTCTGCGAATGGATCATTGGGGGCGTGTTCTACGTGATCTCATTTACCGTCGGCGAGGGCGAACCCTATGCTGACCTGGATTTTCCGATCCCCGGACGCCGCGGTGGGACTCACCGCACACGATATTACGGCCAGCTCGAAGGCGTGACACCCGAGGCCAAGCGCCAAGCCCAGGAGCAGGCGGCTAAGGCGGGCATCAGCCTGCACGCCTGGCTCGATCAACTGATCCTCAAGGACGATAATTCGGAAGGAGCCGAACATTGAAACCGCTGGTTTGGCGGAAACGAGGGTTAGTGTTCCATGCACATGCCATCGATTGGATCGGCAGCCACGCTCAGAATCCCACACCGCTCGTGCTCGACGACCGCATCCGCGTATTCTGCAACGTGCGTCCGCCCCTGGATGCTGACGGCAAGTATCGTGCGCGAGTTGCCTACGTTGACTTAGACCGCCACAACCCAACCCGGTTGCTCGGCGTCTCGGACGGACCGGTCCTTGCACTCGGGCGGCGCGGTGAGTTTGATGAATTCGGCACTATGGTCCAGGGCATCACCCGCCACCCGGACACTGGCGAGTTGTGGATGTACTATGTGGGTTGGACGCGCAAGGTATCGGTGCCGTTCGACTGGGCGATCGGCCTGGCGATCAGCCGCGACGACGGCGCCACCTTCGAGCGCCACGGCAAGGGCCCGGTGATCGGCGCCACGCCCGACGAACCGTTCCTGCACGCCTGCCCCCATGTGCGGCGCGAGGGCGACCTGTGGCACATGTGGTACGGCGCCGGCATCGAATGGCAGAGCGAGGATATCGAGCCGATCTATCGGCTGTTCCACGCCACCTCGACCGACGGCATCGCCTGGCGGCGCGAGGGCCGGCCGTTCCTGCCCCTGGCGGTCGACGACGAATGCCAGACCACGCCCAGCGTGTTCCGCCGCAACGGGCGCTGGATGATGCTGTTTTCCTACCGCTACGGGACCGACTTCCGCTCCGCCGACCGCGGCTATCGGATCGGCTGCGCGGTCACGGACGACCTGCGCCATTGGACCCGCCGCGACGACCTGGCCGGGCTGGTGCCGTCGCCCACCGGCTGGGACAGCGGCATGGTCGCCTATCCCGCCGTGTTGCAGGACGGCGACCGCACCTGGCTGTTCTACTGCGGCAACGATTTCGGCACCGCCGGCTTCGGCCTGGCGCTTGGCGACGGATAGCGCGATGACCGGCGAACAGTTTTCCACCCTCTATCGGCAGTGGGCCGCGCGCGGCAACCATCTCTACCCAAGCGAATTCGTCGTGCGCACGCTGCTCGGCACCTATCCGCGCCATACCTTCGGCGGCGGCTGGGAGGGCCGGGCGGTGCTCGACCTGGGCTTCGGGGACGGCCGTAACTTTCCGCTGTTGCTCAACGCCGGCGCCCGGGTCGCGGGCGTCGAAGTGGCCGAGGACATCGTCGCCTTGGCCCGCGAGCGCTTCGCCGACGCGCCGGTCGACCTGCGGGTCGGCACCAACGCTCGGATTCCGTTCGACGACCAGGCGTTCGACGCCGTGCTGGCCTGTCATAGCTGCTACTATCTGGAAGTCGACGACCGCTTCGACGACAATCTGGCCGAGATCGCGCGGGTATTGCGTCCCGGCGGGCACCTGATTTTTTCGGTGCCGCACACGGACAATTTCATCTTCCGCGACGCCAAGGCCATCGACCGGCACACCTTTAAGATTGCCGCCGACCCCTATGCCAGCCGCAACGGCACCCGGCTTGCCGGCTTTGCCGACCGGGGCGACCTGGAACTGGCGCTCTACCGCCACTTCGCCAATGTGCGGCTCGGTTTCCAGGACGACGACTTCTACGGTATCCGCGTCGCCTTCCACTTCGGCGTCGCGCAGAGACGGGTCTGATCGCCATGGTGCCCCCGCCAAGCCCCAACGATCGGCGCCCGCACGCGGTCCTGCACGTGGGCATGGCCAAATGCGCGTCAACCTATCTGCAACACCAGGCACAGGAAGCCGCGCACGCCAACGCCCAGCTGAGCGGCGACACGCCCCGATACATCACGCCCGCCGGGTTTTTCAACGCCATGAAGGCGCTTGACCCCCTAGCCGACCGCCCGACTTTCATCCCCTATCGCGAGCGCTATGCGGGCCCATGACCACGCTTGTGTTTCCCTCGTCCACGCCCGCCGGCCGGGACTATATCCGCGACGCCCTGCGCCGGGGCGAAACGGTGCTCGCCGCCTCGTCGCTCGCCCACGATGCCATCGCGGCCGAGGCCGACTGGCACCGCCTGCCGAGCATCCACGACGACGGCTTCGACGCCGCGCTCGACGCGCTGATCGCGGCGCGCTCGATCACCCGCCTCTATGCGCCGGTCACCCTGGTCTATGCGTACTTGCGCGACTATCTGGCGCGCACCGGCCGACAGGACCTGGCGTTCGTCCGCCCCGCGCCGTTTTACGAGGCGATCGAGGCCCAGGCGGTCGAGGCCCGCGACGCCCCGGCGCTGACCGCCTTCGCGCGCACCGTGGCCGAACCGGGCACCGCCGACCATCTCCAACCGGCTCATATAACCGGCGTCCTGCGCCACGCCTTCGGCGTCTTCGGCGAATCATACACCGACAAGCTGACCGCGCTGATCGGCGTGCTGCAAAGCGTGCCGGTGGGCGACGCGGTGGAGATCGGCGCCCTGTTCGGCCGCTCGACCGCGGTGCTGCTCCAGGCGCTCAACCTGACCGACCGGGCCAACCCGGTGCTGGTGGTCGATGCCTGGCACGGCGAAACCGCTGTGCAGACATCTCTGCCGCCGGCCCTGGCGGCAGCAGCGATCGACATGGACTGGTCGCTGGTCGCCGATTCCTTCGACGTCAACATGGTGCCGCTGGCCCGGCCGGGTCGGTTCAACCGCCTGCGCCTGCCCTCGGACGAGGCGTTCGCGCGCTATACCCGCGACCGGGCGGTGACCTCCGACCTGTTCGGCACCACCGCCTATAGCGGCCGCATCGCCTTCCTGCACATCGACGCCAACCATGACTATGACGCCGTGGCCCACGACCGCGACCTGTGGACCGGCCGGCTGGTGCCCGGCGCCTGGGTGGTATTCGACGACTACTACTGGTCGCACGGCGACGGCCCTGGCCGCGCGGCCGACGAATTCTGCACCGCCCTCGGTCCCCGCCTCGCCCGCAGCTTCTATGCCGGCGGCGCGCTGTTCGTGCGCCTCGTCGACCGCTAATCTAATCGGATGCGTTCATGACCCTGACCCCCAGCACGCCAACACAAGCCCCCCGCGTCACGCTGCTGTTAACCACCTACAATCACGAACCCTTCGTGGCGGAGGCGGTCGCCAGTTGCTTGGCGCAGGACTATCCGAACATGGAATTGTTCATCTCCGACGACGGGTCGGAGGACGATACCTGGGCACGGGTCGAGGCCGCGGTCGCGGACTATCGGGGCCCGCACAAGATCACCCTCAATCACAATGAGCATAACCTATTCCTCGACCATCTGCCTTCGGTCGCTGGCAAGCTGTCTGGCGAACTCATCGTGATGGCATGCGACGATGATGTCCAATATCCCCATCGCGTCAGCCGACTGGTTGAGCTATGGCGTGAGACAGATGCCACTGTTCTAGCTAGTTCAGCACGCAGGATCAGTGCTCTTGCCGAACCCATGGGTTATCACCGCTTGTACGAGAAAACGCCGGAGATCACCCTCGAGGGCTTTCTCAAGACGGGCGACAATCCCACCTGCTTTGGTGCTGCTATCGCTTGGCACCGCCGCCTGACCGATACCTTCAATCACCTACCGGTCGGCTCGCGCAACATTGACTTCTTGTATCCTCTGCGCGGGCTAATGCTAACCGGTGCGGCATTCTGCAAGGAACCGCTGCTGGATTGGCGCCGGCATGGGGGCAATATGTCGCTAGGATTCCAAATTGAGGACGCCCAAACCGACACTGCAAGGATTCAACTTCAAGAGCGCCACCTTTTGAATCTGATGGCGAACTGGCACGGTGCTATCGGAGATGCGCAGCGTTTCGCAACGGTGACGGGCGATCAAGCTACCGCGAATCGTGTGGCGAACGCCGCTGTCCAGCACATCATCAACGTCATGAACCAATGGCGGCCGATTCGCCATCGCCTAGCCCTGGCCAAGATCGGAATTTATTGACCGCCGCCCGAACGTGGCCTTAGTAATCGGGTCGCTAGTCGCCCGCCGAGTAGCTGCTACGGAGCCCCAACGGTGGCGCCGTCAGCAGCCACTGCCCGCTCTACCAACTCGTCGGCCTCCTGCAGTTGCCCAGCCTGAGGCGAACGATACCCGAGGAGCTTGAGCGCTTCGTGGTACTCGGGCAGGACATCGAACTGAGCCAGCACGTCGGCATTGATGATCTTGGATCGATGGAGGATTTCCTTGGGGGTCATACGGGCGCTGGTGAAGTCACCTGTTACCCAGCGGTTGTCCGGCCAGCGCTCGCGGTAGCCCGGATCGAACGGCAGATGCAGTTGATCGCAGAGTCGGCGCAAACTCGTATCGGGATCGCCCACGAAGTCTTCTAGCCGGATAAAGCCAGTCTCTGCGGCCAACCGTGCAAAGGCCAGATACCCCGTCATGAAGTCAGTAAGCGTCAATCGCCCGCGGATCAGCGGGAGACGTTCCAAGCTCAGCCACTGGTAAACAGGATGCCGCACTAGGCTGATGCGGCGCAGTGGAAAGCGTCCGGCTAACTGCTCGGCATGGGTGCTGCGATGGGTTGCCGCCGATAGAAATGGGACGGCGTGGAAATCCAAATGCGACCAATCACGCAGCACTAGCTGACCGCCGTGCTCAGCGACGCGCACGGCAATTTGTTCGACCCGGTCGGGATACTCCGAGCGGCCGGCGTCTTGCACGCCTTCCTGGGTGTCCAATAGGCCATACCATTCTCGCGCTTGATGCTCCAGGCCGAACTGCTCCGCCGTACTGACATGGCGAGCCGCCGCTGCTGATTGCGGGTGCACTTCGCTGAATAGATAGACACCGTTCATAGCGCCGAGGCAGCGGCTGATCAGCGTCCCGCCCGAGCGCGCAAGCGCGTGGATGAGGTAAACCGGAGTTGGGCCTTGGCTCGCCGTCGGGATGCTGGATTCCGCAGGTGCCTTTGGCGTACCGCGCCAAATCGGTCCATGCACACGCGTTCCAGAAGGCTCCTCTGCCCCGCGCGCATCGCACCAACGCTGCACCATCGCGCCATAGGCATCCTCCAACGCTCGGGCCAATCCTTTGGCATCGCACAATGGGCTGGCGCGCATCTGCTCGCGCTGTGTGGACCGCATGGCCCGGCGCCCTTCGACATCGCGCGCGAGGGCGACGACTTTGTCGATATAGCTGTCCTCATCGTCGGCGATCCATTCCGTCCGCCCCAACGCTTGCAGCAAGGACGCTGTCTGGCGCGAGCCTACCCGCTCGCCACGCAAGGTGATCACCGGCACGCCCATCCAAAGCGCATCGCAGTTGGTCGCCGCGCCGCGCCAAGGGCCGATGGGGTCGAGCGCGATGTCGAGGCCATCGTAAGCACGCATATGCGCCGACCAGTCCGGGGTGGCGGTGTGGTCGCGCAGCTCCATCCGGTCGGCGCCGATACCGTGGGCCGCAAAGTCCGCAGCAAGCTGCTCGCGCCGGCCGGCATCAGCCCACTGTTTGGCCTTGAGCACCAGCTTGGCCTGAGGCAGTGCGTGAAGTAAGCGTGCCCATAGGGCCAGCGTTCGCGGCGTGAACTTGACGGGATTATGGAAGCTGCCAAGCCGAATGGTGCCGTCCTCTTGCGGCTGCCAGCTCGGCGCCGGCGCAACCTCAGCTCCGTTGTAGACATGGGCGACGCGCGGCAGCCGCCACACCGTTTCGCTGTAGTGGGCATCCATGCTCGGCGGTGTCTGCTGCGGATCACCAATCCAATAATCGATCTCAGCGACGCCGGTCGTGCTGAAATGCCCTAAATACGCCACTTGCACCGGCGCAGCACGCAGCGCAAAGACACCGAGCCGGTTGTGCTCGGTGTGATTGGACAAGTCCACCAAGATATCCAGCCCATCGCCGCGAATCCGCTCGGCAGCGAGCTCATCCGACAAGCCAACGATCGACTGCCAGTGGTCTACCAGCCCGCGGATACGCGCAGTCACTGCATCCTGCTGCCCATTGGTGGTATACGCCCAGAGCTCGGTGCGCGTACGGTCATGCGCGGCCAACACGGGCTCGAAAAAATGGGCGACGGCGTGCTGGCGAAAATCCCCCGAGACATAGCCAACACGTAGTCGACGCCCAACGATAGGCACTGGCTGATGAGCTAACACCGGTAGCGAACGCTGGTACCGACTGCCATAGCGACGCGCCAAGCCCAGAAAATCCTCGTCATTACCTTCTTGTAACGCCGAGCGAACAAAGAGTTCATTCGAGCGTGCCTCTGCGAAATCGGGTCTGAGTCGAAGCGCCTGTTCGTAAGCCAGCAATGCCTCATCTAGGCGCCCAAGCTCCTTGAGTGCATTGCCCTGATTATTCAATGCAACGGCATCATCTGTTTTCGTATCTAAAGCCCGACCGTAAGCATCAAGTGCGTCCTGCGTGCACCCCATCGCCTGCAGGGCTGCTGCACGGTTATTATGCGCCTCAGCGTAATCAGGCTGAATCTGCAGAGCCCGATCATACGCGTGTAGCGCATCATCCAATCGCCCAAGCGCTTTGAGCGAGTTACCGCGGTTGTTGTGCGCCTTGGCGAATTTTTCCTGGATCGACAGAGCTTGATCGTAAGCCTCCAATGCCTCATCCAATCTCCCTAAATCGTTGAGCGCAATGCCGCGGTTATTGACTGCCTCTGCAAAATCCGGCTTCAGGTGGAGTGCCTGATCATATGACCGCAGTGCCTCCTCCTTGCGGCCAAGGTCATTGAGCGTAATACCGCGGTTATTATGAGCCTCGGCATAATCGGGCTTGATCCGCAAGGCCAGATCAAACGCATTCAGCGCCTCGTCCAAACGGAAGAGCGACTTCAATACAATGCCATGGTCGTAATGATAGGCCGCAACCCGATTGTTCTTTTCGATCGCGCAACGGATAAGCGCCTCAGCTCCCAGCGCATCGCCGCGCCGGTACAAGGTGGCGCCCAGGCGGTACATAGCATCGGTGTGGTCAGGCTGCTGAGCAAGGATTTCCCGATACCCCGTCTCCGCCTCTTCCAGGGCACCGCGTTGCTCGGCAGACAGCGCCTGCTGGAAGCGCATCGTCGGCAAATGTTTCCTGCTTTGCTTATTGCTCTTCTTTTCTCGCCACTTTTCGCTGAAGCGTGAGCGTTTGTTTGGCATTTGGAATCTCTGGTAAATGCGCAACAATAAAAGATGGCAAAATTCGCAAAAAGGGTCTTAGAGCCTACAACCCGATACAGTTACGCGCGCGATAAAAAACAGCGGTTGACCAGGCTGCAAGGTTAACTGGTCCCATGCCAATAAAGTCGATACGCTTGAATCCCTGCTGCAGAAGGGACTCCGAGCCTGAGTTGTACTGGGGCCTCTCTGCGTTATCCAGGATCACGATCCCGTCTTGCTTGAGCGCATGGACGCAATTGCGCAGGCAGTTGACGCGATCTCGACCGTCCACAAATACGATGTCGAACACCCCCTTATACTGGGGTTTCGTGATTTCTTTTCCGTAGGCTCCACCATAGTCAAGCGTATGGTAAATATACTCAACGTTGCCCGGCATCTTCCCCTTCATCTTCTGGTACCAGCCAGCATCGTGCTCAACAGAAACGATCTTTTCCACATGCGAGCTCAACCAGAGCGTTGAGTTGCCGCTTCCATACTCAAACACTTTGAAGTTGCTCCTTATCCTTTTGTCAAGAAGATGCAGGAACGGATAGGTCACCCACGGCACTGGCTTACCCTTAACTGTACTTTCCCCTGAACGCAGCGACTGTTCCCAATCAAGCCCATTGAGATAACTTCGCGGATGTCGAAGCAGTAACATTCCGGCATCAGCGCTTGACGTTGGCGCTGGACTGAATGGGGGGGGGCTATCCGCAGTCAGCTTAATGTGCTTTAGCCGTTCCTGATAGCGCTGAGCATAAGCCTTTTGGGACCTTGATCCTCCGCTATCAATCAAGCCTAAGAGTTGCAGCGTATAGTCGTAGGAGTGATAGGCTTCATCCATGATGGTAGCGAGTTTCAGGAGATCACTTGTCGTTAATTGATTCAACCGATCGAACGAGGGTATATACACGGCGTCCGCCGTGGTTAGCTGATTCAATCCTTGATGGATGCCGCCGTTAATGGTCATCGGCGCATACAACCGCCGGCGCTGCTCCAGCAGGGTATGCAGCATGAAGCCATGCGCGCGCATCCATTGATCGATATCCGCAAACAGCGGTTGGCCTTCATAGAGGTGGATGAAGTTGGCCTCGGTCTGGATCACCAAGGCGTCCTTGAGTTTGCGTTCACCATGCTTGAAGACGGTCAACTCGCCGCCTTGGATGTCAATCTTGAGCCAGTCGATGTGGGTGATCTCGGTCACGTCATCGAGGCGGACGGTGTCCAGCACGGCCGTGCTTTTGATCTTGCCCCATATGGGATAGCCCTGAAAATGATCGAGCACCGCGTTGTTGGGCTTCAGCGTCGAGGTCATGCCGGACGCTTGGCAGATGTACAAGGTGGCTTGTCCACCGTCACCGACCGCATGCGGCAGGTAGGTCTCGTGCGGCCCTTTCATCTGCTGCAGCTTGGCTAAAGCATCGGCCTGGGGCTCGAAGCCGACCAGCCTGATGACGCCCTGCTTGAGCAGGCTGGCATAGGGGGGTGTGCCATCGATGGGATTGGCGCCGATGTCGACCACGCGAATTGGCTCCTTGAGCTGCCAGAGCCGTGCTGGCGTTCGCTGCTTGCGCGTTGGACTGTGCTTGGACGCAGCGGCGGGCGTCGGCTGGGCCGCGGCTGGCTTGGCGTTGCGTTGGTTTGGCTTGGCGGGGGCCGGTTGGCGCGCCGGTATCGGCTCAGCTTTGGCAGCGGGCTGATTGGCGCCAGATCGCGGTGGCTCGCTGTTGGCTCTTTCACCGAGCTGTATCCACAGCTGCGGGTTCTGGCCTTTAGTCACCAACCGACTCTCGGGCTTGATGGTCACCTTCTTGCCCAACCGCAGCGCGGTTAGGGCCAGCCGGCGCTCGCTCTCGATGCCCGCGCAGGGCAACCGGCGGCGCTTGACCAGCAGCGGCAGCGCGGTCTCGGGCTCGGCATGACGCTGAGCGCGGGTCAGTTGCGCCTGGGTGTCGAGCAGTTGCGCGAGCAGCCAGTCGCGCCAGGCGTCGGCATCAATTCGCGAGGGCTCGCCGCTGGTCACAGCTTTGGTGGAGGTCTCGCTGGCCTTGGTGCCGTTGACCATGGCCACATCGCCTTCCGTTTGTCCGGGCGCGCAGGTGTCGAAGGCTGCACTGATGGGGAGGCAAGGCCAACCGCGGAGCAGTGTATCGACTGCGGCCTTTGTTGCAGCATCGCCATCAAGCTGGTGCAGCAACCTGTCGATCCATTGCCGGGCAAGCGCTGGCTCACCAAGTGCGAGATGCAGGCGAATGCGCAACAACGTTGGGGCGATGGGGGCGACAGGCGCGGAGGTATTGCTGGCGTCTTCGGGTTTGGATGCTTCGTCATGAGCGGCGTCCGGCGCTGCTGTGAGCCGGAGGAGATGCGCTTGGCTGGCCAATAACCGCTGATAGCGCTCGCCGAGCGGGCGCTCGAGGTCGAAGGCGGTCAGCGCATCATCGAGCGCAGCTTGGTAGTCTGCGGGCAGGTCGGCGGCCTGCTCGCGCCAGCCCGGGAGTAACCTGGCGGCGAAGGGGTAGCGGGCAAGGGCTTGCGGCCAAAGGGGTTCTTCAGCGTGCATGGCGGGCCTGTTGGCGTGCATCAAGAAGACGACGGGTTAGGGACCTGTTCGAGCCGCATCTGCGGCCTTTCGGAAACGCACACAGCGGCCGCTGCGATCACGCTGCGGCAATGTCTCAGGCGTCGGCGTCGTAGGCGGCGGCGATGTCGTCGGTTTCAGGCGTCGACTGTGCATGGTTGGGCCGGGAAGCGTTGAGGTCACCACGGCGCGGCATCAGGCGGGCCGGATCATCCGCTCTTGTCCACGCAGCCAGGCGGCACGCGTGGCGTTACAGGCATAAAGAGTAGCCGGTTTTTCTAGCCCTGATCCTGCACTGGGCGCGGTTTCACCGTCGGCTTCGTGGTTGGTATCCGCGTTTGTGAGCAGGTCGGGGCTTCCGTTTTGGGTGCAGTTGGCGACGGGAGCATCCTGCAGCAAAACCAAGGCATTAAGGACCGGGATCAGTCGGTAGAGGCTGAGACCAGCGGCTTGCAGGTCGGCCAGGGCGGCGCTATCGCTGGGCAGCATGAGCAGCGGGGCGGCCTGCTGAATCCAGCCTGGGTCGAGCTTGGTTGTCGGGCCGAGGCGTATTAGGTCGAAGGCGGCAGCTTCACCGTGATCGCTGCCGTCGTCGTTTGTCTCGCTGCGGCAACTGTCTGTCTCGCCACTGTTTTCGCTGCTGACGCTGGGTGAACTGGTGCTGGCGTGCTCGCTCGGCTCCTCGGTTTGAATCAGCGCTTGCAGGCCGTTATCAGCGACGCTGCGGGCGAAAAGCGGATCAGGGTTGAGCGCCAGTACCCTGCCCTGCCCGTGCAGCGCTTGAGCCAAGCCCAGCGCGTAGAGGCCGTAGCCGGTGTCGGCATCGAGCACGCGCAGACCGGGTTGGGCCAGTTGGCACCAGAAGGCGTAGTCGGGCTCGGGCCAGTCTTCCAGCTCCAGCAGCGTCAGGGTAACCGGGTTCTCGAGATCGGCCGGGACGTTAACCTTGAGGCCGTTCTTGAGGTTGAGGGTCCAGTGGGACTGCACAGTTTGCTCAGGCGCTTTATCGGAGTCTTCGGTGCTCGTTCATCGAGCCAGTCGAACTGTTAGCGTTCAGTCGAGCCTTCCGCTTTAGGTATACCATCATTCAGCCGCTTTGGCATTGTTCTCCGGACGCTCTCGGGAGGCGTTCATAGCAACCATCAATCGAAAACGAACTCGCCGGGGTCATCGGCATCCGCGTCAGCAACCCCCTCGACTCTCATGTTGACATCCGGCTCCTTCACCATCCCCTGCGCTAGCAGGTAATCCTCGGCCCTGTTCCCATCCACCTCGGCTAGCAGTGTATAGGTGAGATCCTTGACGTTGAACACGGTATGCAGCAGGAAAGCGAGTTTCAGACGCTGAGCCTCACTCAGCGTAGCCATTCGCGCCTGATTAGGCAGGAACAGCACGTCGGCGCTGACTAGCTCGCTGCGTTGCGGATTGACTAGGTCATCCCGCGCGGGCAGATGGGTGTCGTGCGCCATGTCGTTAAAGCGATAGAAGCGAAATCCACGGCGCGTCACCCAGCGCTGTAGTTCGGCCAACGTGGGTTGTCGCTCGTGCGTTCGCTGGAAGGCGATGCGTGCCTGGATCAGCAGACTATCCTTCAGTGCTTGATCGCCATGCTCGAGGATCGCGCTTGCATCGCTCAGGTGATCGAGAATGAGCCAGTCCAGGCTTTCCAGTCCGGCGACGCTGTTCAGCGCCACGGTGCTGATCGGCATTTTGGCAAGCACCTGCACGCCTTGGCGCTGGCCAGGCGGCAACTCCTCGGCAGGCAGCGGCTTGAGCGTGCTGCTCAGCGCCGGGTCTAAGCAGGCATACAGGGTGGCGGGCTGACCGTCGCCGAGCAGCGCGTGCGGCACCAGTTGAACATCGGCGCTCTCGCTGAAGCGCTCGGGCCGTTTGAGCAGACCGCCAGGGTCGAACGCGACGATCCCGAAGGCATCGAGCTTCAGCAGCTCCTCGATGCCATCGTCGCGCAACAGCTTAGCGCTGCTGTCGATTACCACCAGCTTGGCTGGCAATTGCCAGTTAAAGCGGCGCTCCGCGAGCACGCGCGGAGTGATGTAGGGAACCGGATGGCGCAGCACCACCGGCGCGGTGTCGCCGGCGAACTGGCATTCGCCTTGCGCGGTAAAGTTGAGGGCAGCGGGCGCCTTGTCCTCACAATACCGCTGCCAGATGGCACGCAAGGCGGCATCCAGATTTTCGGCAAAACGTTTCCCGTCACACAGCGGTGAGGCCATCACCTGGTCACGCATGCGACGCCGAATACGGGCCAGCTCATCAAGATCGCTGACCAATTCGAGTACACGTCGCTGCAGGGACTCCCAACTCTCGCAAACCCACTCCGGATACCCGGCGTTGGTGACATGAGTCGCGGCGTGGCGACCGGCGAAGGTCGGGCCGGGACGCGTCAGCACCGGCACGCCCATCACCAGTGCCTCGCAGGTGGTGAGCCCCCCGGAATACGGCCAAGGATCGAGGGCAATGTCGATGCGCCAGTAGGTCCTCATGAACTCCTTGTGCTTTGTCGAGCCTTCCAGCTCGACGCGCTCAGGCGCGATGCCGAACTCGGCCAAGCGGTCGCGGATACGCCGGCAAAAGCCCTCATCCTCATACTGGCCGCCTTTGAGCAGCAGATGGCTTCCGGGCACCGACTGCATGATACTAGCCCACTGGGCGAGCAGTTCGAGATTGATCTTGGTCGGATTGTTTAGGCAGCCGAAGGTGACGTAGCCATTGCGTTGCGCAGGGAGGTCGTTAACCTCTGGGAATACGACAGCGGGAACATCGGGCGGAATGCTGTAACAAACGTAGTCATCTGGCAGGCGCACGAGGTTTTCGACATACCAATCATCAACACCTGGAGGTGTCTCGACCCGATCAGTGAGAAGATAGTCAAACGCCCCCAGCCCCGTCGTATTGATCAAGCCACCGACCCATTTCACGATGAGAGGCGCTGGCTTGCGTGCAATCACCGTTAGCCGATTACCCTCGTTGTGTCCTGCCATATCGATCAGGATGTCGAGCTGATCCTTGCGGATGGTGGCATCCAGCTCATCGAGGCTTTGCTTTTCCAGCATCCGCCATTCGCTCGCTGTGCGCTGCAGCTGTTTCGTGACGAAATCCTCCTTGGGATCGAGCGAATAGTAGTAGAACTCAAGATTCCGGCGCTTGACGTTCAAGACTGCCGGGAGAATCATCAGCCCGACGGGATGCGAGTGGAACCCGGCCGAGAGCATACCAACCCGCAAGCGGCGAGCCGGCTGCTTGTCAATTGGCGAAGGCGCTTGCGCCGCCACCGGGAAGCGCCGCCGCCAGTTCAGCGCAGCGTCATAGATCTCGCGGGCGCTCACCGCAGGGTCGTAGTGCATGCCCGTAAGGATATTGGACGCTGCACCGAGCTCTTGCGGGTCGCGGCGGAGCGCCTCGTGATAATAGTCTCGGGCCTTCTCGAAACGGCCGATATCTTGATACTTGGTCCCGACCAGATTGTAATAGGTCGCCTCCTTCGGCTTGAGTGCCATCAAGGCGTCGCAGTCGCGCATGACCGTCGCGTAGCGCCGTGCTCGAGAGAAGGCGTGAATCCGCAGAGCCAGGATCGCTATTGAGCTCGGATTCAGCGCAAGCGCTTGATCCAATGCGTCTATGGTCTTCGTCTCGCGTCTTTCGGCGTAGTAGACATGGCCCAACATCAAATAGAGCTCGGCGTTTTCGGGGTCCAGCTCGACAGCCTCGTTCAAGGCGCGCTCCGCCTCCGAAAACTGCTCAAGCCCAAAGTGGGCACGACCGAGCTGCAGCAACGCTGCTGCTCGGGCAGCGTCGGTACTCAGTGCACAGGCTTGCTGGCTTGCCGTGACCGCGCCTTCGTAATCTTGTTGCCGTTGTTTGACTTGCGCCAAAGCCTGCCAAGCGAATGGGTCCTGCGGGTAGTTGCGGCTGAAGGTCTCAGCGAGATCTGCAGCCCTCAGGTTATTACTGCCTCGGAAATAATGCTCGAAACGCTGGCGCTGTTCGGAAGGAATACGGTGGGCGGTATGCGGTGGCATGGTTGAACTCTTTCGTAGGAGGGCCTCCTGCTGAGTCTAAACAAAAAAGGCCCCCAGGGCGGGGGCCTTTGAGCGCGTTCAGCCTCTTGCTGAGGCCATCAGGCTGATCAGCCCAGCAGAGAAAGCACGTTCTGCGGCAGCTGGTTGGCTTGCGCCAGGACGCTGGTACCGGCCTGCTGCAGGATCTGAGCCCGCGTCATGTTGGCGACTTCCACCGCATAGTCGGCATCTTCGATGCGCGAGCGAGCAGCGGAGAGGTTCGTCGTGTTGGTCGACAGATTGGTGATGGCATCCATGAACCGGTTCTGCACCGCACCAAGCTCGGAGCGCAGACTATCAACGTTGGCCAAGGCTGCATCAAGGGTTGCGAGCGGGTTTTCCGTTGCCGTTGCACCGCTCACCTCATCAAACGTTAGCGTTCCATTCTCAGTCGCGTAGACAAGGTTGGCTGCACCATCGGTGAAGGAGCCATCATCGCCCTGGTAGACGGTCGCCGTCGCTGTCGTCGCGATCTTCTCTGCGTCAAATCCTGAGACAAAGAGGGTCGAACCACCGTCCGACAATCCGGCCGCGATGAACGAGTAGGTCGCACCACTGCCGGTACCGCCGTCCACATCAACGTCGTAACCGACTAGGTTAGCATCACCCCGGGCTTCCATCCTGTCCTCGAGTTCCGCCATGGTCAGAGTGTCGTTTTGGACGTCGATCTCGTTCGCAGTCGTCGTCGAGACGTAGTTCACCGAACCGTCACGGATGGTCATATCGCCGGCAGCGGCGGTGCCTGCGTCCATAAAGGCTGCAATGTCACTGATCGCGGCGAGGTTGGAGCCTGCGGTATTATTCTCGGTCAGGTCACCGGTACTCGAATTGAAGTAGAGGGCTGCGCCATCGCCGGCACGGGTGACATTGCCAGCGGAATCGACATTCACATCGACCGTACCACTCGGACCCTCAATGGTCAGTGCGCCAGTCTCACCGGTTGCTGGCGTGAGTGTGTCAGCAAACGAAGCCGCAGTGACCCCCCGAGTCTCACTGAAAGTGAATAGCTCGGTGTCGGCATCCCACGTATAGGTGACGTTGTCACCGGTTGCGTTGGTTCCCGTCACCGTTCCACCATCTTCAAGCTGGGCCAGCGCCAGGCCAACGCCGCCATTCGCAACGTTTGCAGTGCTATTGTATGTCGCGTTGACGTAAGAATTCGCGGCATCATTCTGGGCCACGAATCCGTCAGCCGTTATCTGCCCCTCGGTTGCCAGGCTGTTCGCGGTGCCAACGCCATCGACATTGAAGCCGCTCAGGTTAAGGGTGGAAACGTCTACCTGGCGCAGACCGATGTCGATGGTCTGACCATCATTGGCGCCAACCTGCACGCGCAGGTCTTGAACGCCTTCGGCGAGCACCCTTTCGCCGTTGAAATCGGTCTCGGCCGAAATACGGTCGATTTCAGCCAGGCGTTGATCGATCTCGTCCTGGATGGACTGCAGGTCAGACTCGGAGTTGGTCCCGTTCTGCGCCTGCACGGTTAGCGTGCGGATGGTCTGCAGGTTGTCGTTGATCTGATTGAGCGAGCCTTCGCTGGTCTGCGCGATCGAGATACCGTCATTCGCGTTGCGCTGGGCTTGGGTAAGGCCATTGATCTGCGCAGTGAAGCGGTTAGCGATGGCCTGGCCAGCGGCGTCGTCCTTGGCGCTGTTGATGCGCATACCGGAGGAGAGGCGCTCCATCGCGGTGGTGAGGTCGCTCTGGCTCTTGCCGAGGTTCTGCTGGGCGATCAGCGAGGTGATGTTGGTATTAATGACGGACATGGTTCGCTCCTTCCGTTACGTGGTGTAGGCGCCAGGTAAAGGCGTATCACGTTGATCGCCGGGCCTGCCGCAACGGCACCATTGTTGGCCGTTGCCTAGGTTAACGGCCGAAGCGCGCCAGACTTAAGGGCAGGAGACCGAAAATTGCATCAATCCGTCGATTCTTTGCCCTTGTTCTCAGCCGCGGCCCTCCGCGCTAAAGTCTCCTCGCCAACTGCCGATATTTCCCCTAGAACCAGTCTCGCCCTCGCAGCCTGTGGCGCTTCCTGCACCAACGCCACACCTGCGGCCTTTGTCACCTAGGGAGTCAGAACGCCATGTCAACCGCGCTTACCGATATCAGCCAAACGGCACCGAACACCGCCCCGGTCAGTCAGCTGAACCCGCGCCAGCGCATCGAGGCGCTGGTGGACGGGGTTCCAACCGTCGGCAGCCTGCTGGCGGAGGCAGAGAGCAGTCAGACGCCCGGCGTCAGCGAGCTCGAGGAGCCCGTGCAGCGCGTCAATGAGGTCATGAGCGAGTATGGCGTGCAGTTCCAGCTCACCGAGCCGCCGGGCGAGCGGATGGTGATCCGCATCGTGGATAGCGAGTCCGGCGAGCTGATTCGTCAGGTGCCGCCGGAGGAAGTCTTGCGGGTCGCCGAGCAGCTGGATAAGATGCAGGCCGCGCGCGGCGGGCTCATCAACCTGGAGGCCTGAGCCGGTTCTGGGCTTTGCTCGGGTGGGCGCTGCAAGACACCACAGTTGAAGCACCGCGGTTGAAGCATCGCAGCCAGCGGTGTGCTGCGGTTTTCGGCCTGGGTGGCGGCCCCTGTGCTCAGGCCAAAGAGGCTGATGCCGCGGAATTGCGCGTTCGTGGCTTGCTCTAGTGCATTGCGGCAGAAATGCCGAGACCCTTTTCCTGCCACCTAATCCTGCCACCTGGGCCGTCAGCACTGTAGGAGCCCGCTTGCGGGCGACCTTTATGCTAGAAGCCGCCTGTGAGCGCGCCCAATCCGTGCTGCTTGACCGAGCCTTTTTCAGTCTGGATGCGGATCAATTTGAGCAATTCCTCGCTGCGCTCGACGCACCGCCGACACCCAATGTCGGTCTGGAGCGGCTGATGGCGATCGAGGCCCCCTGGGATACCGGGACGACATGACCCAGAGCCTTTTGCCACCGCAACCGTTGTCGACCGAACACTAGCCTGGGGATTTTCCTGCGGTGAATCGTCGCTCGATGAGTGGCTACGACACCGGACATTGTCCAACCAGACTTCGGGAGCGAGCCGGACTTTTGTGGATGTTGTCGGAAGGCGGAAGCGCTCTCATTGATCTCGGCGCTGTTTCGCCAGCCAGGCTTCGATGATGGCGGGGTCGAGGCATTTGAGTCGCTGCTCGGGGTCGAGCCCTTTGAGCCGTTGCTCGGGATCGAGACGCTTGAGAATCGCGTCGGGGTCGCGCTTGAGCGCGTCTTCGATCACCAGTTCATGGGTCTCGCGGATGAAGTCTTGCAGGGTGTAGGCCATCTCGGATGCCTCGCGTTGGAAGATGAGGTGGAGTCGTTCGAGCAGTGTCCAGCAGCCGCTTTGGTTGGGCTCGCGCAGGCGGCGGTAATGTTCAAGCCCTTGGCGCATGTTTCCCGTAGGCGCGAATTTCCTGAGCAACCGGCTCAGGCACCCAAACGCTCGGCGCTGCATCAGCGAGCAACTGCAGCAGGCTAGCCTCCACCAGATGGATGAGCGGCGAGGTATTGACCACAAATGGCTGCACTTGGGGACTCCCCTGTCCAGTGCCATCACCGATATCAGCCAAACCGCACCGAATAGTGCCCCGGTCAACCAACTCAACCCGCGCCAGCTTCTGGAGGGCTTGCTGCAGGCGCTGCCGGCCGCCGGCAGTCGACTGAGTGACGCCGAGAGCAACCAGGCCCCAGGCCGCAGTGATCTCGAAGAGCCGATCCGGCGCGTGAACGAGGTGATGAACAATTATGGCATGCAGTTCGAGATGAGCGAGCCGCCCGGCGAGCGCCTGATCACACGCATTGTGGATAGCGAATCAGGCGAGGTGATCCGCCAGATCCCACCGGAGGAGGTGATGCGCTTGGCCGAGCAGATCGCCGAGATGACCCAAGCCGCCCGCGGTGGCCGGGTGAATCTTCAGGTTTGAGGGCTTGAGGGCTTCTGGGGGCTCGGCGCCTGGCGGCTGGGTGTGTGCTGTCTTGAGCGTTTGGCGGCTCGGTGCTCGCCGAGCAGCCAGCGAGCGGCCAGAGGGCTTAGGCCGGGCTTGGCGCTGCGCTGTTCGCCAATCTGGTTTAGCCTAGCTGGTTAGCCGGCGCATGGTGGTGATGAGCGCGCGCGGGCTCGCGCTCGAGGCTGGCGCGGCCATCACCTTGTCGTGAAGAGGTCGTCGATGATGCCGCTTGGCGCCGCGTCTCAGTGAAAGATGGTTTCTGGGGTCTCGGCGGTGAGGATGTTATCTAGCCAGGCATCAAGCTGCTCGACATCGGCCGCTTCGATGCGGTCGCGGTAGCGCTCGGCGCAGTCAGGGCCGAACTTGCGGGTGAGTTGGCGGAGGAGTGTTTTGGCTTCGCCTATGACGACGCCGCGCTGTTCGCCGATGATGACGCCACGCTGTTCGCCAATCTTGATGCCCTTATCAATCCCGGCTTGTTCAACTGTGGTGACGTATGGCATGCGTTGTTGCTCCTCGTAGGCATAAAGTTCTTGGCGGAAGTCCGCTTCAAGGCCCTCGGGCAGGCGGATCATCCAGTCGATGAGGCGAAAGAGTTGCAGGATCAAGGGGCGCTCGTAGCCGCGTTCGTACAGCATGCGGATGAGGCGGAATTTCCAGCCTTTGAGCGTTTCGGCATCGTCGGTCACTTTGGCGCGGATCTGCGCCATGACCACTAGGGCGAAGACGTTGTCGCTGGCTTCCAGTTCTGCCCAGCGCTCGGGTTCGGTGTAGTCGAGTAGTTTGACCGTTGGAAACTCAAACAGGAGGCGACAACCCCAACGCCCGTCTTCGTAGCTCGCGGGGCGAAACTGGCGATTGGTGTCGCTGAGCACGGCGAGGCTGACGACTGAACGGTTGTGGCGGTCACGGATGCGGTAGTTGTACTGGAACATGCGCTTGGCGAACGCGGTTTGGGCCGCACCCTGCACTTCCGCGTGGACCAGCACCCAGAGGTCGTGACCTTCGCGGGTGCGCACATCGATGAGTTTGTCGGCGTAGCGTCGGCCGCTGTCGGCGTCGCCGGTGATCTGCTGCAGCTCGCTGTCGAGCGAGCGGTAGGGGGTGCTCCAGTCGATCTCGGCGTGGATGTCCGGGAATAACAGCGCGAGGAACTCGGGGAAGAAGCGTTCGAGGGCTTCTTTCCAGGGGCTGTCCTGGTCGCGCTTGGGTGAGCCCGTTGCAGCCGGGGTGTTGTCGGTGTTGGTCTCGGTGGTCGCCAATCTGGTTTAGCCTAGCTAGTTAGCAGGCGCATGGTGGTGATGAGCGTGCGCGGGCTCGCGCTCGAGGCTGGCGCGGCCATCACCTTGTCGTGAAGAGGTCGTCGAGCGAGTTGGCGCTGAGGATCTGCTCGACCCAGGCGTCCAGTTGCTCGTCCGTGGCTTGCTCCAGGCGCTTGGATGCCGACTCCGGTATCTCGCCGAATTTGAGGGTGATGAGTTTGCGGAGGGTGCCCTCCACGCCTGCTTTTTGGCCTTCTTCGCGCTCGCGTTCTGCCCAGTGTTGTAGGTTTTCGGCCAACATCGCTTTGTCCTCGATGAGTGAATGAACCTGTGTGAGGTCGATCTTCGCGC
Source organism: Halochromatium glycolicum (assembly GCF_016584085.1). GTDB lineage: Bacteria > Pseudomonadota > Gammaproteobacteria > Chromatiales > Chromatiaceae > Lamprobacter > Lamprobacter glycolicus. Next base: position 151,751 of record NZ_NRSJ01000002.1, on the reverse strand, counting down.
CAAGGCGCTGAAGATGACGCTTGAGCCAGCGGGTGATGAGCCGATCAAGGCGGGCCTTGTTGGGGTCAGCCTGGATCAGGCGCACCAGCCGATCGACGGCGGCTTGCAGGGAGGCGCGATCGCCTGAGGCGATCTCGACCTGGAAGAGGCCACTGAGCGGGCTGTCGATGGCGCTGAGCTGCTTCGGAAGTGTAGCGCCCTTCGTCAATCAAGTAATAGCGCAGGTGGGGTTGGCAGGCGCGGAGGAACTGCGGTGGCTCAGGGCGGATTTGCTCGCTGATGTCATCAGCGGCGCTCCAGCGATCGAGTCCATTGTAGAGCACGATCGGCAGGATTGGGGGCAGCCCTTGAGCGAGCGTGGTGACCTTGGTCTTGATCAGGTGTTGGTAGAAGCAAGCGACGTAGTGCAGCATGCGCAAAGGCATAGAGGGATCGACGGTGGATTGGAATTCGATCAGGAGATAGAGAAACAGGCGCTGGGTAAGGCCTTGCCAGTGCACCTCGAGCGACCAGACGACGTCTTCGAATCTCTCCTCGAACAGCCGGGTGATGTAATTGCCGCTGTGGTTCCTGAGGGTGCTGAAGTCCATCAGGGCGGCGATCTCGGGCGGGGCGAAGCCTTCGATGAGCTGTTGGACGAATTCAGGGTGGCTGAAGAGCTCTTTGTAGCCGGTGTCGTGGTGGTTGGATATGGGGTTAGGACTGGTTGTTGAGCGGGCTGCTGGCTGGCGGAAGCTATGAGGCGGTTTGGAAGTGGACGCGTTTGGTGCGGAGGTGTGCGGCATTACCAATCGGTCTTGATGCCGAATTGCTCAAAGGCGGGGTCGCAAGTGAGCAATGGTAGATGTTCTATCTCGCTCTGCGCTGCAAGCATCCGATCAAAAGGATCTCGATGAGCAACCTTGAAGCCTCCGGAGCGTAGCGCATGGAGGTGAGTGATTGGCAAGTGATCAAAGCCATCTGCCGCCACGAGCTCCGAGAAGCGAGTGGTCGCATCCGGTACGCCCTTGAGCTTGCCAATGCGTTGCTTGGTGGCGATCTCCCATGCACTCGCAGCACTGACGTAGATGCTGTTGTCCGGGTCCGCGATAACCTGACGGGCTCTATCCGATAGCTGCGGGTTGTTCGTTGCCCACCAGAGGAAGGCGTGCGTATCGAGCAAAACCCGCATCATTCAGCCTCCCAAGCGCGAATCTCTTCCTCGGGCAAGGGTTCGAAGAAGGCATCATCCACCCTGCCCGCCAGTCGGCCCGGTTGACGCTGCGGTGCCGCGTTGGCAAGTGGCAACAGCCGGGCGTAAGGCTTACCGGCCTTGGCGACAATGATCTCTTGGCCACGATGGGCCTGCTCAAGGAGTTTTGAGAAATGGGTCTTTGCTTCGTGAACGTTGACAATGGTGGTCATTACAGGTTGACTGATATGGACTAAGGAGTCGACTAAGTCTATCTTCGGCAGGTGGCCTTGGCAAACCGCGCGCACAAACCGGCGCACAAACCGGGACGCGCGCAAACCGGGACAGACCCTGAGGTATCCCCAGAAAATCACTCGAAAAGACGGCAGGTTATCCTCTGCTTAGATGGTCAGCCGACGCTGCACGGCTTCACCAGAATTCGATCCACGCAGCACCGAGGAGATCATCGGCTACGATGCCAACGGATTGCCAAGCTAAAGATACCTAATCGGATGCACGCAGAGCTTCGACTTGGGCCAGTGTCAGGCCGGTTGCTTGGGCAATCTGGGCGTCACTGAGCGCACCGAGTTGGATGAGGTTGCGGGCTGTTTTGCGCGTCGCTTCCTCGCGCCCTTCCTCGCGCCCTTCTTCGCGCCCTTCCTCCATGCCCTCCTCACGCGCCATAGCGAGCAAGGTCACCTCATCCCGCAGGGCCTTTTCGCGTGCTTCGGCCCAGTAGCGTTCTTCTTCATCGGCGCTCATGGCGCGCAGTTTGCCGATGGCTTTTTGCACCGGGGGATGGCTTAGGCTGCTCATCAGGGTCTCCTCCTGCCAGTGTTCGAAGTAGGTGATCCAGGCCGAGAGGCGCTCGGGTAGATGGCCGAGGCGGTCGGCTTTTCTCAGTTCGACCATGTTAAGCTGCAGTTCGCGCCCGAGGCGCACGTCGGGACGGGTGCGGTCGCGCAGCTCGAAGCACCACAGCGCTTGATCGGCGTGCTCGGGCTGATCGAACAGGGCGAAGTCGAGCAGGTGAATGCCGATCACCGGCTTGAGCTTGCGGTAGTCGTCGCCAACACCGGGTTGTTCGCTGAGCATCCGCGCCAGGTAGAGGGTGCCACGGGCGCTCCAGACGGGGAAGCGTCGCACCTGCATCTCAATATTGTAGCGCTGTCCCTGTTCGTCGATGGCCTTGAGATCGAGGATCAGGCGTTTGCCGCTGAGGTGCTCGGGGTTCAGGCGCGCATCGAGCAAGCTGACCTCGATAATCGGCGGCTCATGGCTGCGCACGGCATTGATTAGGTCAACCAGCAGTTCCGGCTCTTCGGAGAAGATGCGGAAGAAAACGTAGTCATTCTTGGGATCAAGCAGCTCAAAGTCTGGCTGGCTCGCTTTTTCAGGTCCGTTGGTCATCCGCTTCAGCGCCGAAAGTGGGTCGTGGTTATCGCAGACTCTTGCCGATGGCGATTCTAGCTACTCATCAATGGCTTGAAGACATGCTAAAGATCAAGACTAGCCCCAGCGGCACCCGTTTTGCCATTGGCTTGATTCCAAAGATAAAGTTTTGGGGATACCTCAGGATACCTCAGGGACGGACCACGGTTTAGCCTAGCTGGTTAGAAGGCGCATGGTGGTAATGAGCGTGCGCGGGCTCGAGGCTGGTGCGGTCATCACCTTGCCGTAAACAGGTCGCCGAGCGAGTTGGCGGTGAGGATCTGCTCGACCCAAGTGTCCAGTTGCTCGTCCGTGGCTTGCTCCAAGCGCTTGGATACCGACTCGGGAATGCTACCAAGCGCGCGGTCGAAACTCGGCAGCGTTGAGAATGCTCGCCGAATCGCCGGTGGCTCGGATGCTGTACAGCCCGCGGTTTTCCACCATGGCCTCGGCTCCGGCATCGGCCGTGAGCCAGGCCATCGCGCCGTAGAGCCGGTTGCCGGCGTAGCGCGGTATCCAGGTCTTTAGGTGATTAAGCTTGTTGAGAAAGTCTTTCACATCATCGGGACGCAAGGTGGTCTTGACCTCGACCACCACGACCACCTCGCCATTGTGGGCGATGATGTCGAATTCATAGTTGCCGCCATCGGGTCGTTTGCCTTTGAGCCGGGTGGTAGTGTCGGCAATGGCGATCCCGCGTTCGGTCAGTAGCCTGACTAAATCGCCCTCCACCAGGGCTTCCATCAGTCGGCCCCACTGGCTGGTGAAGAGCTGCTCGAGTTGATTGAGTTTGCGATCGGTGTCCTTGAATCTGCGATCGGTATCCTTCTGTGCTTCCGTCAGTGCTTTCTGTTCTTCGGCAACTTCCTTCAGTGTTTTCGACACGTCCTTCTGTGCTTCGGCAACTTCCCGAAACAGACTCATGATCTCGTCATAGGTGGTGTCCATCGCCTGTCTCTCCCGGGTCCAACGTCGTCAGTGTAGCAGCGAGCACCGGGACGCGATAACCGGGCTTGCAGGGAGGCGCGGTCGCCTGGGGCGATGTCGACCGGGATGATGCCACTGAGCGGACTGTCAATGGCGCTATGGACGATCAGTCCTGGGACTCGGCGTCGAATCTTTGTCGCCATCAAGACAGTCGGCAAACTCAGTGACTGTCATGATCGGGATGTGAAACTGTGACTTGATGGCGTGAAGATCACCATCGCCGCTGACCAAGGCATCGGCATGGCCGAGGGTGGCGAGCGCTAAGAACATGAGGTCGTCAGCATCGCGGATGTCTGGCAACTCTGCCGGTGTCGCTTCGATCTGCAGGGTTTCGACAAAGGGCAGATAGTCAGCGAGCAGCGCCTCTTGTTGGTCGCGGCTGAGGTTGAACTTTGGATAGCTCAGCACGCGCAAGAGCTCGCCTACGGTGTCTTGACTGGCGAGCGGAATGAAGCGCTTGGCTTGCCATGCCTGGCGCAGCCAAGCGCATCGACCGCCCGAGAAGATCAAGGCCGATACCAGGCAATTGGTGTCGATAACCACACGGACTCGGCTCACGGGCGCCTTCTTGCCCAGGCGATGGCCTCATCGATATCCGCAGCAGTGAGACCGAGCTCGTCGAGCTTGGTGCGCACGGCATCGGCTTGCTGAAGACGGACCGGGGTGAGGATGATCTTCCCCTCTTGTGCGGTCACGTCATAGTAGTCGGCCTCGCCAACCTGCTGCACAACGGCCTTCGGCAAGGTGACCTGGTTCTTGCTTGTGCGTTTGGCAAGCATACCGGCTCTCAAGGTAATGAAGTAAGGAATTTGGATATTAGCAGATTCGCGTGCAAGCTGCGCCTTGTTGGGGTCGGCCTGGATCAGGCGCAGCAGCCGGTCGACGGTGGCTTGCAGGGAGGCGCGATCGCCTGAGACGATCTCGACCTGAAGTCGATGAGGCGGAAGCGCTGCAGGATCAAGGCGCGCTCGTGGGGCGAACTGGCGGTTGGTGTCCCTGAGTACGGCAAGGCTGACGACTGAACGGTCGTCATTGGGCTTCCGTGGCACCTGCTATAAGACCGCCAACTGGAGCTTTTGGGGCAAGCCATCAGGTCGCCATCCGGCATGCACAGCTCTACTGATGGTCATGGGGTTCCTGCAGTAAGCGTGCGAGATGTTGCCGGACTCCGTGCTGATCCGGAAGCGAGAGCTGGCCCAAGCGGTCACGCACGAGGCGGTGGTCCAATGTGAAGAGCTTGCGGAGGGTGCGTTCGATGCCTCCCTGGCGGCCTTCCTGAATGCCTTCTCGCCTTGCCTCATTGAGAAAAGAGACCTCGTCGTGAAGCGCGTTCGCGTTCAAAGGCGAGCTGGCGCGCCTTTTCGTCGGCGCTGAGCTCGCGGATTCGGCTCATCGCTTGCTTGACGGGTTCGTGAGTGATCGGCACCATCGCCACGAGTGCGAAGACGTTGTCGCTGGCTTCCAGTTCCGCCCAGCGCTCAGGCTCGGTGTCGTCCAGCGGTTTGACTGGTCGATTGCGGGAAATAGCAGCGCGAGGAACTCGAGGAAGTAGCGTTCTAGGGCTTCTTTCCAGGAACTGTCTTGGTCGCGCTTGGTTGAGACCGTTGCCGCCTGGGTGTTGTCGGTGTTGGCCTCAGTGGCAGCCATCGGCTCAGTTTAGTCGACTGGGCTTCCACTGATGTTAGACCTGCATATTCATGACGTCACGATAGGCCGTGACTAGCCGGTTGCGGAGCTGCAGGCCGAACTGGGAGGCGACGCTGGCCTTCTGCATGTCGATCATCAGATCATTCAGCGAGATATCCGGGTCGCCAGCCTGAAACGCCTTGGCCTTGTCGGCGGCCTCGAGCTTCAGGGTGTTGATCCGCTGGATGGCGGCCTGCAGCTCGCCGGCAAAACCACCCGCTCCGCCTGGCAGCGGGGTGGCCTGGCGCGGACCACCGCCCGCCTCCGCCGCAAGCGCGCGCATCGCCGTGAGGGCAGATTCAAGGGCAGGCGCGGTGCTCATACCGGTTCGCTCTCCTCTGTTCAAGTCAGTGCGACAAGCGCACCTCAAGTACGCGTTGCGTCAGGTTTGCAGCGCAACCGCAGACTTACTGTACAATTCTCGCCTCGAAGTGTAGCAGCGGCGTTCGGGTGCCGAACGCCTCAATTGGCACAGATCGGTTGGGCTATTTCGGTCTTTGCTCGGGTCGCGTTCATCCGATACTAGGCGCCTTGATGAGACTGCGTTGAGACTCTCGGCACAAGGACGGCCCTCTTCTTCGGGTTAGGATACCCGACCGTTCAATCTCTGCGTGCCCCGTAACCATGCCACACAGGACGGAGCCTAACTCGTTGCGCGGAAAGCAAACGTGACCAACGGCACCACGACTGCAGCACAGCCTGATGCGGCGCAGGCCGGTGGGGCGCAGGCAGGTGCGGCGCAGGCCGGTGCGCCAGCCGGCGACGCGCGCACCGGAAACGCTGCTGCGACGAAGGGGTGGCGGCAGCGGCTGTCCGGCCTGCTGCGTGGCGGCCCGCTGGCCGGGCTGATCATTGCCGGCGCTGCCACCATAGCGATTGCAGCGGCACTGTTGCTCTGGTCGCAGGCGCCAGACTACAGAGTGCTCTACAGCAATCTAAACGAGGCCGACGGCGGCGCCATCATCACCGAGCTGGATGCGCGCGGCGTCCCGTACAAGTTCAGCCAGGGCGGGCAGGCGCTGTTGGTGCCGGGCGATCAGGTTCATAGTCTGCGGTTGCAGCTGGCCCAGCAGGGCCTGCCGCGCGGCGGGAATATCGGCTTCGAGCTGATGGAGGATCAGCCCTTCGGCATCAGCCAGTTCGCTGAGCAGATCAATTATCAGCGCGGGCTGGAGGGCGAGCTTTCGCGCTCGATCGAGTCCCTGGCGCCGGTGGAGCGCGCGCGGGTGCACCTGGCGATGGCGCAGGAGTCGGTGTTCGTGCGCGATCGCGAGCCGGCCAAGGCCTCAGTGGTGCTGACGCTGCTCGGTAGCCGAACCCTGAGCCAGGCGCAGGTGGATGCGATCACGCATATGGTCTCGCATAGCGTGCCGGAGCTGGCGGCGGACCAGGTGACGGTGGTAGATCAGCGCGGGCGCATGCTCTCGCAGGACCAGCCTCCGGACGGCCCGAACGGGACCCAGCTGGTCTATCAGAACGAGGTCGAGCGCACCTATCAGCGACGCATCGAGAACATCCTGATGCCGATCTTCGGGCGCGAGCGGGTGCGGGCGCAGGTCTCGGCCCAGATCGATTTCTCGCGGCGCGAGGAGACCTCGGAGCAGTACGCGCCGAACCAGCCGCCGAACGAGGCCGCGGTCCGCAGCCGCCAATCCAACGTTAGCTATACTGGCGACGACGACCTGGTGGGCGGCATCCCCGGCGCGCTGAGCAATACGCCGCCCGGGGTGGCGCCCTCGCCGATCGACCTGCCGCCACCGGATGAGGACGAGGAGCAGACGGCTGCGGATGAGGAAGCGAACGCCGACGGCGAGGAAGAGGACGGTGAGGCGCCGCCCTCGCCCTTTGCTGGCACCAAGAGCCTGGAACGGGACGATGTCGTCAACTATGAGGTGGACCGGAGCGTCACCCACGTTCGCCACCAGCATGGGCAGCTAAGACGGCTCTCGGCCGCGGTGGTGGTGGATTATCACCGCGAGCAGGACGAGACCGGCGCCTGGCAGCAGGTACCGCTGAGCGACGAGGAGCTGGCCCAGATCGAGCGCTTGGCACGTCAGGCTATGGGATTCTCCGCGGAGCGCGGCGACAGCATCGAGGTCGTGAACAGCCCCTTTACCGGATTGGATATGCACGGCGCAACGGAATGGTGGAGAGACCCGGAGCTGATCGAGCTGGCGAAGATGCTGGGGCAGCCGCTGTTCGTGCTGCTGGTGCTGCTGTTGCTCTACTTCCTGATCCTCAGACCCTTCATCAAGCACTACACGCGGCCGCCGCAGCCGCCCGAGCCCGAGTTCAGCACGACGGTTGGCGACGAGGATGCGGAGGGCAAGGAAAGCGAGGAAGAGGATGAAGACGCAGTCGTTTACGAGAAGAAGCGGCGGCGCGACAAGGCGCAGAGCTATCAACAGAAGCTGGGCGATCTGCGCGAGAAGGCGATGACTGACCCGCGTATGGTCGCGCTGATCATTCGCAACTGGTTGAGGAACACATGAGCCCAGCGCAAGAGAACACCGATAGGGACCCGCTGGAGGGCATGAGCGGCGCCCGGCGCAGCGCGATCCTAATGCTGGCGCTCGATGAGAACAGCGCCGCCGAGGTGTTCAAGCACCTGTCGCCGCAGGAGGTGCAAGAGGTCAGCACCGAGATGACCCGCATCGAGCAGGTCTCGCATGCGGAGATGAACGCGGTGCTGACGGCCTTTCAGGAGGAGCAGGAGGATTTCATTGCGCTGGACCTAGATTCCAGCGAGCACATCCGCGCCGTATTGAACAAGGCGCTCGGCGAGGATCGCGCGGCCAGCCTGCTCGAGGACATCTTCGAGAGCCGCGCCGGCGGGACAGGCATCGATACGCTCAATCTAATGGAGCCGTCGATGGTCGCGGAGCTGATCCGCGACGAGCATCCGCAGATCATCGCCACGGTGCTGGTGCATCTGGACCGCCGCCAGGCCGCCGCGGTGCTGGAGCTGTTCGACGACAAGTTGCGCAACGATGTGGTGCTGCGCGTGGCGACCTTCAGCGGTGTGCAGCCGGCGGCGTTGCAGGAGCTGACCGAGGTGCTGACCGGAATGCTGGACGGCCAGACGCTCAAGCGCAGCAAGATGGGCGGCGTGCGCACGGCCGCCGAGATCCTGAACATGATGAACTCTACCCAGGAGGAGGCGGCGATCGAGACGGTGCGCGCCCACAGCGAGGACCTGGCGCAGAAGATCATCGACGAGATGTTCCTGTTCGAGAACCTCATCGATCTGGACGACCGCAGCATTCAGCTGCTGCTCAAGGAGATCGACACCGACAGCCTGGTGGTCGCGCTCAAGGGGGCGCCGGAGGATCTGGTGGACACCTTCCTGCGCAATATGTCGTCGCGGGCATCCGAAATGCTGCGCGAGGACATGGAGGCGCGCGGCCCGATCCGGGTCTCGCAGGTGGAGGCCGAGCAGAAGGCGATCCTGCAGGTGGCACGGCGCCTGGCCGAGAGCGGCGAGATCGTGATCGGCGGTGCCGACGACAGCTATGTCTAGGACCGACGCCAAGGTGGTGCACGAGCAGGATGTGCCCTGGAGACGCTGGGAGATGAACCAGCTGACGCCGCCAAGGCCGCAGGAGCCGGCTGGTCGGCAGCGCCCGCTTTCCCGGTCTGATTCGGCGGCCCGGGATGATTCGAAGACTCGGTCGGATGCGTCTTTCCGGCCTGATGCGGCATCGCGGCCTGATGCGGCGGCCCGTTCCGATACGCCATCGCGGCCGAGTACGGCAGCCGGGACGAATGCGGCCCCGCGAACAGACGCGAAGTCGAATCGACCGAGCGGCCGGCAAGGCCGGTCAGCTGGTTCGGCAGGTGCTGACTCATCAGCCTCCCCGTCGGCCTCTGGCGAGGCGTCGGGCCAGGTCGCCCGCTCGGCGGATCAACGCGATACGGCGCGCGCGGCCCAGACTGAGCCTGGTGCGTCGGCGAAGAAGGCGCAGGCAGCGTCCGAGCAGGCCAAGGCCGCTGCCCGTCGGCGCGAGGCGGCCCATCGCAAGGCATTGGAGGCCGAGCGGGAGCAGGCCCGTGAACAGGCGCGCCGCGAAGGGCTCGAGGCCGGACATGCCGAGGGTTACGAGAAGGGCCTACAAGAAGGGCGCGAGGCCGCCGCTGCGGAGCTGGAGGCGCAGATCGCCGAGCGGTTGGAGCCGTTGCGCAATCTGGCCATCCAGTTCAGCGAGGCGCTGGCTCAGCTCGACGATGAGCTGGCCAACGAGATCGTGGACCTTGCGCTGGCCACCGGGCGACAGCTGGCCGCCGAGGCGCTGGATGCCCGCCCGGAGCAGGTGGTGGATCTCGTGCGCGCGCTACTGCATACGGAGCCGACGATGCATGGAAAGCCGCGGCTCTGGCTCCATCCGGAGGACCATGCCCTGGTGAGTGATTGGCTGGGGCAAGAGCTGGAGGCGGCCGGCTGGGCGCTGCAGCCGGATGATCAGGTGAGCCGCGGTGGCTGCCGCGTCACCAGCGAGCACGGTGAGCTGGACGCGACCTGGGAGTCGCGCTGGGAGTCGGTTCAGCAGCAGGTGCGGCGGCGCCGTCCAGCCAGTGAGCAGGTGGCCGAGGCGGAGGCGCTGCAGGCGGCCGCGGAGGCCGTCTCCAAGCGGCCTGAGACGGAACCTGGCGCGAAAGAACCGGCTGCAGAGCAATCTCGCCCTCAGCAAGACGCCGCCCAAGCCGCACCCCAAGCCGCACCCCAAGCCGCACCCCAAGCCGCGCCCAAGGACAATCCCAGCGGGCAATGAGCACGGTCGCCGAGAACCCTCACATCAGACGCTGGCACCAATCGCTGGGCCGCGTCCGCACGCGGGTCGAGAGCATTCAACGCTGGCGCACGAGTGGACGGGTGATGCGTGCCTCCGGCCTAGTGATCGAGACCGTCGGTCTGCAGGTGCCGCTCGGAGGGGGCTGCCTGATCGAGCTTCCCTCCTCCGGCGATGACGACGAGCGCTTCGCGGAGGCCGAGGTCGTCGGCTTCTCGGACGAGAAGCTGTTCTTGATGCCGCTGGCGGGCATCACGGGCCTGCAGCCGGGTGCGCGGGTATTCGCGCTTGGCGAGGGAACGCGCAGCGCGGCGCGTCGGTTCCCGCTCGGTGAGCCGCTTCTCGGCCGCGTGGTGGACGGCAACGGCGAGCCATTGGACGGGCTCGCCTCGCTGGACGATGCCCCGCACGGACATCTGACCGTGAAGCCGCTGAACCCGCTCGCGCGGGCACCGATCGAGGAGCAGATTGACGTCGGCATCCGCTCGATCAATGCGCTGCTCAGTGTCGGGCGCGGCCAGCGCATGGGGCTGTTCGCGGGCTCTGGCGTCGGCAAGTCGGTGCTGCTCGGGATGATGGCCCGCTATACCCGCGCAGATGTGATCATCGTCGCACTTATCGGCGAGCGCGGCCGTGAGGTCCAGGATTTCATCAATAATATCTTAGGCGAGGAAGGACGCCGGCGCGCAGTCGTGGTTGCGGCACCGGCGGACACCTCACCGCTGCAGCGGCTGCAGGGCGCGGCCTATGCGACGCGGCTCGCGGAATGGTTTCGGGATCAAGGGCTTGCGGTACTGTTGATCATGGATTCGCTAACACGTTACGCGATGGCCCAACGTGAGATCGCGCTGGCTGTGGGCGAGCCGCCGGCGACCAAGGGCTATCCGCCTTCGGTCTTCGCAAAGCTGCCGAACCTGGTCGAGCGCGCGGGGAACGCGTCGCGCGGCGGCGGCTCGATCACGGCGTTTTACACGGTGCTGACCGAGGGTGATGATCAGCAGGACCCGATTGCCGATGCAGCGCGCGCGATCCTCGATGGCCATATCGTCCTCTCACGAGCGCTGGCCGACGCCGGGCACTACCCGGCGGTCGATATCGAGGGCTCGATCAGCCGCGCGATGCCGGCGATCGTGGATGAGCGCCAGCAGCGCCAGGCGCAGCGGTTCAAGCAGCTCTTCTCGCGCTATCACCGTAACCGCGATCTGATCAGCGTTGGCGCCTACAGCCCGGGACATGATCCGGGTCTCGACGAAGCCGTGAAGCGTTATCCGCAGGTCGAGGCCTTCCTGCAGCAAGGTATGGATCAGGCAGCAAGCATCTCAGATGCGCGCGAAGCGCTCACTGCGGTGGTTGGAAAGTAAAAAGTAACGGGAGAACAGGAGGCTGAATGGTCGCACCGACACCACTTGAGACACTCACCGAGTTGGCTCGGGAGTCTCGCGACCAAGCGGGGCAAGCGCTGGCCAATGAGCGCAACAACGAGCGTCTGGTCGCGCAGCAGCTCGAGTCCCTCGACGCCTATCGCGACGAGTACGCGAAACGCCTTCAGCAGGCCATGTGCGACGGGATCGATTCGGCCACGATGCTCAACTACCAACAGTTCCTGGGGGCCTTGGACGACGCATTGGTGCGGGCGCGCAAAGCGTTAACTGACCAGCAAAAACGCGTATCCAGCACGCAGAAGAGGTGGCAGAACGAGCAATCTAGGCTATCCTCTTACAACACTTTGGCTGCCCGGCGCGCGCTGGAGGAACAGCGTGCAGAGGCTCGCCGAGAGCAGCGGCTGAGCGATGAGCTGGTGACGAACCGCGAGGTCCGGCGCCGCCTTCGTCCGCAGGATGCCTGAGGGTCATGATCTTGATCGACGTCCAGCTTCTTCTCGCTTCCGGCTCCAACCAGACAACGGGTCACAAACCTGCCGAGGCCGCGGCCGAGGCAGGTGCGTTTGCGCAACAGTTGGCCCGTGCATCGCAGGATTCCGCTAGCGGGCGTTCGGGCCTGAGCGGCGCTGGGTTCGTGACACCTGTTGCAGCGGAGGGCCCCGGACGCGGGCTCGCGAACGCGGTGCCGTCGGCGGCTGTTCGCTCTCAAGAAGGTTCGCTACTGCCGGCAAGCATGCAGGACAGCGCCAGCGGCGCAGGCGGTTGGCAGGCAGTGCTCCAGCAGCTGGCCGATGCTGCCGAGCTTTCAGGTCAGCAGGGACCGGCCGCAGCTGAGACGTTGCCCCAGGGCGCGATGCAGGCCTTGCTGAGCTCGTTGGAGGAACAGCTCCCCGCCAGTAAGCGCGAGCAACTGCTCGCGCTGCTGAACGACGCCTTACCTGGCGAGGCGGGGCAAACCCTAGTGAGTGAATCGCTCTTCAGCGAATGGCAGCAGCTCGGCGCCGAGGGACAGACTGACCTGATCGCCAATCTGGCTGAAGGGCTGCCCGACACTGTGCGCCAGCAGGTCATGGACGCGCTGAGCCGTGATCGACCTGCCGAGGCAGCGGAGGCGCTGCTCGCCGGCTGGCGCGAGATGGGCTCAATAGGCTCCACCGCCGAGCAGGCTGGGCTGATCGGGGATCTGGCAGAACGGCAACACAATGCGCTGCTTGACGGCGCCGCATCCGGCCTGGCACCACAACGCTCGCCGCAGATGGATGAGCAGCTATTCGCTCAGGTTGACGCCCTGTTGGCGGCCCAACAGGGTGAGGGACGGTCATCGAGTGACAGTCTTCGCGTTGATCTGTCCGAGCTTCGAGGGCAGCTGCGGGAGTGGCTCAGTAACGAGACCCGGCTCAATCAACCACTCACGCTCAATAGTGCTCAGCGTGGCGCGTTGACAGCCGAGGGCGTGCAGGCGCTGCTTGATGGGTCCAGCCAACGGCAGAACGCGGAGTCATTGCCGGCCGGATTCCGAGACGCGATCCTATCCGCGATCGCAAGCCGCGACGGTGGGGCCGGTTCTGGCTCTGGTTCGGGCTCTGGCCTGGGTCGATCAGGCACTGACGGCATGAACCTGGCAGGCGGCATGCTGGGCGGTCAAGCTGCCGCGACGAGCGCGGCGTCTGGCACCGGCGCCTCCGCGATGACGGCAGGTATCAATGCGCCGCTGACGAGTTCGGCTTGGCCGCAGCAGCTCGGCCAGCAGCTGGTGATGCTGACTCAGCGCGGCGGTGAGCAAAAGGTCGAGATCCGGCTGAACCCGCCAGAGCTTGGGCCGCTGACGGTCTCGCTGAAGGTCTTTGAGCAGAGCACGCAGATCCAATTCCTGTCTGCAAACGCGCAGGTCCGGGGTGCAGTCGAGCAAGCAATCCCTCAGTTGCGTGAGGCCCTGGCGGAACAGGGTATCCAATTGGGGGAGACCTCGGTTGGAGAGCAACATCCAGAGTCCAACCCTCAATCGGCTGGACACGACGGACAGGGCAATAGGGAGGGAGTTGGTTTGTCGGGCAGCACGGACGAGCCTCTATTTGACGAGATACCTGCCGCGACGGCGATCCAGCTGGATGGCCGGGTGGATCTCTACGCCTAGCCGAGGAGTCTCGGCGTCTTCCATTCGATAAGATGGGCGCTGTTCCAGCGCCTATTCCCTCTTTTGCGCGTTTCACCCTTCCCGCATACTTGATGCGGTAGCTCATCAGGAGGTCCATCAGAGCGTGGCGGATTCCAAGACTGGCTCGAACAAGCTGCTGTGGCTGATGATCGTACTGGTCGTGCTGTCGCTGATCACTGCAGTCGTTGCGGCCTACCTGGCCTGGCAGTCAGACGCAGGCGGCACAAACGGCGATCAGGCAACCGAGGAGACGGAGCGCGAGCCACCAATCTTCGTCGAGCTCGAGCCGTTCACGATCAACCTGAGCAGCTCGACCGGCAGTAGCCGGCTGCTCTACATCGGCATCACTTTCAAGGTCGGCAATCAACGGACGAAAGCGATGCTCGAGGAATATCTGCCGCAGGTGCGCAGTCGCCTGTTGATGAAGCTTTCCGACGAGCAGGTCGACGAGCTGACCACCGCTACCGGCAAGGAGAAGCTGGCCGATCGGCTGGTCGCGACGCTCACGTCGCCTCCCTTGGCCGAGGATCAACCTGAGCTTGTCATCGACGAAGTCCTGTTCACCGAGTTCATCGTGCAGTAGCCCGCGACTGGCTTTATGTCCCAAGACGACTTACTGTCGCAAGAAGAGATCGATGCCCTCCTGAAGGGGGTCAGCGGCGACGATGAAGGCTCCGCACAGCAAGGGGCGGGCGCGCAGTCGCGTATGCGCCGCTATGACCCGGCCACGCAGCATCGGGTGGTGCGCGAGCGGCTGCACGCGCTCGATATCATCAACGAGCGCTTCGCACGCCACTTTCGGGTCGCGATCTTCAACTTCCTGCGCCGCAGCGCAGACATCACCGTCGACACGGTGCGGTATCAGAGCTACAGCGACTTCTCGCGCAATGTGCCGGTCCCGACCAATATCAATATCATCGCGATGAGACCGCTCAAGGGCTCGGCACTGATCGTGTTTCCGCCAACCCTGGTCTTTATGGTCGTGGACAATCTCTTCGGCGGGGATGGGCGGTTTCTGACGCGCTCCGAAGGCCGCGAATTCACCAACACGGAGCAGCGCATCATTCAGCGCATGCTCCAACTGGCCATCGACGCCTACAGCGAATCCTGGCGGCCAATCTATCCGCTCGAGATCAGCTATCTCCGCAGCGAGATGCAGTCGAAGTTCGCGAACATCACCAATTCACCGAATGAGATTGTCGTCAACACCTCATTCAATATCGATGTCGGCAACCTCGCGACCAGTTTCCAGATCTGTATCCCGTTCGCGATGATCGAGCCGGTGCGCGACATCCTGAGCAATCCGCTCCGGGACGGTGGCCAGGACCCAGACAATCTCTGGGGGAGGCGGATGGCCGGTGAGCTGCGGCAATCGCAGATCGAGCTCGTCGCGAATCTGACGACGATCCCCTCGCGGATCAATCAAGTGCTCTCACTGAAGGTTGGGGATATCCTGCCGATCGAGCTGCCCGACACGGTCTTGACCAGCGTCGACGGTATCCCCGTCATGGAATGCGAGTACGGTAGCCAGAACGACCGCCGCGCGCTGCGAGTGGTGCAGATGATCGACCACGCGCGTCAGCAGGAACCGCTCGAGGCTGAAGACGCATTCATCAGCAGACGTCGCGCCCAGCGGTCGGAGACCAAAGCAACACATCATGACTGATCAAGACGAAACCGAGCAGACGGCCGGGGACGAGCGCTCCGCGGATCAGGCTCCCGAGGACGAGGCCAAGCGGCCCGAGGAAGAGGTGGCCGACCAGGAAGGCGACGAGGGCGTTGGAGAGACCGATGCCGATCTCGACCTCTGGGCGGCGGCGATGGCCGAGCAGGAAGCCGCTGAGACCGCCGACAGCGAAACGCCCGAAAGGAGCGACGGCGGTGAAGAGGAACTCTGGGCGGCGGCGATGGCCGAGCAGGAAGCGCAGACCCCAAGTGCTGAGACCGAGCCGCCGAGCGATGAGCCGCCCGCCAGCGCGCCGTCTGAGACGACTGCTTCGTCGCAGGCTGCGGCCGAGGCGGCAGGCGATCGCGTATTCCGGCCGTTAGAGCAGTCGGGCCAGAAGACCGAGAGCCGGGATCTGGAGATGATCTTGGACATCCCGGTGCGGCTGTCGGTGGAGCTGGGTCGGACCAAGGTGACCATCAAGCAGCTGCTGGAGATGGCGCAGGGCTCTGTCGTCGAGCTCGATGGGCTTGCCGGCGAGCCGATGGACATCCTGATCAACGGCTACCTGATCGCTCAGGGCGAGGTCGTCGTCGTCGAAGACAAGTATGGCATCCGCATCACCGAGATCATCAGTCCGTCCGAACGCGTCCAGAAGCTGAACCGATGAACGAGGTCGCCAGCGGCGATACCCTGGTCGGCTTTGCCGAGTTGGCGAAGCTCAGCGTCGCTTTGCTGGTGATCGTGCTGATCATCCTAACGGCCGCCTTCATCGTGCGCCGCTTTCGCGCGGCCCCGGCTGGTGGCGGTGCAGCGCTCAAGGTCATCGGCAGCACCGCGGTTGGGCTCAAGGAACGGGTCGTGATCGTCCAGGTGGACTCCACCTGGCTGGTGCTCGGTGTCGGTGGCGGTCAGGTTACCCGGCTGCACAAGCTCCCTGCCCCGTCGTCTGAGCAGGTGCCAGGGGCAAATAGCCAGATGAATGGTCCCCAGTTCGAGCCTGACGACTCCTTCGCGACGCGCTTTGCCAAAGCGCTCAAGCACAACATCGGGCTGCGATGAAGGCCGCGCTGCTTTGGGCCTTGCGATCCTCCACCCTGCTCCTATTGCTGACCGGCATCGGTTTGCTGTGGGTGGAACCCTCCCAGGCGCAGCAAATCCCGGGGCTGATCAGCGAGCCGATGGACGACGGCGGGCAGCGGTGGTCGCTCTCGCTGCAGACGCTGTTGCTGCTCAGCTCCCTGGCGTTCCTGCCAGCGCTGTTGCTGATGATGACCAGCTTCACTCGGATCATCATCGTGCTCAGCCTGCTGCGCACGGCGATGGGTACGCAGGCGGCGCCGCCGAATCAGGTGCTGCTCGGGCTGGCGCTGTTTCTGACCTTCTTCATCATGGCGCCCGTGTTCGATCAGGTCTATCAGGATGCCTGGGCGCCGCTGAGCGCTGAAGAGATCGAGTTCGGGGAGTTTCTGCAGCGCGCGCAGGGGCCGTTCAAGGAGTTCATGCTCGCGCAAACGCGCGAGCCGGATCTCGCCATGTTCGCGCGCCTGGCCGAGATCGAGCCGATGCAGGGGCCAGAGGATGTCCCGCTGCGTATATTGGTCCCGGCCTTTGTCACGAGCGAGCTCAAGACGGCGTTCCAGATCGGTTTCACGATCTTCATCCCATTCTTGATCATCGATCTAGTCGTGGCGAGCACCCTGATGTCACTGGGCATGATGATGGTGCCGCCGATCATCATCTCATTGCCGTTCAAGCTGATGCTGTTCGTGCTCGTGGACGGCTGGCAGCTCATCCTCGGTTCGATGGCAGAGAGCTTCTATTTCTAATCTACAGACGGGGAGATCAGAGCCATGCAGCCCGAAGAAGTGATGACTCTCGCCTATCAGGGGATGCGCGTCGCGCTCTTCCTCGCCGGCCCGATCATGTTGACGACGCTCGCGACCGGCCTGCTCATCAGCCTGTTCCAGGCGGCGACCCAGGTCAACGAGATGACCCTGACCTTCATCCCGAAGATCCTGGCGGTCTTCGCGGTGCTCGTGCTCGCAGGCCCCTGGCAGCTGCAGGTGATCACCACCTTCACCCGCAAGCTCTTTACCGAGGTCCCGCGGATGTTCTCGTAACGGCGCCGGCCGCGCCGACTGTTCGATTAGCCGGCACGCACCCCGACCAACCGTGATGCTCGAGGTCACCTTCGATCAGCTGCAGACCTGGCTGGCGGCGTTCCTGTGGCCGTTCACGCGCATCACCGCCTTCCTTGCCGCCTCGCCACTTTGGGGCCACTCCAGTGTGCCGAACGAGGCCAAGGTCGGCCTCGCTGTCGCGATCTCGATCGTGATTGCACCGGTCATACCGCCGCTGCCCGACGTGCCGATCCTGTCCTGGGCCGGCGTTTGGATCATGGTCGAGCAGGTGATCATCGGCCTGGCGATGGGGATGGTGATGCAGTTCACCTTTGGCGTCGTGCAGGCGGCCGGGGTCTTCATCGGTCTGAAGATGGGTCTAGCCTTTGCGACCTTCTTCGACCCGGGCAGCGGCACCAACATGGTCGTGCTCTCGCGCATCCTGCTGATGATCACGCTGTTGATGTTCCTGGCCTTCAATGGCCATCTGATCGTACTCGAGATCCTTGCAACCAGCTTCCAGACGCTGCCGATCGGGCTGGGCGGGTTCAATCCCGGCGCATTCGAGATGCTCGCGCGTTACAGCGGGGTCATCTTTACGACCGGCACCCTGCTGGCCCTGCCGGTGGTTGGCCCGCTGATCACGATCAGCTTAGCGCTCGGTATCCTTAACCGGTCAGCACCCCAGTTGACCGTGTTCTCGATTGGCTTCCCGACTCAGCTGCTGGTCGGGATGTTCCTGCTGATGGTGATGATGAACGACATCACGGCCTTCCTGGAGCGGCTATTCGCTCATGCGCTGATGAAGCAGCAGCAACTCCTGGATATGCTGGCGCCGCTCTAACTGAGCGCCTTGGTCAAGCGGATGTGCGGCCGTTTCGGCGTCCGGATCAGACGAAGCGGCACGATATTGCTGTTATAGTCACTCGCCCTGGTTTCCGGGACAAGCTGAGCCCATCGGTGCTGACTGTTCCGGCGCTTTCTGGCCGGTGATCACGTGGAATGGCTATAGCCGTGACCGTGAATCACGCGAAATGCATCGTCTGCGGTGGCACCTTGCCATGAACGTTAGCGCATGAAGTCGAACAACGACATGCCCTGGATGTCAACGAAGGCGCGTTGGGCGGCCTGAAGCCCAACCTGACGCAGGCTGTACTCTGTGACAGCCTCCCCGTAGTCCAAATCGACCAGTTCCGACATCGTCCGGTCGAAATTGAGCGCGCGCGTGCTACTGGCGGTGTCGACCACGTCCAGCTCGTTCAGTCGCGCGCCAACTGATGCTCGCCGCGTGAGTATATTATCCAGCCCGTTGTCCAGCTCGCGCATCATCGTGTCGATGGTATTGTGCACGTGGGCATGGTTGCTTTCTAAGCCGGCTTGATCGATCTCTAAGACATCAATCGCATCCTTGAGGGTCTTGAACAGATCTTGGTTCGCAAGGGCGTCATCAGCTGGTCTGACCTGGATCTGATCGCCGACGGCCGGTTCGCCTTCCACCGCGATGCTGACGCCGCCGAACGTCAGTGTTTCCCCGGACTCGTAGTCTTGTGGGCCCAGCAACTCCGTATCATCGTTGCTGAACGAAGCCGTATAGCCGTTATCCGCGCTTTCCAGCGTAAAGCTGAAGTCGTTCGACAATCCTTCCGCGAACGTGACGACGAGCTCGGAACCGCCCTTGTCAGGGCTCTTATCGACAACGCGAACGATTTCATCGGTTGCCTCAAGCGCCTCGATTAGTTCCCCCGACTCATTGAAGGCCGCAGAGGTAAACCCTGTCAACGCGCCTGCAGACAGGCTCACGTTCCCATCCCTGAGCAAACTGCTCGCATCGACCTCTTGAACCTTTACAGCGGAAACCTGGATGGCATTGGTAAAGGCTGCGGTATGGTTATTCGTTGCGCTTTCGAGTGTAAAGTCGAAATCGTCCGCTACCCCTTCGGCAAAGGTCACCACAAGCTCGGAGCCGTCATTTGCAGCGCTCTGGTCGACGACGCTCACGATCTCACTCGTCGCTTCAAGGGCATTGACGATGTCACTCGAGTCGGTAAGAACGCTTGGCGTGAAACCCGTCAATTCACCCTGTGAGACATCCACGACGCCGTCATTGAGCAGTGCGCTCGCATCGACCCTACTGCGATTGAATTCGACCCTGAAGTCATCGCCGAAATTGGCGTGGCTTGCATCAACACGCGTCGGCCCGGAGAAAGTGACCGAGCCTTCGTTGCGGACATACCCGACCTGGGTTCCGAGATCGATATCAGAGGGATTGGGGGCCGTTTTCTCAGCTCGCGCGACGTAGGTCGACCCACTTGCCACACTCTGGAACAGCATCTTGCCATTATCGGTTACCGGCATGATGCGCGACGCATCGACTCGCTGCTCGCGGACCTGATCATCGCCGCGGTATTCGACTCCCACCATCCCAGCGTCTGAGCTTGCACGAATGAAGGGGGGCCCTTCGTCTTGATAGCCGGCAAACAGATAGGTCCCGTTACCATCGGTGGCGTTAGCCTGACCAAGCAGTGTCTCATGAAGGCCGCGCAGCTCCGACGCGACAGCCTTCCGGTCACTATCGCTGAGCGTATCACTCGCCGCTTGCACGAGGAGTGTCTTGGCCCGAATGACGACATCAGTGGCGCTGTTGAGCACGCTTTCGCTTTGCGCGAGGGTATTACGCGCGCTGACACGGGAATCGGTATTCTGCTGCGTCACGGCTTGCGACTGCGAGACGCGCACGGCACGGGATGATGCCTGGGGATCGTCGGCAGGCGTGACCACCCGGCGGCCGCTCGCGATCTGTTGCCCGACCTTGAGGAACTCGCTCTGCTGGCGGTTCATCGAGGTCAGGCTCTGCTGAAACATGGTGACGGTGCTGATACGCATCATGGCTGAGAGACCCAGAATGAGATTAGTTGCGCAAGCCCAAGATGGTGTCGAGCAGGGTCGAGGCCGTATCGATCACCCGAGCGTTGGCGGCATAGTATTGCTGGAACCGGATCAGGTTCGCGGCCTCCTCATCGAGGTTGACCCCAGACTCCGATTGTTGAAGCGCTTCGATCTGCTCGGTGATCCCCTGGCTTGCTTCCAGGTTGACCTGAACGATATTGGCGCGGTTGCCGACGTCCGAAACCATGCTGGCATAGGCCTGTGTCAAGGTCGCCCGGCCGGCAACCAGATCCTCGCTCTGCAGGTCCTGTAACGCGATCGCATTGCGGTTGTCGCCCGGCCCGGAAGCCGCCTCTTGGAGTGTCAGTTCAGCCGGTGAGGCAGCGGCCTCCGGAAGCGCATCGATGCGGAAACCGACACCGTCGACAGTCACCCGATCTCCGGCAGCCAGTACCGCATCGGCGGTGTCATCGGCATTGCGCACGACGCCGTCCGCATCGACAACCCGCGTTTCCCCGTTGACCAATACGTCTGCGGGGACTGACAGGGACGTGCTCGCAAACTGAAGACCACCGGCGTCGGATAATTCCAATTCATACTCGGGCGGCGCTCCGGCGAAGGCCCCCTCGGCGGCCGTCAGCACGCTGATCTCCATATCGCCCTCGGTCGCGACCAATGCGCCGGCAGCGATCTCGTCCAGCTCGGTGATCAGTGTGTCCATGTCGCCGGCTGCCCGGCGCACTGGCTGAACCTCGAAACGATCGTTGTCGGCAAGGAGGTCCGAATCGTCAAAGGTGAGGACAACACCACCGAAGGTCAGCGTCGCATCGGTGCCGTCGCCGTTGGGATCAGCGAATGCGTACTCCCCTGCCGCGGGCGCCTGCCCCGCGGGGGCTTCGGCCAGTGCCTCGCCGTTGTCCTTGCGAACGACAGAAAACTCGGGTGGCGAGACGCTCGCATCGATAACCCGCACCTCGTAGTCGGTCGCACGCAACTGATCGATATTCGGCTCGTCGAAGATCACCTCGGTCACCTCTGCGGTGCCGTTATTGCGGTCATTCGAGAAGGCCTGGGGCTGGCCGATGCCGAAGAAATCGGCCCCCTGATCGCCGTTGGAATCCTGCCCGAGGCGGTGTTGGTCGTTGAATCCGGTCACCAAGGATGCAGCGAGCTGACCCATCTGATTCTGGGTCTTATCGAGTGCTTCACTGCGGAAGGTCATGAGCCCGCCGAGCGTTCCCCCCGTGATCAGGCCCTCATCGAGCGGAATGACGCTGGCATTGCTACCAGACCCGTCTCGATAGGCGACGATTGTGCGCTGCGGATCATTAGGGGAATCCACGGCGACCAGCTCGAAGGCGCTGGTCCCGGTGACGAGCTGCTGACCATTCGGCAGCCCGATGTTGTAGGTCGTGCCGTCCTGAATGTTGAGCCGCACATTCATCCGTTCGTTGAGCTGCTCGATCACGTGGTCGCGCTGATCGAGCAGGCCGTTTGGGGCTTGACCGCGGCTTGCACGCGCCAGCGCGATCTCACGGTTGAGCCCGGCTAGCTGCTCGGTGAGGTTGTTGATCTGGGTGACCTCATCGCGAATCTGGCCGTTGACACCTTGCTGCATGTCGTCAAGGTATCCATCGAAGGCCCGGAACTGCGCGGTCATCGTCTCCGCGGTCCCCAGGACACCTTGGCGCGAAGCCGGGTCAGACGGGGCGGACGCCAGATCCTCCAGGCTCGAGAAGAAGTTCTGCATCAGCGGCGAGAGACCTGCCTCACGGTCAGCCAACAGGTTGTTGATCTGGCTTACCTGAGTCTGATACGCCTCGAGACTACGAGTCTCTGTCAGCGAATCGTTGAGCTGCTCGGCGACGAACTGATTGAATTGCCGCTGGATCTCAGTCACGCGCACGCCCGTCGGCAAGGCACCATTCTCCTGGAGGATGGTCACTTCCCGGTTGTAGCCGGGCGTGTAGACGTTGCTGATGTTGTTGCTCGTGGTCTTTAGGGCATTCTGAGCCGCGTTAAGGCCACTGAGCCCAATGGAGTAGATGCTCATGCTGTTTGTTTCCGGCAGCGATGTCTCAAGCCCGTGTTCTAACCGGTTTATCGGCAAACCGAAGGCAATCTTGAGCGGCTGGTGCCTGCCACCGGTCAATAACTGAAGAAGATCGGAGAGCGCGACGCTTGCGAGACGACCGGGCCGAGGCTCTCCATGATGCTGATCAGCTTATCGGCATAGGCGGGGTCTGTCGCATAGCCGCCGGCCTGAAGCTCACGCGCCGCGTGCTCAGCATTGGGGGCCGTGGTTACTGCGTTGTAGCGCGGGCTCTCGCTGATGAGGCTCGCATAGTCGGTAAAGGCCGCCTCAAACGACTCATAGACACGGAACCGATCCCGGAGGCGCACGCGCTGACCCTCGATATGCTCGTGCGTCGTGACCTCGGCCGTCGGGCCCTGCCATTGGCTGCCGGCCTTGATTCCGAACAGATTGTGGCTGTTCTGCCCCTCCGGCGTCAGGATCTGATACTGGCCCCAGCCCGTCTCGAGCGCGGCCTGAGCCAGGATCAGCTCAGCCGGCACACCGGTGCGACGGCTCGCGGCCTGAGCCGGCCCAGCCAAAGGCTCGAGGAAGGCCTGTACATGTTCCGCAAGCACATCGGTAGCCGGCTCCGAGTGCTTCCCCAATCCGGAAAACAGCCCGACGCCGACGCTGCCCGAGCTAGCCGGGCGCTCCCCTGTAGGCCGGCGCCAGCCCTGAAGCAGGCTTGCCGAGGCATCACCTTGCCCATTCTTCAGGCCGCCCGCCGTCACCTGATCACTATCGTCCGGTGACCCCCCGACTAGCGGACCTGTCGCGCGACCGCCGAAGGCATCGAGGAAGCGCTGGGGCTGATCAGCCGATGCACCGGCCTGTGCCGAGCCCGCAAACGACGATTCACCACCCGCCTGCGTGGCACCTTCGTTGCGCGTGGCGCTCGCCGGCACCGGATTCGTTAGCGGTTGGGGTGTACCGCGCGGGATACCGGCGATCAGTGAAGCGGGCTCCTCCGCGCTCGCGCTCGCTTCGGACACCGCAGGAGAAGGCCGTGAAAAATCGTTTCGGGCAGAGCGGGCTGTCCCTTCTGCTTCGAGCTGCGCAACCAGTTGATCGGCCAAGCCAATACCGCGCTCGGCCATGGTCTGCGACCATTGCTGATCAAGCAGTGATTGATAGAACTCGGTCTGCTTGCTGTTCGTGAGATCACTGGTCGGCACGGTATCGCGCATACCCTTGACCAGCCTGTGCAGGAACAGCGCCTCGAACTGCTGAGCCGCCTCGCGGATCGCCTCCGGGCGATCCTGCCGAGCACTCTGCTGCAGGCGTTGCAAGCCCGCCATATCAAGAGCGAATTGACTGGCTGCGCCGTCTGCGCGCATCAGATGATCTCGAGCTCTGCCCTAAGCGAGCCGCTCGCCTTCAGCGCCTCCAAGATCGCCATCAGGTCCTGCGGGGTTGCCCCGAGGGCGTTCAACGCACTCACAACCTCGGTCAGATCCGCCCCGCCCACCATCCGTAGATAGGCGTCCTGCTCTTCGATCGTGATCTCAGTGTCGGGAACGACCACGGTCTCGCCGCCGCTGAAAGGTGGCGGCTGACTCACGGCGAATTGTGTATCAATGGTGACAGCGAGGTTACCGTGCGCCACCGCCGCTCGACGGAGTGTCACAGCGCTGTTCATCGCGATCGAGCCTGTCCGCGAATTGAACACCACCTTTGCAGGTGCCTCGGTCGGCGTCACCTGAATGCTCTCGACCCGGGCCATGAAGTTGACACGCATATTGTCGGTCGGGGGGCCATTCAGTTTAATGACTCGGCCATTCACGCCCTTCGCCATCACACAGCCAAATTCGTCATTGATGGCGTCAACGATGCGCTTCGCGGTGCCGAAATCGGCCTCTTTCAGAACAAGCTCCAGTATCCCATTGTTCGCGCCCAGGTTTAGCGGGACCTCACGCTCTACTAGAGCCCCGCCCGGGATACGCCCGCCCCCAAGCTGGTTGATTTGGACCGCCGCGCCGCCGGCCTGAGCTCCGGCGCCTGGTACTAGCAGGTTGCCCTGGGCGATTGCATAGATCTCGCCATCAGCACCTTTGAGAGGCGTCATCAAAAGGGTACCGCCGCGCAAGCTACGCGCGTTACCAACCGACGAAACATTGACATCCAGCCGCTGCCCCTGACGCGAGAACGGAGGCAGATCGGCAGTGACCATCACCGCCGCCACATTCCGCAGTTGCATGTTGGTGCCTGGAGGGACCGAGATACCCAACTGAGAGAGCATGTTGGTCAGGCTCTGGCCGGTAAACGGTGCTTGCATGGTTTGGTCGCCGGTGCCATCCAGACCGACGACGAGGCCATAGCCGACCAACGCGTTGTCGCGAACGCCCGCAAAATCGGCTAGCTCACTGATCCGTTCAGCGGATGCCGGTAGCGCGACAATAAAGCTAAAAACCAGACTACTAAGCAGGACGGCTGGGATACGTAGTGAAGTTCTCTTTACTCGGTTCATCTGCTGCCTAAGCGTCAAGAATGGTCTTGGTAACATTTTACAGAGACCCTCGCGCCGATCAGCCACGATCAGAAGGGGGACACGTTCAAGAAGAAGCGTTGCAGCCACCCCATGTGCTGCGCTTCGTTGATATAACCGTCACCAACGTACTCGATGCGTGCATCGGCGACCGCCGTAGAAGCCACCGTGTTCTCACCGGTAATCGTGCGCGGATTCACCACTCCAGAGAAGCGGATAAACTCCGCCCCCTGATTGATCGCGATGTGCTTCTCGCCACGTACGCGCAGGTTGCCGTTCGGCATCACCTCGACGACCGTGACGGTGATCGTTCCATCGAAGGTATTGCTTGCCCGCGAATCACCACCGCCACTGAAATCATTCGCGCCAGAAACATTGAAACCAAGATCCTCGAGTTCCGCGATCCGCTCGGTGATGAAGGGCGGAACCTCAGCGAAATCCAGGCTGGTGGAGCCCTGCCGATTGGCGTTGGACTCCGCGTTCTTGGTCGCGCTGACCTCCTCCTCCAACACAATGGTCAGAATGTCACCTGGCATCCGCGGCCGCCGATCCTCGAACAACGGCTGAACGCCCCGTTGGGCCTGGAAGATGGAGCCGTTGGCCACTGGAGGCCGTGCATCCGGTATGCTGACCGGCTCTGGTGGGCTAACGACCGACCGGCGCGGCAGCTGCGCGCAACCACTCAAAACGAGCAGCATCGCCGATAATATGGCCAGTCCAACGATAGGATGTCTCATTGTCCTCGAGGGATTCGCCCCTGCGGTTAGAGCTGCGCCAACCGCGCGAGCATCTCATCACTGGTCTGGACAGCCTTGCTATTGATCTCGTAGGCGCGCTGGGACTGGATCATGCTGACCATTTCCTCGACCACGTTCACGTTCGAGGTCTCAACATAGTTTTGCAGCAACGATCCAGCACCATTGAACCCCGGAATGTTCTCGTTTGGAGGTCCTGAGGACGAGGTCTCCTGGTACAGGTTGCGCCCCATGCTCTGCAGGCCCGTCGGGTTGATGAAGGTAGCCAATGTAATTTGGCCAATCTCCTGATCCTGCGGAATACCGGGCTGGGTAACCGAGACGATGCCGTCCTCACCGATGGATAAGGAGAGCGCATTCTCGGGGATGAAAATCGCTGGCTCCAGCGGAAGCCCATTGGCCGTTACCATTTGGCCATTTTCGTCCAACTGAAAGCTACCGTCCCGCGTGTAGGAAATGGTTCCATCCGGCATCAGGATCTGGAAGAACCCTCTTCCGTCGATCGCCAAATCCCGCGAGTTACCCGTGTTCTCGAGGCTGCCTGGCGTATGAAGCCGCTCGGTCGCGACTGGTCGCACACCGCTTCCAACCTGCAGTCCTGACGGCAGGCGATCCTGAACATTATTCGGCGCACCGGGCTGGCGGAGGTTCTGATAGAGCAGGTCCTCGAAGACCGCACGCGAGCGCTTGAAACCATTCGTGCTGACGTTCGCGAGGTTGTTCGCGATGACGTCTAGCTTGGTCTGCTGGCCCTCGAGGCCGGTCTTCGCGGTCCACAGGGAACGGATCATGCTGCGAATTCCTTTAACGTTTTTCAGGCTGAAACTCAGCCCTGTATTGACAAGAGACTATTTGCACGCTGGGCGTTCTCGTCGACCTTACTGATCGCGGACATCTGCATCTCGTAGTGCCGAGATGCATCGAGCATCGCGACCATGGCCTCGACCGCGCTCACATTGCTCCCCTCCAGGGTGCCACTGACGAGACGAACCTCTTCGTTACGCGGTAATGGAAGGATCTCGCCGTCCTGGTTCTCGGGCGGGCGAAACAGGCCGTCATCACCGCGAATCAGCCGCTGCTCGCCCGGGTCAACCAATTTGATCCGCCCGACATCGACGAGCGCATCCGGCCCCTGTCCCGGCCCAATCGCGCCGAGCGTGCCGTCCGCGCCGATCGAGACCTGCGAATCGAGCGGCACAATGACCGGCCCGCCCTCACCGATCACCGGCCGACCGACGATATTGACCACACCGTTGTTATCGATTTGCAGCTCACCACGCCGGGTATAGGCCTCAGACCCGTCCTGGGCCTGAACGGCGATCCAGCCGCGCGAATCGAGCGCGACGTCAAGCGGACGTCCGGTCGTCGTCAACGGACCGTGGCTGAAATCACTGCCCGGGGTCGACGCGACTGCCGAGACCCGCGTGTGTGTTGCAGCCTCTCCCTGAACGGGGACCGCGCGCGCGGCGAACAGCTCCGCCCTAAAGCCAGTCGTACTGACGTTCGACAGGTTGTTGCTGATAACCGCCTGACGATCCACGCCTTGTTTGGCGCCGCTCATTGCGGTGTAGAGGATGCGGTCCATTTAGCCTCGAGGAGTCGACTGGGCCGCGGTGACCGGGCCCAGATGATGAACTGAAAAGCCGAAAGACGATCTCGCGCAGATCAAAGGCGTCACAGATTAATGACGGTCTGCAGCAGCTCGTCCTGAGTGCTTATCGAGGAGGAGTTGGCCTGGTACGAGCGCTGCGAGACGATGAGATCGACAAGCTGCTGAGCGAGCTCGACATTCGAGTTCTCTAAAACCCCAGACGCGATCGTACCGAAGACCCCGGTGCCGGCCGCGCCAAGGACTGGCTCGCCAGACGTACTGGTTTGGCGCCACGCGTTGTCGCCATCGGGCTGCAGCCCCTCAGGGTTGATGAAGTTGGTTAGCACGATCTGACCAGCATCTCGACGCTCCTCGTTGCTGAAAATACGTGTAACAGTACCGTCCTCTTGTATTTCTATCCCGACGAGAGATCCTGAACTATAGCCGTCTTGCGTTAGGCTATTCTGAACAGAATCATTACTGAACTGAGTAGTACCGACAAGGTCGAGCTCAAAATCTAGGTCTTCCGCACCGTCGAGCGCATAGTTAGCGGCTTGAAATGTAAGCGGTATTGGGTCCGTATTCCCAGCGCCGGTATCAGTCAAAATCCCGCTTGAGTCAAACGTTAAATCGAACGTACTGTTGCCCGGCGCCCCGGCTGCGGTGTACCCATTTATTACACCGTCAAGCGCAACCCATGCAGCCCACTGATTATCACCTGTTTTCTGAAAATAGGTCGTAATAGTTCGCTCGTTACCAAGCGAATCAAAGGCCGTAAAGCTCGAGGAGAAGTCAAAGTCAACGTCTTCCTGGTTACCCGCGCCGTCATCGACCGTTGCGGTCTGAAGGTTAACGCCCGTTTCCGTAGAGGCATCGAGATTGTAGATCGCGCTTACCTCAGCTGTTTCATTGGCCGGGATGTCGTCGGAGGTTATCTGCAGCCGCTGAGGGGCGCCGCCGGGGATTACTTCCGAGAAAGGATCATTCGCGTCAGAGAGCCCATAACCGGTCAGGAACTGGCCAGTGCCATTGACCAGAAAGCCATTCTCATCTTGATTAAACTGGCCATTGCGCGAATAGACGACCTCGCCACCAGGCTTCTCCAGCCGGTAGAAGCCCTGGCCGGCGATCGCTAAATCCAGCTCGCGGCCGGTGTTCTCCAGATCACCCGAGCGGAAGTCTTGCACGACGCCGGCCACCGCCACTCCGAGACCAACCTTACTAGCAGCGCCTGCAAAGACATCGGAGAAGAGTACATCGGCACCCTTGAAACCGACGGTCTGCGAGTTGGCAATGTTATTGCTGATGACCTTGATACTTTCGGACTGTGCCCGCAGGCCGCTAAGTGCTTGGGAAAAGCTCATTGGTTATTACTCCGCTCCACTGGCTAGACGGAAATCAAAGGATCATGCGGATGTCATCGAGGGCGATCTGGCCATAGACGCCGCCGAGATCCAGGCGCACCTGCCCGTTTTGATCCTGTGGCGTCACGCCCTGCACCTGGGCATAGTTCAGCGCCTCGGCATCGACGGCCTCACCATCGGCATCGGTTGCCTCCAGCGAGACGGTGTAGGCTCCGGAAGCGGCCACCGCCCCTTCGCTGGTCAGCCCGTCCCAGGTGAAGGATTGAACGCCGGCCGCAACCGAGCCGATGTCGTAACGATTGACCACCTCACCGCTAGGGCCGGTGATCGTCACGCGGACGTTCTCAGCGGGCTGCTCCATCTCGATGCCGAACGGCGTGGTCACCGCATCGCCTTCTTCATCCTGCTGCAACAGCACCCGATTACCCGGCATCAACACGCCTTGGCCGACCAGCTCGGCCGCCTGCAGTGCCTGACCGGCGTCGATCTGCCCGGTGATGATCTTCAGTGTCTGGTTGAGCTGCTCGATGCCGCTGACTGTGTTGATCTGCGCGATCTGCGAGGTCATCTCGGCATTCTCGAGCGGATTCAGCGGGTCCTGGTTCTGGAGCTGCGTGGTGAGCAGCTCCAAGAAGCTCTCGCGCAGTTCCTGAGACTGGGTCAGTGGCAGGCTGGTGCCGCCATTACTGGCCCGACTGGCCGCCGATTGGCTTTCGATTCCGTTGATCATCTACCTAGCCCTCTCCAATGCTCAGTGTTTGTGAAATCATCTGCTTGCTGGTGTTCATGACCTCGACATTGGCCTGATAGGAGCGCGAGGCGGAGATCATGTTGACCATCTCATGCACCGGCTCGACATTCGGCATCTGCACATAGCCGTTTTCATCGGCCAGCGGACTATCCGGACGATACTCCAGGCGCATCGGCGCTGGGTCCTCCTGCACCTCTCGGACGCGCACCCCACCGATCCCCTTCGGATTGGTCGCCAGACTCTCGAAGAAGACCTGCTTGGCCCGGTAGGGCTCGCCCTCGGGGCCGGTGACGCTATTGGCATTCGCGAGATTACTCGCGGTGACGTTCATGCGCTGTGACTGCGCCTGCAAGGCTGAGCCGGAGATCTCGAAGACAGAAAACATCGGATATAAGCGGGCCTTGTTGCGGAGGAGAAACGCTTTATGGAGATGGCGGCGCCCTTACTCGGGCTGCATGGCCTCCTTGAGGCCTTGGATCCGCCGGTTGACCAAGGTCAGGCCGATCCGGTACCGCATCGCGTTGTCTAGAAACTGCGTGCGCTCCTGATCCATCTCGACCGTGTTGGCGTCCAGGCTCGGCTGCGCGGGGATGCGGTACATCAGGTTATCGTCAAGGCTCGAGAGCGACTCGGCCTGCCCCGCGATATGCCGGACCGAGGTCCGCTCCAGCGCCAATCCCTCGGTCGAGGTGCGCCGCTCGCCTTCGACGGCCTTCTTGAGCTCACTGGCAAAATCGATGTCGCGCGCTTTATAGTTCGGTGTGTCGGCGTTGGCGATGTTGCTGGCCAGGATCTCGTGGCGCTCCTGGTGCAGCGCCACCACCTTCTGCTGATAGTCGAAAGCCGCTGCGAGCTGATCGATCATCCGCGCTCCCGGGGGCTATGGTTGTCTAACGGAGTGTAAAGCATAGTCGGCAGCTTTCCAGGTCGAAGCCTCGAATAGTCTCGGCTTTTGTGATCATTTCGACACTTCGCCCGCGACAAGTCGCTGATAAGACATGCCGCCTTGCTGACGTCGCGAGGGCGACGGCGCCAGTCCCTCTCGCCAGCCAGCTATTATCATGCCTTTGCGCGATCTACCCGCCTTCTGCCGCGATCTTGGCCTGATCCTCGGCACCACTGCGTTCGCGGCCCCGCTCGCACTCGGGCTCGTGGGCAACACGCCTGCGCAAGCAGACGAGCGAGCGGATGAGCCGGCACTGGAGGCCGTTGAGCGCTTCTTGTACGAGCAGACGCGAGATCAGGGCGCGGAGGTGGTCATTGAGGTCCACCCGCCCTCCGCCGAGCTGCCACCCTGTCCGTCACCGGAGCCGTTCCTGCCCCGGCCGTCGGATTCGCTCGGCGGGCGGGTCTCGGTCGGTGTGCGCTGCGGCGACGACGGTCGCCAGGTTCGATACCTGCAGGCCGAGATCGACGTCTATGGGCGCTACCCGGTGCTCAAGCAGCCGCTCTCGGCGGGGTCCCAGGTCATGCCAGCGATGCTGAGATCGGAGCACGGTAACCTGAGCCGGTTGCCGCGCGATGCGGTGCGCGAGCCCGAATCCGTGATCGGCCAGGTCGCGCGCCGCAACCTGGCCGCCGGTGTCCCGCTTCAACACCGCCAGTTCGAGATCAAGCCGCTGGTCGAGCGTGGTGACCAGGTCGTGGTCGAGGCGCGCGGGTCCAACTTCCGCGTCACCCGGGAAGGGACGGCACTGGACCCGGGCGGCGCAGGCGATCTGGTCCGGGTCCGGTTCCCCGATCGGGAGCTGGTGCGGGCGCGCGTCGTCGACAAGGCGCGACTCGTGATCGAATATTAAAGTCAAGGCCCCTCAGGCCGATAGTTCCTAATAAGCACCGCGCAAGAGGCGACCGACTTGAAAATCAATACCAACCATCCTCTGCTCCCCGTCAAACAGCCTGCTCAGGAGTCGCCCGGCAAGGTCCAGGGGCCGATGCGTGGAGATTCTGCCAAGCCCGACCCAGCCGTGCTGACCCACCTCCATCGCGAGACGGGCGGAACGGATCAAGATATCAATGTCGCGCAGGTCGAGGCCATTCGCGAGGCAATCCGTGACGGCAGGCTCGATATCCGGACCGACCGCATTGCCGACAGCCTCATTGCAAGCGTACAGGGCCTGCTCGGGAGGTGACACCGATGAGTCTGATCAGGCTGCTGCGCACCCAGTACGATCATCTTGGCGCCTTGATTTCACTGCTGGAGCAGGAGCGCGAGGCGCTGGCGAATGGCAGCATCGACGGTGAGCTGCTTCAGCGCCTTGCCGCGGACAAGCAAACGCTCCTCGTCGATCTGGAGCAGTCGGAACAGGAACGCCGCGCCGAGCAGGCGGCCCAGGGCTATCCCGAAGGTGATGCCGGCGCACGCCGAGCCGCCGCGGACGCGGGCTGCCTGGGCGCATGGAACGCAGTGCGCGCATCAAGCGAGCGCGCCGCCCATCTCAATCAGCTCGTCGGGGCGATGGTGACCATGCGCCTCGAGCGCAACCGGCAGATACTCGACCTGATCCACGCGATCTCAGAGAAGACGCTCTACGATACGCGCGGCCGCAGCGGGGTCCAGCCCAGTCAGATCAGGACCTCGGCTTGAACCGACTCTTCAGCGGATCGAGAACAGCGACAGAATAGCCGATACATCAAACAGCTCATCGACGCACCTCCCTAGCCAGAATAGAGCTGCAGCACTACGCTCGAGTCAATGACGTGTGCGCAGTATCATGGTGGCCCGGCGAAAAAACTGGTTTGCTTGGAGACGGAAGGTAACGCCGGAACGCTTGAAGGCACGGGAGGCAGCTTGAACGAACTTGCGCAACAACCGGGTGTCGGCAACACCGGCTGGTCGTCCTACGGCTCGGTCGAAAAAGATCTCGAGCTGACTGAGGCCGATTTTGCGCGGGTTCGGGAGCTGATCCATAAGCGGGCCGGGATCGTCCTCGCCGAGCACAAGCGGGAGATGGTCTACAGCCGACTCGCGAAGCGGCTCCGACACTATGGTCTGACGCGATTCAGCGACTACCTCGCGCGTCTCGAGCGCCGGCCCGATTCTCAAGAATGGGAGGCCTTCACGAATGCGCTCACGACCAATCTGACCGCCTTCTTCCGCGAAGCCCATCATTTTCCGCAGCTCGTCGCGCATGTCCGCGACCGCACCGGCAGTGTGCGCATCTGGTGTGCGGCAGCCTCCACCGGCGAAGAGCCCTATTCGATCGCCATCACGCTGGCCGAGACCTTCAGCAACCGGACGGTCGACGCAAAGGTAGTCGCTACCGATATCGATACCGAGGCGCTGGCGAAGGCCCGGGCCGGTATCTATCCGCTCGAGCAGGTACACAAGCTCGAAGAGGCCCGAATCAAGCGCTTCTTCCAGCGCGGCACAGGCGGCCAAGCTGGATTGGCCCGAGTGCGGCCCGAGATCCGGGCGATGGTCGAGTTTCAGACGATAAACCTGATGGGGTCACAATGGCCGGTCAGAGGACCCTTTGATGCAATATTCTGTCGCAATACGATGATCTATTTCGACAAGCCAACCCAAGCACGCATCCTTGGCCGTTTTGCCCCCCTGTTGAAACCAGACGGGCTGCTGTTCGCGGGCCATTCCGAAAACTTCTCGCATATCAGCGACGCCTTCCGACTTCGAGGCCAAACCATCTATACCCTTGCTTGAACTGTTTGGTCTCAGCCAGCGCGGGGGCTTAACGTTCGGCCAGCTTCCGCCATGCTGGCATCGACAGTGTGCCGAGCTCGTGGCGACGCCCCCCGCATCGCCCGACTTTGTGGTAGAGGAGGCCCAGGGCCTTGAGTTCAGCCAAGATTAAGGTGCTCTGTGTCGACGACTCAGCACTCATACGCGACCTGTTGAGCGAGATCATCGGGAGCCAACCGGATATGGAGGTCGTCGCGGTCGCATCGGACCCGATCATCGCGCGCGATCTGATCAAGCGCCACAACCCCGATGTCCTGACGCTGGATGTCGAGATGCCGCGCATGGACGGTCTGGATTTTCTGGAACGTCTGATGCGGCTGCGCCCGATGCCGGTGCTGATGGTCTCCTCTTTGACCCAGGCCGGGTCCGAGGTCACCCTGCGCGCGCTCGAGCTCGGTGCGCTCGATTTCGTCGCCAAGCCGTCGATCGGCATCCGTCGCGGTATGCAGGAATACAGCGAGGAGATCGCCGATAAGATCCGCGCTGCGGCCCACTCGCGGCCGCGCCAGGCGCTGCAGCCCAAACAGGCACCGCCGGAGCGCCTGAAGGCGCCGATCATCACCAGTGAAAAGCTGCTGATCATCGGCGCCTCCACTGGTGGGACCGAGGCCATTCGGCGCGTGCTCGAGCCTCTGCCCGCCAGCAGCCCCGGCATCCTGATCACACAGCACATGCCGGGGGGCTTCACCCGCTCCTTCGCTGAGCGGCTCGACCGGCTCAGTCAGATATCGGTCAAGGAGGCAGAGGACGGCGAGCGGATCATCCCTGGGCACGCCTATATCGCGCCCGGCGACAGACACCTGAAGGTCGACCGCAACGGGGCCAATTATGTCGCGAGACTCGACGACGGCCCGCCCGTCAACCGGCATCGGCCGTCGGTCGATGTCCTGTTCCTCTCCGCCGCGCAGCACGTCGGGCGCAACGCGATTGGCGCGATCCTGACCGGAATGGGTAAGGACGGCGCCGCCGGCCTGCTCAAGATGCGCCAGGCCGGGGCCCCCACCATCGCCCAGGACGAGGCGAGCTGCGTGGTCTTCGGGATGCCGCGGGAAGCAATCGCAATGGGGGCCGCGAACGAGATCGTCGCACTCGACGAGATCGCGCAGCGGTTGATCGCGCTGGCGGCTGCTTCCGGGCGCGCCCAACGGGTCTAGTCAACACGGCTTGTCAAAGATGCCGCCTGCGTCTCAACCTTATCGGACGAGACAGGACAGGATAGGGCGCTAACGGACCCGCCATTCCGACGGCGGAGATCGGGGTAGTGCTTGGCATCGCTGGTATCATGAGGCGCCCGCGGTCGACTTGACCAGCGCCGATGCATAGACTCAGGCTAGGCGGCAAGCTGCGGTTGAAAACAGGATGAGGTCGAGCCAGCTGCACGGCGTCGCCAGCTGCTCGTTTAGTGGTTCCGGTGAATTCGAATAGAGGGTCCTCGATGGTCGACAAGAACATAGGCTTCCTGGTGGTGGATGACTTCCCGACGATGCGTCGAATCGTGCGGAGCCTGCTGAAAGAGCTTGGCTTTACCAACGTGGATGAGGCCGAAGATGGTCAAGAGGCGCTCAACAAGCTCAAGGCAGGCGGGTTTGACTTTGTTGTCGCGGACTGGAACATGCCCAACCTCGATGGGATGGAGATGCTCAAGCAGATCCGTGCCGACCCAGACCTTGCGAACATGCCGGTGCTGATGGTCACCGCTGAGGCGAAGAAGGAGAACATCATCGCCGCCGCACAGGCCGGCGCGAGTGGCTATGTGGTCAAGCCCTTCACTGCCGCTACCTTGGACGAAAAACTCAACAAGATCTTCGAGAAGCTTGGCTGGTGAACAGTGCTGAGCAAGAAGCAATCGGGCTCGCAGGAGACACACGATGACCACTGAACAACAGCCCGCTGAAGATCAGCAGAACATCGAGAGTGTCATCGCACGCATCGGTCATCTGACCCGGATGCTACGCGACAGCATGCGCGAGCTCGGACTGGATAAGGAGATCGAGCGTGCCGCTGAGGCGATTCCGGACGCCCGGGACCGGCTCAGCTATGTCGCCAATATGACCGAGCAAGCGGCCGACCGCGCCTTGAATGCGATCGATCGCGCCCGGCCGATCCAGGATGAGCTCGGGGAGCGCGCCGAGGCCCTGGATAAGCGTTGGGCGGAGTGGTTTGCCGAGCCGCGCGAGCTCGACGAGGCCCGTCAGCTGGTGCGGGACACGCGCGCTTATCTCGGCGAGGTACCGGACAAGACCGGAGAGACGAACAAAGAGCTGCTCGAGATCATGATGGCCCAGGATTTTCAGGACCTGACGGGCCAGGTGATCAAGAAGATGATGGAGGTCATCCGCGAGATCGAGAATCAGCTCGTGCAGGTGCTGATCGACAACGTCCCCGAAGGTCAGGCCCGGGACCAGATGCAGCGCCGCGCCGATGAGAAGCGAGAGGCGGAGAACCGGCAGCGCGATGAAAGCCTGCTCAATGGTCCGCAGATCAATCCCGAGGCCGGAGACGTCGTCGGAAGTCAGGATCAGGTCGACGCACTGCTCGACGAGCTCGGGTTTTGACCGGCCCCAGCAGCGGTCACCGGCTGCGCCCCTTCTTCACCTCAAGAGATTCCGCGATCGATTCCGACCAGCCCGTTCTTGCCCCTTGATGCCTCGTACGTCCCGTTCACCGCGCACAGTGGCGAGACCTGTTTCAGGTCTTCGGTGATCGGCCATGGCCGAAGAACAAGGCAACGACGAAGAAAAAACCGAAGAACCGACCCAGCGCCGTCTGGAGAAGGCCCGCGAGGAGGGGCAGGTCGCCCGCTCCCGGGAGCTGACCACCTTCATGATGCTGCTGGTGGGTGTCGGGTCACTTTGGCTGATGGGCGCGATGCTCTACGATCAGCTTGGCCTGATCATGGAACAGGCCTTCCTGTTCGAGCGGCGGGAGGCGTTCGAGGTCTTGCCGATGCTGGCCAAGGCCACCGACCTCATCGAGCGCACCTTGATCGCGATGCTACCGCTGTTTCTGCTGTTGACCGTCGTCGCGCTGGTCTCGCCGGCCTTGCTCGGCGGCTGGCTGATCTCGGCCAAGGCGTTGCAGCCGCAGCTCTCGAAGCTGAATCCGTTCAAAGGGCTCAAGCGGATGCTGGGCGTGCAGGCGTTGGTGGAGCTCGCCAAGGCCATCGCCAAGGCGGGCCTGGTCGGCAGTGTCGCGGTCACGTTCCTGCTCGCCACGCGCGGTCACTACATGGACCTGATGGACCAGACGACCCAACAGGCCGTGGCCAACGCCCTGCTCCTCTCCCTCGCGGCGAGTGCGCTGATGGTGCTAACACTCGTCATCGTGATCCTGATCGACATCCCGTACCAGTTGATCAGCCACAATAAGAAGCTGCGCATGACCAAGGAAGAGGTCAAACGCGAGCACAAGGAATCCGAGGGCGACCCGCAGATCAAGGCGCGCATTCGTCAACAGCAGCAGGCCATCGCAAGAGGCCGGATGATGAGCAAGGTGCCCGAAGCCGACGTGATCATCACGAACCCGACAGACTATGCGGTCGCACTCCAGTACGAGGAGCAGAGCATGAGCGCGCCGCGCGTGGTCGCCAAGGGCACCGGGCACCTTGCCGCGCGCCTTTGCGAGCTTGGCGACGAGCATGCCGTGCCTCGGCTGACGTCACCGCCGCTCGCACGCGCCCTGTACTTCTATGTCGATCTCGACGACGAGATCCCGATGTCTCTCTATACCGCTGTCGCCGAGGTGATGGCCTGGGCCTTCCGGCTGCGCCACAGCGACCACCAAGGGGCTGAGTCGCCCCCAACGCCGGCGGACCTGCCGGTGCCCGAGACGATGCAGACACCGCAGCGCGGCACCAGCGAGGAGGTGCGGTCATGACCGCAATGGCGGCCCTGCTCGACAAACAGTGGTGGCTGACCAATGCCCCGATGAAGGTCTTGGCCGGACCGCTGCTGATCATGCTGATCCTCAGCATGATGATCCTGCCGCTGCCGCCATTCCTGCTCGACCTGTTGTTCACCTTCAACATCACGCTCGCCGTGATGGTGCTGCTGGTGAGCATGTTCACCCAGAAGCCGCTGGATTTTGCCGCCTTTCCGGCCATCCTGCTGTTCACGACGCTGCTGCGGCTCTCGCTCAACGTCGCCTCCACCCGAGTGATCCTGATGGAGGGGCATCAAGGCGGCGCCAGCGCCGGCAAGGTCATCGAGGCATTCGGTGAGTTCCTCGTCGGCGGCAACTTTGCCGTCGGGTTGGTGGTCTTCCTGATCCTGGTCATCATCAATTTCATGGTGATCACCAAGGGTGCGGGACGCATCGCCGAGGTCGGCGCGCGCTTCATGCTCGACGCGATGCCGGGCAAGCAGATGGCCATCGACGCCGACCTCAATGCCGGCCTGATCGGCGAGGACGAGGCGCGCAAACGCCGCTCAGACGTGGCCCAGGAGGCCGATTTCTACGGCTCGATGGACGGCGCGAGCAAGTTCGTTCGCGGTGACGCGATCGCCGGCCTGGTGATCATGGTCGTCAACATCATCGGCGGGCTGCTGATCGGCATGATGCAGCACGATATGAGCTTCAATGACGCAGCGCGGACCTATACGCTGATGACCATCGGCGACGGGCTCGTTGCGCAGATCCCGGCGCTGGTCATCTCAACGGCCGCCGGCGTCACCGTCTCGCGGGTGAACACCGAGCAGGACGTCGGCCAGCAGATGATCAGCCAGCTGTTCGTCAATCCGCAGGTGATGATCCTGGCGGCCGCGATCATGGGGATGCTCGGCCTGATCCCCGGCATGCCGAACCTGGTGTTCCTGATCTTCACCGCCCTGCTCGGCGGTCTGGCCTGGTATCTGTTGCGCCACCGCGAGCAGGTCTTGGTCGAGCAAGGGCTCGAACAGCCCCCGCCTGCGCCGCAGGAGGCGCCGGAGGCGAGCTGGGACGACGTGCAGCTCGTCGATACCCTCGGGCTCGAGGTCGGCCACCGATTGATCCCGCTAGTGGATCAGCGCCAGCAAGGCGAGCTGCTCGGCCGCATTAAGAGCGTGCGCAAGAAGTTCGCACAGGATGTCGGCTTCTTGCCGCCGGTCGTGCATATCCGCGACAACCTCGAGCTCAAGCCCAACGCCTATCTGGTATCGCTGAAGGACGCCGAGATCGGCCGCTCCGAGGTCTTCCCCGGCAAGTGGCTGGCGATCGATCCCGGCCAGGTCACCGGCAAGCTCGAGGGCACCCCGACCCAAGACCCGGCCTTCGGACTGCCGGCGGTCTGGATCGACAGCAACCAGCGCGAGCACGCCCAGGTGTTCGGATACACGGTGGTCGATGCCAGCACCGTGGTCGCGACCCATCTCAATCACCTGATGCATCAGCATGCCGCCGAGATGCTCGGGCGCGCGGAGGTCCAGAACCTGCTCGACAAGCTCGGCGAAGACCAGAAGAGCTTGGTCGAAGAGGTGGTGCCGAAACTGATCTCACTGACGCAGCTCCAACGCCTGCTACAGAACCTGCTGCTCGAGGAGGTCCCGATCCGCGATCTTCGCAGCATCCTGGATACGCTCGCCGAACATGCGCCCCGAACCCAGGACCTCGGGGAGCTGACCGGCGTGGTCCGCATCGCCCTTGGGCGCGCAATCGTTCAGCAATGGTTCCCCGGTGAGCGCGAGCTGCGGGTGCTCGGGCTCGATACGCAGCTCGAGCAGGTGCTGCTGCAGGCGATGAGCGGCAATGGCGCGCTCGAGCCAGGGCTCGCCGAAACCCTGATGCAACAGGCCGAGAAGGCCCTCGCCCGCCAAGAGGCCGCTGGCGATCCGCCGGTGCTCGTGGTGCAGCACAGTCTCCGCGCGGTGCTGGCCAGGTTCCTGCGCCGGCGCCTCCGGCATTTGGTGGTGATGTCGCAGGCCGAGATCCCGGATGATCGAACCCTGCGTGTGACCCAGCTGATCGGGGGCAAGTAGCAGCATGCGCTCGAGGTCAGGTCAGGTTACGGTGAGAAGACCAAAGGCGATGATGGCGGGCGCGCGCGCGAACAGGCCTGTGCGGGTGATCTGCGCGTTAGCCATCGGTCTGCTGTCGCTCGGCCCCGAGTGGGCGGTTGCCGATGGAAGCTGGGTGGCGTCGGCCCCGCCGCTTCGGGTCATCGCGGGCGACCGTGAAACCGTTTCCGATCCGCTGTCGCCGCCGGTTGAGGTCCCGAACGGCAGTCTGATCCGCGAGGTGATGTGGCGTATCCGGGCACCCGTGGGTCTCACCGTGCAAGCACGGCTCTGTCAGGCGGGTGACTGCATCCTGCTGCCGACTGCGCGCGGCAGGAGCCCTGGGCTGATGGGATTGCCGGCAGATCAGCCGCTCCGTTTTCGCTTTTCGCTGAGACCGGGCCAACGCCGGGCCGTTTTGGTGCAGGGGCTGCAGGTCATCGTCAACTACGAGCACAAAGCCCCCTGAGGGCAGACAGGCCAGCCGGATGTACACCGCGAAAGGCAAGATCGACCAGAACGAGCTGATCGCCGAATATCTGCCGCAAGTTCGCCGCCAAGCGCTCGCGCTGCAGGTCAAACTGCCATCGAGTATCGAGCTAGACGACCTGATCCAAGCGGGGACCTTAGGACTGCTCGAGGCGCTCGGGCGCTTCGATGCGGGCCAGGGCGCAAGCTTCGCGACCTTCGCGAGCCAACGCATTCGCGGCGCCATGCTCGACGAGCTGCGCAGCCGAGATTGGCTGCCACGCAGCGTCCGCCGCCATGCCCGCGAGCTCGATGAGGCCGTACGACAGCTCGAGCAGCGATTGGGCCGGGCGCCGGACGAGCACGAGATCGCCGCTGAGCTCAAGATGGATCTGGCCGACTATCACCAGCTCCTCAACGACACCAACAATGGTCAGTTCCTGCCGTTCGAGGAGATGGTCCAAGAGGGCGTCGAGCCGGGTGCCGCGAGCAGGCCCGCTGATCCCGAATTCGCCGAGCTCGTCGACCAACAGCAGCGGAGCCGATTGATTGCGGCGATCGATGCGCTTCCCGAACGGGAGAAGCTGTTAATGGCGCTCTATTATCAGGAAGAGCTCAATCTCAAGGAGATCGGTGCGGTGCTCAGCGTCAGCGAATCGCGCGTCTGTCAGCTCCATAGCCAAGCATTGAGCCGACTGCGCGCCCAGCTCCATGAAGGAGCGGGCAGCGCTTAATCCATTCCGCAGCTTATTCATCAGTTATTCATCAGGGGATCATGAATCCATCAACGCTGATTGGCATCTTCTCAAGCATCCTGCTGCTTGCCACCGTCCTATTCTTTACTGCGGAATCCCCGCAGAGCTTCCTCAACCTGCCCGGTTTGGGCATTGTTGTAGCCGGCACCTTCGCGGCGACCTTTATCAGCTACCCCCTACGCGAGGTCATCCGGGTCGTCGGGCTGATCGGGGTCGTGTTTCGACGCGAAAACACCTATACCCGTGACGACATCAAAGAGCTGGTGGACATGGCCCGGCTCTGGTTCAAAGGGGACGTGCGCGCCGTCGAGAAGGCACTCGAGCAGACGCGCAATCCATTCCTGCGCAGCGGCATCCAGCTCGTGATCGCGAATACCAAGGAGCAGGAGATCTTCGATCTGCTGAGCTGGCGTATCGCGCGACTCAAGGCGCGAGAGCACGCCGAGGCACAAATCTTCCACACCATGGCGACCTATGCACCGGCTTTCGGTATGCTTGGCACCCTTGTTGGGCTTGTCAACATGCTCGAGGTCATGGAAGCGGGCGATATTGCGGTGATCGGCCCCCGTATGGCCGTTGCCCTGCTCACGACCTTCTACGGTATCCTGCTCGCAAACCTGGTCTTCAAGCCTTTCGCGGTCAAGCTCGAGCGCCGCACCGAGGAGCGCGTGATCGCAATGAACATGGTGCTCGAAGGCATTTCGCTGATCACAAAACGCCGCCTGCCCTCGTTTATCGAGGAGACGCTGCATTCGTTCGTCGCGACCTACCATGATGAAATCCGCGACCCAAACAAGCCCGGCTTCAGTCTTGACGATAAGAAGGCTTAATATGCTCGAGCGCAATCCAAGGGGGGCCATGCAGCAGGCGACCGGCGGCGGAGACGGCGACAGCTGGCTGATGAGCTACCTCGATGTGCTGACGCTGCTGATCACGCTGTTCGTGCTCCTGCTTTCGCTTGCCGGCAGCGGCAAGCTCGAAACCGGGCAGGAGCAGGCCGGCGAGCAGACGAGACAAGGCACGGCCGGGACCGAGCCTGGCACGATGGGGCTCGAGCCGCGCAACCAAGGCATCCTTCCTCGCAATGCTGGCCTGCAGCCGCGCTTCCAAGACCTGGACGTCGAAGGGGTCAGTGTTGCGCAGGGCGAACAGGGCATCACCCTCCGCATCGATGACAATCTGCTGTTTGCCAGCGGTGATGCAAGGCTGACCGCGAGCGGTCGTGAGGTCATCAAGGCCCTGGTGCCGACCTTGGAGGCATTCGATGGGCAGATCTCCGTTGAAGGCCACACAGACAATATTCCGATCTCGACTGCGCGTTTTCCATCGAATTGGGAGCTATCGATGTCGCGAGCGATTGCCGTACTGCGTTATTTCATCGAGGCGGGTATTCCCGAGCACCGCCTCCGTGCAATCGGTTATGCCGACACCGAGCCGCTGGAGAGTAACGAGACAGCAGCCGGTCGGGCCGCCAATCGGCGCGTCGAGATCCTGGTGAAGGAAAACCTGTAATCGGCATCCCCCGCCGGACCCTGGCCGTGCCTGATACGAGGACCCCGCTCATGCGCCTAGATCGCTTCCCGATTAGCGTGCGTATCGTGATTGGATTCATCGCGATGCTGGTGCTCGCGATCGCCATCATCGTCCCGTTTCTGCTCAATCGCCTCGACGCGGTGATCAGAGAGGCGGAGCAGCGTGAGCTGCGCACATTGCATGGGAACTTGGTTGCCGCGCTCGAAGCCGAGAGCCGCAAAGGCAGCGCAATGAGCACCTTGATTGCTGGCATACCGGAAGTCCAGCAGGCGTTTGCCGAGCGCGACCGAGAGCAGCTGGCCGACTGGTTCGTGCCAGGGTTCGACGCACTGCGCAAGGACCATGGCATCGCACAGTTTCAGTTCCATCTGCCGCCGGCGACCTCCTTCTTAAGGGTCCATGGCCCTGATCGCTATGGTGACGATCTCACTGCGATCCGTAAAACGATCATCGAGACCAATCGTTCGCAAGAACCGGTCTCTGGGCTCGAGCGTGGGGTGTTTGGGCTTGGGATTCGCAGCCTCGTGCCGATGCAGCATGAGGGCGCTCACACCGGGTCCTTGGAGTTCGGCATGAGCTTTGGGCAGGACTTCTTCGAGCGTTTCAAGGCGCAGTACGGCGCTGACGCGGCCTTGCGACTCCCCGAGGGGAGGGGGTTTACGAGCTTCGCATCGACGCGCGGCGAACAGCCCTTGTTGAGCCGGCAGGCATTGCAGGACGCATTGAGCGGAGAGCGGCCGATCGAGTACAGGACTGACGACGGCACGCCGCTCGCTGTGATGGGCGCGATGATCGCAGACTTCTCGGGCGAGCCTGCCGGCGTGCTGGAGGTGGCACTCGACCGGTCATCGTACCTCGCGCGTGCGGCCGAGGCGCGCAATGCGGCGCTGGTGATCGCTGCGGTGACACTGGGCATCGGTGTGGTCCTCGCGCTGCTGATCACCCGGACGATATCCGGACCGATCAAGCGAACCGCCGCTGCGATGGGGGATATCGCCCAAGGAGAGGGTGATTTGACCCGCCGGCTCGATGATTCGGGCCAGGATGAGCTCGCCGAGCTGGCCCATCAGTTCAACGCTTTCGTCTCGCGGATGCAGTCCACGTTGCAAGAAGTGAGAACGAGCGCACGCGGTGTCTCGCAGACAGCGAGTACGATGGCCCATAGTAGCGGAGAGCTCGCGTCGCGCAGCGACCAGGCGGCGGCAAACCTTCAACAGACCTCGGCAGCAATGGAGGAGATCGCCTCGACGGTCGCACACAGCGCAGAATCCGCAAGCCAAGCCAGCCGACTGTCCGCCTCGGCCAGTGAAACCGTCGAGCGCGGGACCTCTGCGATGCAGGAGCTCGAGACCACGATGCAAGAGATCGACCAGGCCTCGTCGCGCATCACCGACATCGTGACGCTGATCGACGGCATCGCGTTCCAGACCAACCTGCTCGCACTCAACGCCTCGGTCGAGGCGGCAAGGGCCGGCGAGCATGGCCGCGGATTTGCAGTGGTCGCGCAGGAGGTCCGCAACCTGGCCGAACGCTCGCGCAACGCCGCCCACGAGATCCGAAACGTGCTCGAGCAGTCAGTCGAAGCGTCCCGCCTCGGCACCGGCCGGGCCCGCCAAGCAAGCCAGACGATGGGCGAGATCATCACCAGCATCAATAAGGTGCACGATGTGCTCGAGGAGATCAGCGCCAGTACGCGCGAACAGAGCGCCGGGGTCGCCGAGGTCAATACCGCCGTGACTGAACTGGACACCGTCACCCAGCAGAATGCCGCGATGGTCAATCAAACCTCATCGGTCGCGGCGCAGATGAACGAGCTGGCATCTCATCTCAATGCACTGATCGATGCCTTCGAGCTCGGCACCGACGCGGACGAAGAACCGGCGGCACTGCCTCAGCAACCGAATCAGCCCCTTCATTTTGCATGAGTGAAACGAGCCTGACCAACGAAGTCGAAGAGCTGAATCTGACCTATCTGCTGCTTGCCCAGCGTATGCTGCAGACGGATCGGGCAAGCGCAATGTTTCGGCTCAAGATCGACGACGAGATGGCCGAGCTGTTGTTATCGCTCAGTGGCGCCCAACTCGCTCGGCTCGCCCGGACCAACCAGCTGCTCTGTCGCTTCGCTTACGATGACGCCGAGCAGCTGCGGACCGTTACTCATCCGCCGCGGGAGCATAATCTATCGGGATTCCATTCCTCAGTGATCATGGCCTCCCATTCTCATCTTGGAACAGCCACCAACGAGAGTTGAGCCTTGTCATCCAAGAGCCCCGTCACAGAGATGCAGCAAGTCCAGCTGGCGATCGAGCTGATCGAGCTTGGCGCACGCCTGCAGGTTCTCGAAACCGAAACGGACCTGAGCCACGCCTACCTCACCAAGCTGTACAAGGAGCTGCGCGGCAAGTCCCCGCCGAAAGGGATGCTGCCCTTCTCGACCGATTGGTTCACCACCTGGCTGCCGAACATCCATGCCTCGCTCTTCATCAACATCTATCAGCGTCTGCGCGAGGACTGCGGCTGTGAACGGATCGCTGCATTCGTGCGCGCATTCCGTCTCTATCAAGAGCAGATCCGACTTGACGATCAAAAGGCGGTGCTGGGGCTCACGCGCGCCTGGACCCTGATGCGCTTCTTCGAGAACAACCTCTTACAACTCGGCCGCTGCACCCGCTGCGGTGGGCAATTCGTCGTGCATACCTATACCCCGATCCAGGATTACGTCTGCGGCATCTGCCAGCCGCCCTCGCGAGCCGGTAAGACATTACGCAGCACAGATGCCGCAAGCAAAGACGCACCC
Source organism: Halochromatium glycolicum (assembly GCF_016584085.1). GTDB lineage: Bacteria > Pseudomonadota > Gammaproteobacteria > Chromatiales > Chromatiaceae > Lamprobacter > Lamprobacter glycolicus. Next base: position 107,229 of record NZ_NRSJ01000002.1, on the reverse strand, counting down.
GTATCAGCGCGTTATCGCGCTTGACGGATGCCTGGCCCGCATTCGTTGAACCGCTCTACCCAACAGCTCGGGCCTGTTGCAGCTCGCCTTGGGTCGCGTATAGGGCACCGATGCCTTACAGTTAGACCTGACTGCAAGCACATCCAGCCCCTCGAAGAGCGTGCCTCCGGAAGACCCGGCCTGGCCGTATGCCGTTGGCATACCCGCACCCTCAACCGTTCTTAGTCGACCAGCCGGAAGCAGGAAACGCGGATGGACATCACCGATTTCTACGATACCTTCTTCGAAGAAGCACAGGAATTATTGGCAGACATGGAACGCCATCTCCTCGAATTGGATGTCGAGGAGCCGGACTCCGAACAGCTCAATGCAATCTTTCGCACCGTTCACTCGATCAAAGGCGGCGCTGGGACCTTTGGCTTCGAGGTATTGCAGAATACGGCCCACCTGTTCGAAAACCTGCTCGATCATGCGCGCCACGGTGAGCTCACCCTGCGTCAGGATATCGTCGATGTCTTTCTGGAAACCAAGGATATGTTGAACGATCAGCTCAATGCATATCGCAACGGCGAGGAGCCCGACCAAGAGGCGTTCGAGCGCATCTGCAAGACCTTGCAGCAATTGGCCCTGGAAGAGATTGCCGGCAGCACCCCGGAGAACGGCGCGCCGGCGGCTGCGACCCCAAAAGAGGCGGCGCCAGCCGAAGAGCCTAAACCGGCACAGGATTCAACGCCCGCTCAGACCGCCGAGGTGGGAGACGAGCAAGCCGGGCAACGGCTGATCGTGGCGTTTTCTGGGGTCAGCGAAGAGAACCGGAAGCTGTTGGTCGAAGAGCTCGAGCAGTTCGGCACGATACAGGCCCAATCCGGTGATGACGCGCGCTACGAGGTCGAACTCGAGACCACGACCAGCGCAGACGACATCGAGTCGGTGATGTGCTTCATCATCGAGCCGGAGCAGGTCGAGACCCGAGCAGCCGCACCGAGCAGCGCCGAGACGCCAACCAAGGAGCCCGAGCCCGCTGCGGCCAATGAGCAGCAGCAGCCAGGCAAAGCGGCCGAACAATCCGCACCGAGCGTCCAGGACGAAAAGCCGAAGCCGCCAACAGCCAAGAAGCCCGCGGCGAAGCCGGCCAACAAGAGCAAGGCCGGAGAATCCTCGTCGATCCGGGTCTCGGTCGAAAAGGTTGATCAAATCATCAACCTGGTTGGTGAGCTGATCATTACCCAGTCGATGCTCGACCAGACGGTCAGTACGCTTGAGGGTATCACGAACACCTCGCTGATCAACGGCATGAGCCTCCTGCAGCGCAATGCCCGAGATCTGCAAGAGGCCGTGATGTCGATCCGGATGATCCCAATGGACTTCGTGTTCAGCCGGTTTCCGCGTGTGGTGCGGGAAACCTCCAGCAAGCTCGGTAAGCAGATCGAGCTTGCCACCGAAGGCGAATCGACAGAGCTCGACAAGAGCCTCACCGAGCGCATCATCGACCCCCTGACCCATCTGGTCCGGAACAGCCTGGATCATGGGATCGAGTCGCCGGACGAGCGCGAGGCAGCCGGGAAGCCGCGTGCCGGAAAGCTGACGCTGTCCGCTCGCCATCAGGGCGGCAACATCATCATCGAGGTAAGCGACGACGGAGCGGGACTGAGCCGCGAACGCATCCTCGCAAAGGCGCGCGAGAGCGGGCTCAACGTATCGGACACCATGAGCGATGACGAGGTCTGGCAGCTCATCTTCGCGGCCGGGTTCTCCACCGCGAAAGAGGTGACCGATGTCTCCGGTCGCGGTGTCGGTATGGACGTCGTCAAGCGCAACATCCAGGGCATGGGCGGCCATGTGCAGATCATGTCGACGCCCGGCCAAGGGACGACGATCCGTATCGTCCTGCCCCTGACCCTTGCCATCCTCGATGGCATGTCGATCAAGGTCGGCGACGAGGTCTTCATCCTCCCGCTCTCGACCGTGCTCCAATCCTTGCAGCCGTCGAAGGACGACCTCTATCAGATGGCCGGCAGCGACGAGGTCCTGCGAGTGCGCGATGAATACCTGCCGGTTGTCGCGGTCCATCAGGCCCTGGACGTCGCAGGGGCCGAAACGGACCCGACGCGCTCCATTGCCGTGATCGTCCAGGGCGAGGGACGCCGCTACGCCCTGCTCGTCGATGAGCTGATTGGACAGCAGCAGGTCGTCGTCAAGAACCTCGAGACCAATTACCGCAAGGTGCCAGGGGTGTCCGCTGCAACGATCCTCGGAGATGGCAGCGTGGCGCTGATCCTCGACATTCCTGGATTGCACCAGCTGAGCCGGAGCAAGAAGGATGCGCCCCAGCCAGGCTCTCCGGCGTCCGACAAAACCATGCTTTCATCCAGCGGAGGTTGATCCATCATGAACCGTTACAGCACCGAGGATATTCAAGCGGCCGCCGATGGCGATAACCAGCAATTCCTCGTGTTTTCGCTTGGCGAAGAAGAGTATGCGATCGACATCCTCAAGGTGCAGGAGATCCTGGGCTACGAGAATGTGACCCGTATTGCCAATGCCCCGGACTTCATCAAAGGGGTGACCAACCTCCGGGGGATCATCGTTCCAATCGTCGATCTGCGCATCAAATTCAACCTCGATAAGGTCGAATACGACGGACAAACGGTCGTGATCGTTGTCAATGTCTCGGACCGGATCGTCGGCATCGTCGTCGACGGGGTCTCAGACGTGATGACATTGACCCCTGATCAGATCAAGCCAGCGCCCGAGCTAGGCGTTACCATGTCGGCCGACTTCCTGAGTGGCTTGGGTAGTCTGGAGAATCGGATGCTGGTGCTCGTCGACATCGACAAGCTGCTGACCAGCAAAGAGATGGCACTGGTGGAGCAGGTCGGCGAATAGCGCTTGGAGCGCCAGAGGAGCTGATCCGACGAAGCGGCCCAGTTGGGCGCACCACCTGGCCACCACCTGAGCAGGCCCTAAGGTGTATCGACCATGGCCGGGGAGGCATACGGCGGACAACGACCGCGCAGAGTGCGGCAACGTTTGCAGGACATGAGCATGCGGACTAGCTGGATGCTGGTCCTCGGAACCTTCTTGACACTCCTGATCGTAGTCAGCGGACTGAGCCTCTTTCTCCTCGACCAGTCAAGAACCGCAGTGGCCGAGCTCGCCCCCCATGCCGGCGAGGTCGGGGCTCAGACCCAACGCGACTTCATCGCGACTGCCGATGTCATCTGGCTCGCCATCCTGGGGGCCCTGTCGTTCGGGATCTTGGCCGCCCTCTTGGTCGTCTGGGGCGTGACGAGCAATGTACTCCGACCGCTGCAGCGCGTCGTCGCAAGCTTCGACGCGATGGCCTATGGCAACCTGTCCGTGCCACTCGAGCGGGCGGGGCGCAACGAGATCGGGCAGCTCTTCAATGCTGTCGCCGCATTGCAGCAGCGGCTTTCACGAACCATTGCGATGGTTCGTCTCAGCAGCGAAGCGGTCCACCGCGGAGCGAAGCACGTCGCAAGCGTCAACAAGTCATTCCGCACTCGGATCGAGCAGCAGGCTAGCGGCCTGAGACGGACTGCCGCGCGCATGGACCGGATCTCGTCAACGGTCAAACAGAATGCCGAGCATGCGCGGAAGGCCTCCCGCCTCGCCCAAGAGGCCGCCGAGACCGCTGGCGCAAGCGGCAAGGTCGTCGATCAGCTCATCGTGACGATGCGCGAGATCAGCCAGGGCTCAGAGCAGATCACTGACGTCATCAAGGTGATCGATTCAATCGCATCCCAGACCAACATGCTCGCCCTGAACGCCGCGGTCGAAGCCGCCCGCGCCGGCGAGCAAGGCAAAGGGTTCGGCGCGGTCGCAGCCGAGGTGCACGATCTAGCGGGCCGCAGCGCCGAAGCGGCGACGCAGATCCGGGCATTGGTCGATGCCTCGGTCACCCGGATTGGGACGGGTACCGACAGCGCTGACAAAGCCGGCCATGCGATGGCCGAGATCGTTCGAGCGGTGCACCAGGTCAATCAGCTCATGGACGAGATGGCGTCGGCGTCGCGCGAGCAGAGCCAAAGCATCGACCGCGTCAACTGCGCGATCGCCGAGATGGATCAGGTCACCCGACAGAATGCGGAGCTCGTCAAGCAGGACGCGCAGGCGGCCGATCAGGTCGAGGCCGAGGCCGAGCGCCTAAAGAGGGTTGTTGCCGTGTTCAAGCTTGCGCCCAATGCCGAGGAGCGCGTAGCGGACGCCCGTTACGATGAAGCCGCGAGCTGGGTCGAATCGCTCAGACCGGAGGATCTGCAGTACGACCTACACCGCAAGGCGAGCCGACGCAAACGCTGATGGCTCGCAGGAATCCGAGGCGAGCCACGGCTGAGGCGCCGTCTCAAGAGGCGGCCTTGCCCTGCTCATCCGCGATCTGCCGGACCCAGACCAACAGCTCGGCGATGACCTGATAGAGGCTGGGCGGTATCTGCTCGTCGAGATCCAGATTCATCAATAGCGCCACGAGCTCCGGGGCATCATGAACATAGATGCCCTGGCGACCGGCCTCCTCGATGATGCGCTCGGCGATCTCGCCATAGCCCTTTGCGACCACGCGCGGCGCCTCGTCGCCCTCCCGATAGGCAAGCGCCACAGCACGACGTCGCTCGTCGGTCAGGCCCTCGGCACCCTCATCGTGCTCGGTCACTCGCCCGCCTCATCCGCTTCGGGCTCCGCCTCGGGCACTGTTGCACGCAAGCGCACCAGCACCTCCAGCTCATAAGCCTCGAGGCGCGACCGCAGCTGGTCGATTCCTTGGGCCAAGGCGGCATGCACGGCGGGGTCCTCGGCGCTCAGTTCGAGCTCCAGACGCGCCTCGCTGAGCCAGAGCTTGACCCCGACCTCACCCAGACCGCTCACCTGCAGGACCATACTCGAATGCCATGCCTGCGACTCCGCTTGCTCCTGCCCCCCTCCCTCGCCCGAGAAGCCACCCTCTTCACGTCGGGTCACCGGCGGCTGCACCATCAACGCCATGAAGATGCCGGACCAGACGTCGCCCTCCCAACGTAATACCGGTGTCGCGAGCAGTTCCAGCTGGTGACGAACGATCCCCTGCAGGCTCTCGTGGATAGGTTGTCGGGATTCCGCACGCCCCATCCGGATCGCAGTTTCAGCACTCGCAGCACGCTCTGCAGCGGCTTCACGCGCCTCAATGGTGCCGGCCTGAACCATCGCCCCCCCGGGCGCTGCCGGCCCGGCCGCTGCAGCCGCTGGACCGGGACTGCCCCCCGTTCCCGCAGGGACCGAGACGGCAGCGGATCGGCCCGAGGCCGAGCCAGCGGTGGCCGCAGAGGCTGAGGGTTGTCCTCGCTCGGCATTCAGCACCGGCTCGCCACCGCGGCGCAGACCGAGCAGAAAGGCGGGCCAACTCGACCGTAAAGGGGTAGGCGATGGGTTCTCGGGCGGCGCCGAGGCGAATGACAGCGGGCGCCACATCTGCGGCTCGCGCTGGAGCTGCTCCCGGGACAGCTCGCCTCGGAACCAGCGCGACAGGTGCGATTCATAGAACAGGCCGCTATCGCGTACCGAGTGCTGCAACTGCTGGGCAACCTGGCTCGATACCTGGGCCTCGCTCGTCGGAAGCAGTGGCTGGGATAACCGCAGCGCCGATGGTGCTGCTGGGAATCGCAGATGCAGATCGGCGATCGACCGCGCCGAGGTTGTAAAGCTGGTCTGAGCGGAAGGCGGCGGTAGGCGCTCACCGCCAGTCTGACGACCGAGCCGCGCATCCGGCGGTTCCCTCGCCGTCTGGCTCGTTCCCCGCAGCGGGGCATTGGTACGGTAATCAAGGCGTGAGTCACTGCGGACGGCGCTCGGCGCCTCCGTAGGGGTCATCGGCTTGACAGGCTGGTTGAGCTCACGAGGCTGAGGGGTGTCGACCCGCTTCCCCAGTACCTGGTGCAATAGGGTGTCGACCAGCGTGTTGATCCCACTCACGACGTTGTGAAGCGCTGGGCTGCCTCGACGACCTCCGAGGCCTCTTGGTAGAATGAGTAGGTTCGCGACAGGGCCTGCTGCTGACGCGAATCGATGATCAACCGGCTGAGCTCATGCCGCCGATCGATCAACCGCTGGCGAATCTCTTCGTCCTGTTCCAGTAACGACGCAAGCAGTTCGGCCTTGCGCTCAAGCGCTTGCTCGTCGAGAGGGACCTGCCCATCATCCAGCCGCTGAACGGTTTCGACCTGAGCCAGATAGTCGCTCTGGCGCTCGATCAGCGCCTCCCAGTCCGCCGCACGGGCGGCCTCGAGCACTTGAGCCGAGCATCCAAGTAGGGCCTCATAGGCGAGCAGCAGATCCTGCTGTTGGTCGGAAGAAGCCATACCTAACCGTCTGGCGTCTGCCCGCCGATCTCACGCCACGCGGTTGCAATCTCCTCTAACAGCGCCTCGGCCTCGTCGAGGCTCTTTTCGTCATTGTGCAGGTTAGCCGACAGCAATAACCGAGCCACATAATCATACAAGGACGCGAGGCGCTCAGCGACCTCGCCGCCGCGCTCGGCATCCAATGCGGCAGCCAAGCCATTGTTGACGACATCCAATGCCTTCGAGATCGACCGGCCCTTTTCAGCGATATTGCCGGCCTGCATCTGGATCCGGGCCGCGCGAATCGACGCCAGTGCACCGTCGAACAGCAGCACGATCAGCTGATGCGGGTTTGCCGACATCACCCCGCTTTCAACGCCGACACGGGCATAGGCCCCTGCACCACGCCCATACCCGGTTGCCCCACGCATCACAGTCATGATCAGGAATCTCCCCTGCTCTCAAACTCTCATCGCTTTCAGGTGATTGATCGATCAGTCATCACGACCGAGCATCGCATTCAGATTGTCGAACTGCTGGGTCAGGTAACTGCTCGTCTGATTCATCTCGGCAACCATTGAGTCGAGCTGCACGAATCGTTGACGATAGCGTTCAATGGTCCGCTCGACGGAGACTTCCATGCGCTCGGTTCGGGTTTCAATGCTGGAGATCCTGTTTTCCACCCCGCTCATCGCGGTTCCTAGCAACCCGTTGTCCCCGAGCATCTGGCCCAACGTCTCGCCAAGCTTGTCGGCGAGCCCGCCGTCCTCGGTCTGGCCGGCAAAGAAGTCCGTCAGCGCCTGCCGATTGTTGACGATGGCATCATCCAGCTGTTCGTCATCGAGCTCCAAGGTGCCATCCAGCTGAAGACTGATTCCCACATCCGAGAGCGTGCTGAACGCGCCTTCGGCGACATCCGAGCCCAATGCACTGCGCAGACGCGACTCGATGCTGCGCAGGGCGCTATCGCCGACCAATTCGCCGGCGACGCCGGTCTCGGCATTGAAGCGCGTCAGCTCGTCAGCGGTCCCTTGCAACGCATTGTAGGAATCGACGAAGGCATTAACGGCCTCCCGCACCTGAAGGTTGTCGCGCTCCACGGTAACACTCGCATCACCCGCCTCGACAAGATCAAGGGTGACGCCCTGAATCGCTTCTTCGACGCGGTTGCTCTGACTGGTGATCGCGATCCCGTTGACGGTAAGCGCGGCGTCTTGTGCGGCCACCGTTTCAGTCATCCCTGCGAATGTCAGACGGGCATCACTACCGTAGGTGATCGACGTTATCGCCGCATCTGTACCTGTGTCGTTGGTCGTTAGCACCAAGCGATAGGGGTCAGCAGAGCCGTCGTTAACGATGGAAGCCGTAACACCCGACCCTGCAGCGTTGATCCGGTCGCGGACATCCTCGAGCGTGTCTCCATCCTCAAGATTGACATCAAAGGATTCGACCGAACCGCGCTCGATACTGAGGGGGCCAGCAGCAAACGTATGCCCCTCGGCAAAACCATCGGTGGCAAGGCTCTGAGAGCGCGCCAGATCGGTCACGTTGACATCGTAGCGCCCGGGTACCGCGTCCGAGGTTGCTGCGGAGGTCACGCTGGTACCGGACACCGAGCTGGAAAGGCTCTCAAACAACGACGGATCGCTCAGCTTATCGACCGCCGACTCGAAGGCGGACAACGCCCCCTGAAGCTTGCCATAGGCGGAGAGCTTCGCCTCCTGGTCCGCCTTCTGCTGATTGAGGGGCTCGAGACGACCGCGCTCGGCGTCGCGCAGCTGATCGAGCAGTCCACTGAGGTCTAACCCTGAACCGATCCCGAGTGAAGTGATGGTGGACATGGCAGCTCCTGTAGTGATTCCGAGACGCTAACGGGCGCGCGCATCCGGCATCGATACCCCGGATACCCACCTGTCCCGCGCTCTCCATCGTCGCTTAATGGAGCTATCGGCAGGACCGCGCTGAACTTTAAGGGCCCGACCCGAGAACGGGATCGATACGGGCGCAGTCGCCCTGCGCCCCGCTCAGAGCGACACGGGCAGCTCCTCGACCGGCTTCCCGAGCCCCTGCAGCGCCTTCCCATCGAGGACCTCCCCGAGCGTGGTGTCCGGTGGCTTCACCGCCTCGGTCAACTGGACCTGCGCGATCTCTCCTGCGCCATCCAGCCGTTGCACCCACCCCAGCGCGCCGGTTTCGAAGCGCACCAGCGAGCCGATCGGCCAGGTCCCGAATGCCTGCCAATAGCGCTTGAGCCAACGCGGATCGAAACGCTCTGGATGCTCGCGGAGGTGTTGGTAGATATCGGCAACCCGCCATGCCGGCCGATCGGCCCGATCGCGGCGCATCGCGTCGATGACATCGACAACCATGGCCAAGCGCGAGAGCTCGCCGAGGTCAGCCGCCCCAAGACCAGCGGGATAGCCGGTGCCGTCGAGCCGTTCATTGATCTCCGCTACGATGCTCTTCACAACACTGGCCGATAGCCAGGGACAGTGCTCGAGGCATCCCATCAGCCGAGCAACGTGGGTACTGAGCTCGGCGCGCTGCTGCGCATCGAACTTCGACTCCTTGAGCAGGCCTGCCGGCAGCAACGCCTTGCCCATATCGTGAACCATCGCACAGGCCGCGACGGCTTTGCAGGCATCACGAGGCATCTTGCTCAGAACCGCCATATCGACCAGCTGCACCGCCACCGATAGACAATGCCGAACCAGCGGGGCCTCTTCAAAGAGACAGCGCACGGCAAACAGCACGGCTTCACGATCCTCTTCGTGGAGCACGAGCAAGCGATCGGCATGCCTCGAGAGCTGGACTGAATCGACCGATGACTGGTTCTGCAGCTCGATCAGCTGCGCATCCAGATAGCCGGCTACCCGCGCCAGCCGCTTCGCCATCGGCGTCGCATAGCGCTGGGCATTCCGACGAGCAATCGGCGGCGGGGATTTCGGGTCGGTCTGGAACAGCAGCGAGCGCAACAGCCCTTCCCCGCCAGCCGTCGAATGTCGCGCCGACTCCCGCTCGATCTCGCGCACGAACTGCCACAGCTGGCGCTCCTGGGTGATGCTGGGTGCCCGGAACTGCAGCCCAACCTGCACCAGCTGCCGTTCCAGGTCGATGTCATGATGTTTCGCGAGCCCTTTGATCGCGAAACGGGTGCCGTTCGGAAAGCAGAGCTCGATCTCGAGCGGCTGCGTCGCGCCCAGCATCGAGATCGCCGACGGGGGAAGCTCGAGCAGGCAGCCATCCAAAGACAGATTCTTCAGGTCACCCTGGGCGATCGCCGCGGTTTCCTCGTTGCGGACGATGGCGCCAACCTCCATGCCGAGCCGCAGCCGCGCGCGGAAGAACTGCCGCCGCTCCAGGACCTCGAGGTGGCGCGGATAGTTGCACTGGCACTGGAGGCGCCCATCCCGGTCCCGGCACGCGCTCACCTTCAGCACGGGCGTGCGCACCATCATGCCCTGGGTCTGCCCGACCAAACGAAACGGATGCCCACGCCGAAGCTGGTGCGCGATCTCCCGAACCGCACTGATATCGAGCAGCATGTGTTCCCCCGGCTGCTGATCTGCGACCAGCACGGGCATCATCCGACCGTCTTCGTCCTCCAGTACCAGCGAGGCACCGCCTGGCTCACTCAGCACGCCCAGCAGCGTCTGGACCTCAGACCGCTTACTGACCCGCTTGTAACCCCCTTCGGGTTCTGTCATACCTGCTTCCACCTCAAACGCTCCCCTTAGGGTAGCTCGATCGCCCGTTCAGCGCAGGCGCTGTATCGCCTCGAACTGACCGGTAGCCGAGAACCTTAGCCGGAAGATGCCATGGACCCCCTCAGGGGTGACGACCTGACGCAGTGCCGCTGCTGGGAACACCACGCGGCGACCATCCAGACTCCAGGTGTAGACCTGCTCGACCCGCCCCTCATAGTGGGCCAAACAGGCCTCGGCAGAGAGCTCGATGACGACATCGATGTTTGGCATGGTCGCAGACCTCAGGCACCGCAAACTGTGATCGACCGCGCTGGCCCGCACATCGGTGCTTGGCGGACCATCCTCTGTCACAATGCGACGAAACGCACAGCACCTTGACCTATATCAGCCTAGGCTGTTCAAGGTACCCAGCGTTTGGACGATGATTGCAGACGATGCCCCCGGTTAGTTAAGGGAAATCTTCCCTTCGGAGCCGTTGCCCGAGAGTAGAGAGCATTATGAAACTGACGATAAAAGGCCGCCTGAGTCTCCTGATCATCATCCTGCTTGCGCTGCTCTTGATCGTCGGCGGGCTTGGGATCAACGGCATGCAATCGTCGAATCAAGCGCTCGAGGACGTCTACGAAGAGAATCTGGTCCACTCCCAGGACCTGGGGCGTATCGACTCGCTGCTGCGCAACATCATGATGCAGCTCTTCCTCGCCTCGCAACATGCCCCGGAGCTCGCTGTCAGCAATCTGCACGACCACCCGGTGACGATGCACATGGAGATCATCGAGGGTAACCAGAGCGAGCTGACAGCGCTGTGGGATGCGTTTCGGGGCGCGATCACGGACCCTGACGCCGAAGCCCTGGCGCAAAGGTTCGATGAGCTCTATGAAAAGCTGATCTATAACGCCGTCGAGCCTGCCGCAGAGCTCTACGCCACTGGCGAGTACCCGGGAGCGGATTTCGTGGTCTTCATCGAAGGGCTGCCTGTCTACGAGGACCTCAACGCAACCCTGAACGAGATGATTGCGCTCGAGCGGAAGAAGGCACTCGCGGCCTTCAACAGCGCGCAAGACCATACCGTCTTCATGCGTAATCTGATGTTCGGCGCCCTGGCCGTCGCGGTCATCCTCGGCGCACTGCTCGGCTGGCAGATCATCCTGCGCATCACCCGCCCGCTCGATGAGGCGAAAAGGGTGTTCGTCGCGATGTCGAACGGCAACCTCACCAACAAGATCAGCTCCGCCGGCAAGGACGAGATCGGTCAGATGCAGCTGGCGCTCGCCGACACCCAGGACAAGCTGCGCGACCTCATCATCAACATCCAGCACTCGGTGGAGTCGATCTCGACTGCCGCCAGCCAGATCTCGACCGGGAATACCGACCTCTCCCAGCGCACGGAGGAGCAGGCCTCCAGCCTGCAGCAGACCGCGAGCAGCATGGAGGAGGTCGCCTCGACCGTGAAGCACAATACCGACAATACGGCGCAGGCCAATCAACTGGCCGGCGAGGCCAACAGCTCGGCCGCCAGCGGTGGCGAGAAGGCCGAGCAGGCCGTGGGCAAGATGCATGAGCTGACCGAAAGCTCCGACAAGATCAGCGGGATCATCTCGTTGATCGACGGCATCGCCTTCCAGACCAACATCCTTGCATTGAATGCCTCGGTCGAGGCCGCACGTGCCGGTGAGCAGGGGCGGGGCTTCGCCGTCGTCGCCCAAGAGGTTCGTAATCTGGCCCAGCGCTCCGCCGATGCGGCCAAGCAGATCCAAGAGCTGATCGCCCTCAACGGCGAGGTGGTCAAAGAAGGGCGTGTGCTGGTCGAAGCGGTCGGCGAGTCGATGAAGGAGATCGTCACCCACAGCGGCAAGGTCTCCGAGCTGATGGACGAGGTCAACCGCGCGTCCAACGAGCAGACCATGGCCATCGACCAGGTCAGCGTCGCGATCAGCCAGATGGACGAGGTGACCCAGCAGAACGCGGCGTTGGTCGAGGAGACCGCCAACGCGTCGGCTTCACTCGAAGACCAATCGCGTGAGCTGGCTGATGCGGTCGCCTTCTTCAATGTCGGCGCCAAGGCCCCGACGACGAAGGCGCTCTCTTCTGCAAGCCGGACCCCGAAGAAGGCGCAGTCCGCGCCCAAGAAACCGGCAGCACTCGCTGCTCCTCCGAAAAAGAGCAGTCAGAGCGATGACGCAGAAGAGAAGAAGCACTATGCGACCACGGCTCACAGCGAGGATGACTGGGAAAGCTTCTAACCGTTCAGCAAAAAGCGGGCTCGCTACGAGGAATTGAGGATCAAAGACGATGACCCCGGTTGCGCTCGCGCCGACACCCCTGATCACCGCCCAGCCGCTCGGGCCGGCGGGCACCGGCAGACCAGGCACGATCCCAACGGCACGCGGAAGCGAGCCAGTATTGGCAGGCAGCGAGCCCGGCCCAGGAGCCGGCCAGCCCGTCGCGAATCCGGATGATTCGAGCGAGGCCCAGGTCGCTCGGGCAGCGGACGATGAGGCGCGAGGGCGGATCGCTGAAGGCGAGGCCGCACCGAACGCGCAAAATGACGCGCTTGCTAACGAGCTCACCCCACAAGAACTGAGGCTCATCAGGGAGCTGGAGCAGACCGATCGCGAGGTGCGGCAGCATGAGCTCGCCCACCAGATCGCCGGCGGCCCCTATACCGGCAGCGCCAGTTATCGATACGAGATCGGCCCCGACGGCAAACGCTACGCCGTCGCCGGCGAGGTCTCGGTCGATTACGGCCCGGTCACAGGCGACCCCCAGGCCACGGTCGAGAAGATGAAGACGGTCATCGCCGCCGCTCTCGCGCCGGCAGATCCCTCTCCGGCGGACTATCAGATCGCTGCGCGAGCGCGCCAGAACCTGCTCGTCGCGCAGCTCGAGCTCAGTCAGCAACAATCAACGCAGCAGACTTCCGCACCTGCATCGGACGCCGCCTCCAGCCAGGCGGCCAATTCCGAGATGAACGCGGCGCACCGGGACGCCCAGGCCGCCGAATATGAGCGCACCGCTCAACTCACCGATCGTTCAAGCGACCACGTAAGCGCTGGGCTCGGCCAGGGCACCCTGCACAGCCTCGCCTGATGCCGCTGCTGACCGCTCCAGATCGCGCTCAGGTCGACGCCTGCTGCGCTGACCCCTGATCCTCGCCGCGGAGTGCAGCGAAGGTCTGCTCGGTGACCGGCTTGCGCTCGAAATCGAGAATGCGTCCGCCGATGTCGGCCACAGTTTGGGTGAATGCAATCAAGCTCTCAGGACTGTTGGAAACACGCCGCGAATTGATAAATTTGATCAATATCGAGATGCCTTGCACAGGGTCATAGTCCCCGTCCTGATGGAGCGGCGGCAGCGTTCCGGGTGAGGACGCATTGGCCACCGTCAACGGGTAACCCTCCGGCCCTGGCGGAATATGATAGACGCCGACCTCGGCCTCATAGAACGCCTTCGCATCGCGTAACAGCTGCCCAAGGGCCTGATTCGTTTCTGGCCCGGGCTTGTCGAACATCACGAACAGATAACGCTGGGTCTTATCGACGCCCTTTTTCTTACGCGGTTGACGCCCCCTAGACCGCGTCTCAATTCCGGGCTGACCTTCAATGCCTGCTCCCCGACCCTTCCGGTCAGACTCGGCCGCCCGATCGCGCAGCGCCTTTGAATCGAGATCATCATCTTCGCCGCCGCGTTCCTTGATGACAAAAAAGTAGAAAAGGATCAACGCAATGAGCCCCAACACCAACGCCGTACCCGCTAGCAGAACGATGAGATTGCTTTGACTCATTGATCATTCCATCCCGCAACGCCACGCATGACACAGATTATACCGATGCCCGGATCGGAATCACTCGATAACAGCGAGCATCAGCCAAGCAGCGAGAGACCCATCCCCTGCCCGCCACCCTGGCGGGCAGGGGCGCTCCAACGGCTCCGCGCCGCGAATGATCCGGGCGCAGTGGCCGAGCTTGTTGCCGCAGTAGAATTGGCATCCGATCAGCCCGAACAGCTCTGGGATGGTCTTCTCATCGTAGCAGGAAACACCGGCCCCTCGGCAGCGGTCTGGGTGCAACCACAGCCGGGCCAAACAGCCCAACTCTGGCCACCGCTCAGTACCTCGCGAGCAGCAGCAAACCTGGTGCGCGCCGCCGTCAACTGGGCCGCCGAGCAAGAACTGCAGATCGTCCAAGCGGTGATCGATACCGAAGATCAGGAGACCGCGGCTCTGCTGCGCAACAACGGGCTCCCCCGCCTGGCCGATCTACTCTACCTCAACGTCCCAGTAACAGCCGAGATGCCTCAGCCTGCTCCAGCGGTAGGACCGCCATTGCTCTCTTTCGAGGCGATTGGACCGCTACCATCGGCGCGTCTCGAGCGTCTGATGAGTCTCATCGAAGACCGGTCGCTGGACTGCCCGGGGCTGCAAGGGATTCTCTCACCAAGCCAAGCGATCGAAGGCTTCCGCCGTCAGGGGCAATTCGCACCCGAGCATTGGTGCGTTTTACGCTACCACGGAGAAGACGCCGGTGCCCTGCTGATGACCACACATCCACAGATCGAGTCGTTCGAATTGATGTACATGGGGATCGTGCCCCGCTGGCGTGGCCACGGGCTGGGGGCGCGACTGATCGAAGAAGCGATGCGCCGGGCCGGCGCTGCAGGAGCCAAGCTCGTGCTGTTATCGGTCGACGCAACGAACCAGCCAGCGATCAGGCTATACGAGCAAGCCGGATTTCGGCTCTACGGCAGGCGAACGCTCTATGCCTGGACTGCGCAGCACACCGCCGCGGTCGATGGCTGAGCGGATCAAGGCCCGCTTCAAGGAACCTGAGCGGCTGCCTTCGGAATCGTCTGGTTTACGCCGAAGCTGCTACGACCGGTCACCCCGCACCGGCAAGCGGTTTGTGGGTAGGCGCTTGGCGCGCTTCCAGCACGAATGGCGGAGAGGGTGGGATTCGAACCCACGGTACCCGCAAGGGTACACCTGATTTCGAGTCAGGCCCGTTCGGCCGCTCCGGCACCTCTCCAGTTGGGACCCTTTGGCTGGCGTCCCGCGCTGAATAGACCGTTCAGTCTATCACGTGCCTCTGCCGAGACCAACCGCCAACGCACCGTTCTAGACAGCCAAACCGCACCCAGGCCGTTTATACAACGGCCTGCTCCTGAGGGTTCTTGTACAACGCAGCGTGCATGAGAATACCCCGAACTGCTCGAAGAGCCCTCTATCAAGCCGCCGTTTGACTTGCGCAAGCCCTTGATTTCGCTATCATGAAGAGCCATTCTGTTACAGTAAGAGGTGCCATTCTGTTACCCTGAATCACGCGAGATTCATCGTCTGGGATGGCACCTTGCGATGAACGGTGGGGCTTCTAGCTACCGTCGCGCCCATCGGGCATTGACGAACTCGAGGCTGGCGCCGAATCCATCGTGTCGGACGCGCGTCAGCCCGGCGTAGTCGATACGAATGCGGTACCAGCACTGAGGATCGGCGTCCAGCACATGGCCGATCACAGCTCGGCTGACACCGGCGTGACAGACGATGAGCAGGCGTAGCCCGGGATAGGCGGCGACCTGGCGATCATAGGCCTGGCCGATCCGCTGCTGAAACGCTTCCAGACGCTCCCCGTCCGGCGGCCGGTTGGCGACGGGATCACGACGAAACGCAGCAAATGCGTCAGGCTCTTCGTGCGCGAGGTCCGTCGGCCGTCGTCCCTCCCAAGCACCCATCGCGATCTCGCGGAGCTCGGGTTCGACCGCCATCGGTAACCCTTGCTGGGCCGAGAGCCTGACCGCGAACTCGCGACAGCGCATCATCGGTGAGCTAATGATCTGATCCCAGTACGGAATCTGATCCCGGTACGGATCAGGACCAACGGCCGTCCACATCTGCCGCCAGCCCGCTGAACTGAGCGGATGGTCGACCCCCTGCCCCCGGATCATCCGGCCGCCTCGCGGCTCTCCGTGGCGGATCAGGTCGACAATGGTATCTTCAGCGTTCACCGATCAAGGGCTCCACGGCGATCGGGTGCGAACCGATTTTCAAAAGCGTCACCTCGGGAAGGATTGACGAGGGAGAACAGCTGGTTTCTTGGTGGCGGAGGAACAGCTGACCGGGCAAGGTTCCATTAGCGGCCCCCAAACATCGCCGCGCGACGCGGCCCAAGGCTACCGTAACATGAACAGAAACAAGACCTATGTCGGACTCGACGATGACAGCTACGGCGGTATGACGCCGACCGGAACCATCATCCGCGACGCTCAAGTCTTCGGTCTCATCCCGGAGGACGAGACCTGCGCGGGCTGGTCGATTGCCCGAATCGATGCCCTCTACGATCAGGTCAGCAAGGCCTGGCATCCGTACGGTCATCTGGTCTCGCAGTTGCCAGACGAGCTGCGCGCGCGGCATCGGCGGATCTATGATGCCGCGATCGCGACCGCACGGGCGCGCGGGTGGTCCGCCGACCTCTACCCGGATTAGCCACTAGCCGGACTAACGCCCATGGCACGGTGCCACCCCGGACGATGAATCTCGCGTGATTCATGGTCACCACTGGACCGCGCGAAGTCGTCGGGCTTGGCGCTGCGTCGGCCGCCCCTCCGGCGGGATTACAAGAAAGCGCAAATTGCGCCAGCGCAGTCCGATCTATGCGAAGATCCGCGGCAAAGACGCGATCCTAAACGCTGCCTCATGTCTTATCAGAACGACCACAACCACATCGTCAGCGCCTTCGACCGCGAGCTGACCGAGCTGCGCAGCCTCGTCGTCAAGATGGGCGACGCGGTCATTCGTCAGACTCAGGATGCGCTGACGGCGCTGCTGGATCAGGATACCGCCCGCGCACGTCAAGTGATCGACCGCGAGCCCGATATCGATGCCCTGAGCAGTGCCGCCGATGAGGAAGTCTTTCGGGTCATCGCCAAACGCCAGCCAACAGCGGTCGATCTGAGGCTTGTGCTCGCGATCAGCCGCGTTGTCGGCGAGCTCGAGCGCGCGGGGGACAAGGCCGCCCGCATTGCCAACAATACCCTCAAGCTGATCGACGAAGGGGATGCTGCGGCAGTCCCGACAGTGCTCGGGAAACCGCTGCGCGCCCTCGAGGCCCTGGTCGTCGAACGCCTCGAACAGGCCATCAGCGGTCTGGTCGATGCCGACCTCGGCCGCGCGATCACCGTCTTCGAATCGGAGCCACAGCTCAGCTCGGATCGCCAGGACCTGAGCGACGGCTTGGTGGCGTCCAATGCGCCCTTCGATGGCATATCGCTCGCGGCACTGCTGACGATCGCCCACGCGATGGAGCGCATCGGGAACCATGCCGGAAACATCGCCGAGCAGGTGGTCTATGTGATCACGGCCGAGGACGTCCGCTATCGCAACCGCCATCTGTTGATCAATGCCCTGAAGCATCGCGCTGAGGGCAACTGAGCAGGGTCAACCGCTCCATCTCGACGAGCCAAGATCGAGACCGCACACCGGCCGCAACCATCTGGCACCTATGTCTTCTGCTGACCCGCTGATCGAGCGACTGCTCGCACTCCTCAAGGAGCTCACCGAGGACTCCGAAGGCTATCTCGAGCGTCAGGACGACCCGCAGCTCTGGTACAACCGCGGCTATGCGAACGGGATGGCCGACGCCCTGCGTCAGATCGGGTATGGCAGTCAGGTCGATGCCGCTGTCGAGTCCGACTGCTACGATGCCGCCCGTGATCAATCTCATCTGCCCTGGGGCAAGGCCTACGAGCATGGCCGCGAGATGGGCGCGAAGGAGACCTACGAGATCACCGGTAGCCAGCCCGCTTCTGAGAAGCCCTAACAGAATGCACTCTACGGCCTGAAAACTCCGCCGCTTGTGCAGGCTAGGCGAGCACTTTGATAGGGCCTCTCGTATTCTCCATCATTTGCTTTCCAAAGCTGCCGCGGCCGGTCGGCTCCGAAACCCGGAAGGAGCTTCTGGACAGACACTGAGCGGCCAAATATTGTCCTGACTTGTGTGATCCGGACATCAAGATGCCTCCGGATACTGATAACAAGGGCATCTGCCGTCTGGATTAGTGCTGGCGGAACAATAGGTCCTTCACGGCAGCGATGCTGTCATCACCAAAACGAGCAACCCCCTTGGAGCGCCGATGACCCGCTTGGTCTCGTTCAACGTCAACGGCATACGCAGCCGCCCGCATCAGCTCGAGGCATTGAAGGCCCGCCACGACCCCGAGGTGATCGGCATTCAGGAATCGAAGGTCGCCGACGAGGCGTTCCCTGAAGAGGCCATCACCGAGTTGGGCTGGCAGGCGGTCTACCACGGTCAGAAAGGCCACTATGGCGTCGCACTGCTCAGCCGCCAGCCCGCGAACCGTGTCGTCAAGGGGTTTCCGGACGATGGCGAAGAGGCCCAGCGCCGCGCGATCACCGGTTACTTTGCGCTCGATGATGGCAGCGAGCTGGCGGTGATCAACGGCTATTTCCCGCAGGGCGAGAGCCGCAGCCACCCGACCAAGTTCCCGGGCAAGCAGCGGTTCTACGCTGATCTCAAGCACTATCTCGAGACCCAGTTCAGCCCGACTCAGCCGATCGTCGTGATGGGCGATATGAACGTCGCCCCGCACGACGCCGACGTTGGCATCGGCGCCGACAACGCCAAGCGCTGGCTGCGCACCGGCAAGTGCAGCTTCCTGCCGGAAGAGCGCGAGTGGCTGCAGGCGCTGCTCGGTTGGGGCCTCGTCGATGCCTACCGCTGCATCCATCCACACAGCGCAGACGCGTTCAGCTGGTTCGATTACCGCTCGCGCGGCTTCGAGCGCGAGCCCAAGCGCGGGCTGCGGATCGATCTGATCCTGGTCTCGGCGCCGGTGCGCGAGCGGCTGCGCGACGCCGGTATCGACTACGCCATCCGCGCGCTCGAGCGGCCATCGGATCACTGTCCGGTCTGGATCGATATCGACTGAGGCCGACCCGCGACCGACGCCAACCGGCCATGACGCCGATGGTCGTCGACGACGCACATCGGCCCCATGTTCTTCCTCCGATAGCATCCAAGCCAGCCATGCGGCCCTGGCCGCGCCAGCTCAGGAGAGCACCATGACCGACAAGAGCCTCTATGAT
This sequence comes from Halochromatium glycolicum, assembly GCF_016584085.1. Classification (GTDB taxonomy): domain Bacteria; phylum Pseudomonadota; class Gammaproteobacteria; order Chromatiales; family Chromatiaceae; genus Lamprobacter; species Lamprobacter glycolicus. The sequence continues at coordinate 88,096 of NZ_NRSJ01000002.1, read as the reverse complement.
TACCCTGGTGACGAGATCGATGTGCGCTGGGACAAGCGCCTATGCATCCACATTGGCGAATGCGTCGATGCCGACAATCCGTTGTTCGAGGTCGGCCGTGACCCCTGGTGCGTGCCGAACGAGGTCAGCAAGGCCGAGGTCCGTGCGGTCTGCGAGCGCTGCCCCAGCGGTGCGCTCAGCTACACCGACAAGACCGGCACCCCGGAGCAGCCCGCTGCCGAGAACAGCGCCCAGGTGGTCTACAACGGCCCGCTCTATGTGACCGGCGAGCTCGAGATCGAGGGCGCGCCGGAGGACATGCCGGGCCTGCGTTACCGCGCCGCGCTCTGCCGCTGCGGCGCCTCGAAGAACAAACCATTCTGCGACAACAGCCACATCGAGGCCGGCTTCCAAGACTATGGCGCAGTCGGGCAGACCGGTCCCGGTCTCGAGGCCACCGGCGGGCCGCTCAAGATCCGGCCGATGCCGGACGGCCCGCTCAAGGTGGAAGGCAACCTGGCCCTGCGCGCCGCCAGCGGCCGCCTCGCCTGGCAGGGCGCCAAGACCGCGCTGTGCCGCTGCGGCGCCTCGAAGAACAAGCCGTTCTGCGACGGCAGCCACCGCGAGGTCGGGTTCAAATCGGACTGAGCCGCCTTGGCCTTGGCGTGCCCGCGCGGGGAAACCCGATCGCCCCCAGCGGGAACCACGCGTAGGACCAGAGCCTGGGACCGCCGCGCGCAGGCGGTTCCGACCTCCAGCGTAGCAGCCTTCCAGTATGGCCAGCGCTCGCTGAGCGCGTCGGCCACGATGGCCGGCATTTAGCCGGCCTCGCGTCCGACGTGCGATCAATCGGTTGGGGCGCGCGTCAGCATCCCGCCGGTCAACCTGATACTTCCCCGCTCTAAACGGCAGGGCTTGTCGCGCCTTCGCTCACTCGGTGCCGATGTCCGACATCCCGCCGAGCAACAGGCCCGGCGGGCGCGCGTTGCCCTCGGGCGGCCCGTGCTCGGCCTCATCGATCACCCGCTCGATCCGCACCGGCAGGATGCGGTTGCTGAGGTCGGCGCCGCCGGTCGGCACCCGCACCAGCAGATAGCTCGGCGTGTAGCCGACCTGCGTCAAACCGTCTCCGGCGGTCTCGAACCCCTCGATCAGCACCGGCTGGATGCGGCCGACCTGCTGCGCGAGATGCTCGCGCTTGAGACGGCGCGCAAGCCCATGCAGCGCTCGGCTGCGCTCACGCTTCACCGCGGTCGGCACCTGATCCGGCATGGTCGCGGCCAGCGTCCCGCGACGCGGCGAATAGCTGAAGATGTGCAGATCACCGAAGCCCATCTGAGCGACGAAATCGCGCGTTTGCGCCCACTCGTGCTCGGTCTCGCCAGGGAAGCCGACGATGATGTCGGTGGTGATATTGAATCCCGGCACCGCGCTGCGCGCCGTCTCGACCAGCCGGGCGAAATCGCGTGTCTTACAGCGCCGTGCCATGCGCTTGAGCACGCTGTCGGCACCGCTCTGCAAGGGCAGATGCAGATGCGGCATCAGGCGCGGCTGCTCGAACAGCTGCCAAAAGCGATCCGAGAGGTCCCAGGGCTCGACCGAGCCGAGCCGCAGGCGCGCCACATCGGTCTCGGCGAGCACCGCGGCGAGCAGTTCATCCAGACTGGAACCGCTATCGCGGCCATAGCCGGCGGCGTGCACACCGGTCAGCACCACCTCCTGAATCCCATCGGCGACCAGACGCTGAACCTCGCGGCAGACCTCGGCGATCGGCCGGCTGCGTTCTTCGCCGCGCGCCCGGGTCGTGATGCAGAAGGTGCACTGGTAGCGGCAGCCGTCCTGGACCTTGACGAAGGCCCGCTGCCGACCGCGTGCGAACAGGGCCGCCGCGCCCGGCTCGGTGGCACCCTCCGGCATCCATGGCAGCGCCAAGGCCTCGCGTGCCAGCGCGACCAGCCGATCCTTGTCGCGATTGTGGACGGTCAGATCGATGCCGTGTTCGCCGAGCTGATCGTCCGCTCCGAACGACACCGCGCAACCGCTGACGACCACTTGAGCACGCGGGTGCTCCCGCTGCAGCCGCCGCAACTGCTTGCGCGACTTGCGCATGGCCTCGGCGGTCACCGCACAGGTGTTCAGCACGACCAGGTCGGCCGCATCCTCGGCTTCGATGATCTGGCAGCCGCGCGCCTCAAGCTCGCGCGACCAGCCCGCGAGCTCGGCCTCGTTCAGGCGGCAGCCGAGGGTGCTCAGCTTGACGCGCACCGGCCTAACGTTCATGGCAAGGCGCCACCCCGGACGATGCATTCCTCGTGATTCACGGTAACCACCTGCACGTCGCTACGCTCGGCCGCGTCGACCTCTTCGACGATCTGTCCGGCACCACCACGCCTCTCAATCTGGTTTTCCCCCTGTTAAGCTGACCTCAGTCCTGAGCAGAATGAGTCCGCGGTCCTGGTCACATTGTGTCCACGCAGGCATTGAAACGTTGCAACGCGTTACGCCCGGCAATCGGGCAGGGTCGCTCAGAACGATCAGGGTGGCGCGCCAACCGAAGCATGAATCCCCAGTCACCGCTGGCCCGAATCCCGGCGATCCGTATCCCGCAACCAGCTGCGCCTTCGCGGCCAGGATGTCCGACATACCCGCCCATCCGACGGGCCCGCCCGGCCCCGCCATTAGGCGCGTAAACGCCAGGTCAATGCGCCGAAGCGATCGATCAACCCATATCGTCGCAGCCAGTCCCGGGCCTCTTCTGCATCCCGCTCGAACCAGGCCTGCGCATTGCCAAGCCGAAAACTATAACCCCAGGCGTCCATATCCGCGAACAGCTGGTCACGGCTGATTCCGCCGAGCTGATCGGCCATCAGGACCTGCAGATAGCAGACCGCGTCCTCCTCGGCGACCTCGCCACCGGCATCGGTATCCAAGGCTAGCCGACGCCCGGCATCCATGCAGACGAAATGCCCCGCCTCGTGCAATGCCGAATGCACCGGCGTGTCATCGCGCAGAAAGATGCGCGCGCCAAGCAGTCCCGCCTCCGGCCCGCCCCAATACGAGCCCGGGATCGGCTCGCCAGCCGGCACCCGCACCGGCTCCAGCGGTGCAAAACGGCGCAGCAAGTCGTCGACGGCGTCACGATGGTCCCGATAGCGCTGCATCGATTCGGTCTACCTCTTCTCACTCCTGATCAGCGGCCGTTCGCAAATCGACTAAGAGGCCCTGTCAAAACGGCCGCTTGACTTGCGCAAGCTCCTGATTCCGCAGTCCACAGGCGTCATCCTGTTAGGGCCTTTGAACAGATCGAGCTGATCGCCAGCGATTGCCCCGACTTGTATGATCTGGACTTCAAGATGTCCTCGGACGCTGACAATAAGGGCATCCGCGGTCTAGATGAGTGCTCGCGGAACGATCAAACGTCGAGGCCGGCGTGGGGCAACGTCTTCGAGTTGTTCGCCGAGAAGCACTCACAACGCACCGCCACGCCGCAGCAATACTCAACATCCCTCGCTGGTCGGGACATCTCGCATCGGAACATATCGCATCCGGCCCAGACAAATGTCATGATCGAGGGGGGATCGCCCCCATCCCCCGAGTTCTGCGGGCCGAGTTCAACCGGCCGAGTTCAACCGGCCGAGCTCAATCGGCCGAGTTCAACCGTTTAGGCACCCTCCTCCTCCACCCGTCCCCCAGCGAGAGGTTTCTATCATGGCCCGCCACCTGCCCGATACCTTCGCAGTCGCACCCCAGCAGGCGCCTGATCAGAGTCAACCTCGGCCTCATGCAGCGCTCGAGACTGGACTCATCGCCCGAATGGTCGCGAGCGTTGCGGTCATCGCCGGCCTCGGGCTCGGCACCCTGCTGATGCTGACGCTCGCCGGACCTGCCCCGGAACGACTGCAGCAAGACGCCGCCCTGGCCGGCTTGGTGCGGACAATGGTCGCGATCAAGGGCCTGATCCTGGCCGCCGCGCTCGCGCTGGTCGTCTGGCGCCTGGGCCGCCCCGTCAGCGCGGCCCGGCTGGCCGGCTACGCGGGCACGCTCGCCGTCTCCGCCGCTGCCCTAGGCTGGATGTGGAGCCTGAATGCGATCCCGGTCACGGCACCCCTGTTCTATGGCGGGCTCATCGCCTGCTATCTGATCGCCGCACGCGACCGGCGACTGTTGGACGTACGGACCGAATCCTGAATCGTGCGGTTGCAAAGGTCCGCAAGGACGGGCTAGCGTAGCGGGCTTTGCTCGCAGCATGCCAGCCCGCCCACCGGATGTCCGCACTCAGCGTCCAGACTCTCAGCAAGACCTACGCGAATGGATTCACTGCCTTGACCGGCGTCGATCTGGAGGTCGAGGCCGGCGATTTCTTCGCGTTGCTGGGGCCGAACGGGGCCGGCAAATCGACGCTGATCGGGATCGTCACCTCGCTGGTGCGCAAGAGCAGCGGCCGCGTACAGATCTTCGGCCATGACCTCGACGATGAACCCGAGGCGGCGCGCGCGAGCATCGGCGTCGTCCCGCAAGAGTTCAACTTCAACCTGTTCCTGCCCGTGATCGAGGTCGTGCTCAATCAGGCCGGCTATTTCGGCGTGCCACGCCAAGAAGCACGCAGCCGCGCCGAGCTGCTGCTGCGCAAGCTCGACCTCTGGGAGCGGCGCCATACTGAGATGCGGCTGCTCTCCGGCGGCATGAAACGCCGGCTGATGATCGCCCGCGCGCTGATCCATCGCCCGCGGCTGGTGATCCTGGACGAGCCCACCGCGGGGGTCGATATCGAGATCCGCCACGCGATGTGGGGCTTCATGCGCGAGATCAATGCCGAGGGCACCACCATCATCCTGACCACCCACTATCTCGAGGAGGCGGAGAGCCTGTGCCGGCATCTCGCGATCATCGACCAGGGCCGCATTCAGGCGCGCTCGGACATCGCGACCCTGCTCGGCGAGCTGCATACCGAGACCTTCGTGTTGAACCTGAAGGCGCCGGCCGAGGCGCTGCCCCCGCTTCCCGGCTTCGTGCTCGAGCCGATCGACGCCAGCACGCTCGAGGTCCAGGTCAGCCGCGAGCAGACGATCAACGGCCTGTTCGAGGCGTTGTCCCGCCACGGCATTGAAGTGACCAGCCTGCGCAATAAGCAGAACCGGCTCGAGAAGCTGTTCCTCGACCGCGTCGAGGCAAGGCGCGAGGCTGCAGCATGAGCCAACCCGCAAAACAGCAAGCGACGCTCGGCGCGGCCAACCGCTGGCGGCGCTATGGGATTGCCTTCGCGACCCTGGTCAACAAGGAGGTGACCCGCTTCAGCCGTATCTGGGTCCAGACCATCCTGCCCTCGGCGATCACGACGACGCTCTATTTCGTGATCTTCGGGCGGCTGATCGGTGACCGCATCGGGCCGATGGGAGGGCTTGCCTACATCGATTTCATCGTCCCCGGCCTGGTACTGATGGCGGTCATCATCAATGCCTACAGCAACGTCGTCTCCTCCTTCTACAGCAGCAAGTTCTCACGCTATATCGAGGAGCTGCTGGTCTCGCCGGTCCCGAACTGGGTCATCCTCGCCGGCTATGTCGCCGGCGGCGTCGCCCGCGGCGTCACGGTCGGGATCGTCGTGATCATCGTCGCCGCGTTCTTCACCGAATTTCGATTGCACGACCTCAGCGTCACGCTCCTGATCCTGCTGCTGACCGCGGTGCTGTTCGCGCTCGGCGGCTTCATCAATGCCGTCTATGCCAACAGCTTCGACGACATCTCGATCGTCCCCACCTTCGTGCTCGCGCCCTTGACCTATCTCGGCGGGGTGTTCTACTCGATCGACCTGCTGCCGCAGCCCTGGCAGACCCTGTCGCTCGTGAACCCGATCCTGTACATGATCAACGCCTTCCGCTATGGGCTGCTCGGCGTGACCGATATCCCGCTCGGTATCGCCTTCCTGATCACGATCGCCTTCATCCTGGCGCTCGGCTACTACAGCCTGAGCCTGCTGCGGCGCGGCGTCGGCATCAAGCAGTGAACCCCGCATGCTGCATGCCTGTCGGAGCCCACAGGGTTCGAGCGAAGGAGGGGCCTCTACAATCGATCGGGACCAGACTCGCCGGGGACGAGCGAAAGGCCGCGCGGCTTGTGAGCCGCAACGGGCGATGGGATGATAGCGGGTCGGCGCGGAACCAACCGCTGCGAACGCCCTTCCGCAGACGCCGCTCGGACTCGACATTGCCGCTGCTGGGACCCTTCGCTGCTCATGCCTCGGCGTTCCAGTTCGGCGTCCGAGCTCGGCATTCAAGCCGGCGCTCCCGACAGCCCGTTGAAGGCCTGCGGCTGACACTGCCTAACCAAACTCAACGCACGACGCCTATCCGGTAACCGACCCAGTGGCCCAAGCCAAGATCACCCCTCCGACGCCCAAACGATCGACACCTTCGCGTCGGCGACGCGGCCTCGGAATCTGGGCCGCCCTATTCAGTACAGTCTTCCTGCTGGTGCTCACCGCCGGACTCGGGCTCGGGCTCTATGGCGTGCACCTGGACAAGGTCGTGCGCAGTAAGTTCGAGGGCAAGCGCTGGGCACTGCCAGCACGGGTGTACGCGCGTCCGCTGGAGCTCTATGTCGGGCGGCCAATGACCCAGGATGCGCTTGTCGGCGAGCTCCAGCGCCTCAAGTACCGCGAGACGGCAGACCTCGGGCGCGCCGGTAGCTTCAATACCGATGGCGACCGCGTCCTCATCCGCACGCGCCCCTTTCGCTATTGGGACGGCGCCGAATCGGAACGCCTGATCTCGGTGCAGATCGCAGACGGTGTGATCACCGATATGCGCTCGGGAGGCAATGGCCGTGACCTCGCGTTGGTCCGGCTGGACCCGGCCTTGATCGCCAGTATCTATCCGACGCATAACGAGGATCGGGTGCTGCTGCGCCGGCAGCAGCTGCCGCCACTCCTGGTCAAGACGCTGCTCGCCGTCGAGGATCGGAGCTTCTATCAGCATCTCGGCGTCGACCCCAGAGCCATCCTGCGTGCCGCCTTCGAGAACCTGATGGCCGGCCGCACGGTGCAGGGCGCCAGCACCCTGACCCAGCAGCTGGTCAAGAACTTCTATCTGACCCAGGAGCGCACGCTCGAGCGCAAGGCCAAGGAGGCCTATATGGCCGTGCTGCTCGACCACCGGTACTCGAAAGACGAGATCCTGACTGCGTACGCCAACGAGGTCTACCTCGGCCAGGACGGAAGCCGTGCGATCCACGGCTTTGGTCTGGCAAGCCGCTTCTATTTCGATCGCGATCTCGACGAGCTCTCGACTCCGCAGGTCGCGCTCCTCGTCGCGATCCTGAAAGGCCCAGGTGAATATAACCCGCGTCGGCACCCCGATAAGGCCACGGAGCGCCGCAATCTGGTCATCGACCTGATGGCCCACCATCAGGTGATCTCCGCCGCCGAGGCCGAGCAGGCCAAGTCCGCGCCGCTCGGTATCAAGGACGGCGGCGCCAAGCCGGCTGGCGACTACCCCTCATTCATCCAATTGGTGCGGCGGCAGCTCCAACGCGACTACCGCGAGGAGGACCTGCGCTCGGAAGGCCTGCGCATCTTCACGACCCTGGACCCGCTCATCCAGACCCAGACCGAAACCGCCGTGCAGACGCGTCTGCCCAAGCTCGATGCCCAGCGCGGATACAAGCGGGGCACCCTGGAGACCGCGGCGGTGGTCACCTCGGTCTCCCAAGGCGAGGTCTTGGCCCTGGTCGGCGGCCGCGACACCGACTATGCCGGCTTCAATCGCGCCCTGGACGCAGTGCGATCGGTCGGCTCGGCGATCAAGCCGGTGGTCTATCTGACGGCCTTATCGCAACCAGAGCGTTTCTCGCTGCTGACACCGATCGCCGATCGCCCGATCAGCCTGCGCATCGGCGGCCAGCTCTGGCAGCCCAAGAACTACGATCGGCGCACCCATGGCACAGTGCCGCTCTACCGCGCGCTGGCCAAGTCCTACAACCTTGCGACGATCAATCTCGGCCTCCAGGTCGGAGTCGATCACGTTGCAGACATGCTGGGGCGGCTCGGCGTCGTCCGTCCGGTCAAACGCGTACCGGCGATGCTGCTCGGCTCGGTCTCGCTGCCGCCGATCGAGCTCGCCCAGGTCTACCAGACCATCGCCGCCGGCGGCTTTCGTGCGCCGCTGCGCGCGATCCGGGAGGTGCTCGATGCCGCCGGCAAGCCGCTGAACCGCTATCCACTGGCGGTGGAGCCTGTCGTCAGCAGCGACGCGGCCTACCTAACGCAGTGGGCGATGCGCAAGGTTGTCGAGCAAGGGACTGCGACCTGGCTGAACCAGAAGCTGCCCGAGGACCTGCAGGTCGCAGGCAAGACCGGCACCACCAACGACATGCGTGACAGCTGGTTCGCTGGTTTCAGCAGCGACCGGGTCGTCGTGGTCTGGGTCGGCCGCGACGACAACAAGCCGATGGGGCTGACCGGCTCGAGCGGTGCGTTGCGGGTCTGGGGCGACATCATGGCCTCGATCGACAATCAATCGCTCCGCGATGCGGCGCCCGACTCCATCGAGCTCGCGAGCGCCTGCGGCAGCAGCGAGATCCCCTTCAGTCGCGGACATGCTGGCGTGAGCAACTGCGGCAGCCAAGGCGGACCGGACAAGGCCGCCCCAGCTGAGCAGGAGCCCAAGCTCGCGCAAGGCCAGACATCGGAACCGAGCGACCCGGCACCGCCACGACGAGAACGCGATGAGCCACGCAACGTGAGTCCCTTCATGAGTGATTTCTACGGAAACTGACGATGTCCAAGCACCTGATCCTGCTCGCGCTCCCTCTATTGCTGTTGTCAGCCTGCGCGCCGATGGAACGCCAGGGCCCTCCGGCGCCGGTCGTCGATAATCAGACCCCGGCGGCCTCTCCCCCCGCCCCGGTCATAGATCAGACGCAGGGGGAAACGGAACCGGAGCCGACGCGGGTCTATGCCTATACGCCACCGGAGTCGATCGAGGCATCTCCTGAACGCTCGGCCGAACCGACTGTCGCTTCGCCCTCGTCCGATTCGCCAACGGGCGAAATAGCCGCTGAGCAGCCCCAGACGGCCCAGAGCGCCTCAGCGACCGATCAAGAAGCAGCGCCAGAACCGGACGACCCGCGCAGCACATCCAGCCCCGCGCAACAAGCCAATAACCAAGCGGCACCAGCCAGCGAGCCAAGGGGCTCGACATCAGCGCCTTCGGCCTCCCCAACCCCATCCACCGCGCCTCAGTCCACCGCCGAAGCAGCGGCGCCGCCCGCGCCAGAGGTCGCCAGCGCCGCCCCGCAACAGTCCGCGCTGGCCCCGACCGACATGCCGCCGGCGGTCTCGGCACTCGCTCAGCGTGCCGAGCAGCAACGCCAATCGGGCGACTCCGGCGGTGCCGCGGCGACGCTGGAGCGCGCGTTGCGTATCCAACCCCAGGAAGCCTACCTGTGGAACCGGCTTGCACGCGTGCGCCTCGAGCAAGGGATGAGCGATTCCGCCGCCAAGCTGGCCACGCGCTCGAACGCGCTGACCGGTGACCAGCCCGCGCTGAAGAGCAATAACTGGGAGATCATCGCCACTGCGAAACGTCAAGCAGGCGACATCGAGGGGGCGGTCGAGGCTGAGCGCAAGGCCGCCGGCGGCTGAGCACGGGCTGCTGGAGGCGCCGATGGCGGCCGAAGCGGAGGCCGAAGCAGGGGCCGAAGCGAGAATCGGTGCCGCAGCAAGCCCAGCGCAACAGGCCGCCGTCGATGCACTCGCTCCCGACGGCGCGCTCGCACAGGGCCTGCCGCATTTCCACTATCGCCCTCAGCAGCAGGCGATGGCGGCCCGTATCGCCGCGGCGCTCGAATCCGGCGCCACCCTCATCTGCGAGGCTGGCACTGGCACCGGTAAGACCTTCGCCTATCTGGTGCCGGCCCTACTGAGCCGCCGAAAGGTCGTCATCTCGACCGGCACGCGCAACCTCCAGGATCAGCTGTTCCAACGCGACATCCCGCTGATCAGAGAGGCCATGGGCGCCCCCATCCAGATCGCGCTGCTGAAGGGGCGCGCCAACTACCTGTGCCGCTACCGGCTCGATCTCGCGCTCGCCGAACCCGACCGACAGCGGCCCGAGGCGCGCCGGCACCTACAGACCGTGCGTGATTGGGGTCATTCCACGCGCCTGGGCGACATCGCCGAGCTCGCAATCCCGGAGCAGGACCCGGTCTGGCCGGTCGTGACATCGACCGCCGACAATTGCCTCGGCCAGAATTGCCCGGACTTCAGCGGCTGCCACCTGCTCGAGGCGCGCCGCCGCGCGCAGGCGGCCGAGGTCGTGGTCGTCAACCATCATCTATTGTGTGCCGATCTCGCGCTGCGCGACGAGGGCTTCGGTGAGGTGCTGCCGGGTGCCGATGCCTTCATCGTCGACGAGGCGCATCAGCTCCCCGAGATCGCGGCGAGCTTCTTCGGCAGCTCGATCAGCGCACGCCAACTCGTCGAGATCGCCCGCGATATCGAGGTCCAATACCGCCGCGATGCAGACGACCTGCCGGCGCTGCCGCATGCCTGTGATGCCGTGCGCCTGGCCGTCGCCGAACTGCGTCTCCGTCTCCGTGAGAGCCTCGGCAGCGACGACAGGCGCGGTGCGTGGCAGGAGATCGAGCAGGCAACTGCCGTTCAGGCGGCGATCGTCGACGTGAGCGAGGCGCTCGCAGGGCTCGAGCGCGCGCTGGAGCCGATCGCCGAGCGCTCACGCGGACTCGAGCAAGGTGTGGCACGGGTCAAGTCGATTCAGGCTCGCCTCGACAGCCTTATTGCAACGGCGCCCGACGCAGAGACGGAAAGCGTGCGCTGGTTCGATCTCCAAGGACGCGGCTTCCGCTTCCATCAAACGCCGCTCGAGGTCTCCGAGGTCTTCTGCACCCGGCGTGAGCAGCATCAGGCAGCCTGGGTCTTCACCTCGGCCACCCTCGCGGTCGGTGACTCCTTTGACCATTTCGCGCTACGGATCGGCTGTGAGGGGGTCGCCACGGCACACTGGAACAGCCCCTTCGATTACCAGCGCCAGGCGCTGCTGTATTGTCCGACACCGATGCCGGAGCCTTCGCAGCCTGGCTATACCCGGCGCGTCGCCGAGGTCGCCCTTGCCGCACTGGAGATCAGCCGGGGCCGCGCCTTCCTGCTCTTCACCAGCCACCGTGCGCTGCGCGCCGTGGCCGCCTGGCTCGAGCCGCGCATCGGCTATCCGCTGCTGGTCCAGGGCAGTGCACCACGGGCCGAGCTGATCGCGCGGTTCCGCGCGCTCGGCAACGCCGTGCTGCTCGGCACCGCAAGCTTCTGGGAGGGGGTCGACGTGCGCGGTGAGGCCCTCTCCTGCGTGATCATCGACAAGCTCCCGTTCAGCTCCCCGGCTGATCCGGTGCTGCAGGCGCGGGTCGAGGCGCTGCGGCGCCAGGGCGGCAACCCGTTTCGCGATCTCCAGCTCCCGCAGGCGGTGATCGCGCTCAAGCAGGGCGCAGGCCGCTTGATCCGCGACCCGGATGACCGCGGCGTGCTGGTGGTCTGTGACCCGCGCCTGACTCGGCGCGGCTACGGGCGGGTGTTCCTCGACAGCCTACCGCCGATGGCGCGCACCGATACCCTTGACGACCTGCGCGCCTTCTTCGCCGCTCAGCCGGCTGGCGATGCCTGCACCAACGCGAGCATCTCCTCGTAGCTCAACTTGCCGCCATCATCAGCCCCACTCAACAGCCCATCGGCCAGGTCCCGCTTGCTCGCGTGCAGCTTCAGGATGCGCTCCTCGATGGTGTCCTTGGCCACCAGCCGATAGACGGTGACCGGCCGCTCCTGACCAATACGATGCGCCCGATCCGAGGCCTGGTCCTCGACCGCCGGATTCCACCAAGGGTCCATATGGATGACGTAATCGGCCGCGGTCAGGTTTAGCCCCGCGCCCCCAGCGCGCAGGCTGATCAGGAACAGCTCGCCATCGCCAGCTTGGAAGGCCTCGACGGCCGCCCGCCGCTGCGGCTCTGGCGTTGAGCCGTCGAGGTACTGATAGCGGATCTGACGCCGGTCGAGATGGGCGCGGATCAAACTCAAGTGGTCGACGAACTGACTGAAGACGAGCGCCTTGTGGCGATTGTCGAGCAGCTCGTCGACGATCTCGGCAAAGGCATCGAGCTTGGCGCTAGGGAGGTCCGTGCCCGGCAGCGCGAGGCTGGGATGGCAGCAGGCGCGGCGCAGACGCATGATCTCGGCGAGCAGCAGCAGCCGCTTGTGCCCGGCCCCGGCCTGACTGCCCTCCTTGTCCAGCCGCTCGACCGCCTCCCGCCGCAGCGCCTCGTAGAGCGCCATCTCGCCCGCGCTCAGCTCGAGCCGGATGTCGATCTCAGTGCGCGGCGGCAGCTCGGCAAGCACATCACTCTTCAACCGCCGCAGGATGAAGGGCTTGATGAGTTGGCGCAGCCGGTGGCGCGCCTGCTGGTCTCTATCCTGCTCGATCGGCGTCGCGAACCGCTGGTTGAAGCGTTGCAGCGAGCCGAGCAGGCCGGGATTGATGAAACGGAACAGGTTCCAAAGCTCACCGAGATGATTCTCGATCGGGGTACCGGTGGTGATCATCCGAAACCCGCCCTTGAGCGACATCATCGCCTGCGAGCGTTTGGTCATCGCGTTCTTGAACGCCTGCGCTTCGTCGGCAACGATGGTCTGCCAGTTTATCCGGCTCAACCGCTCGCGCTCGCTCTGCAGCAGCCCGTAGCTGCAGACGATCAGATCGAACGGCCCGGCCGCATCCAGCATCGCCTCGCGCTCGCCGTCGCCGAAGCGCAGCGGCCGCAAGGTCGGCGCGAAGCGTTGCGCCTCGCTGATCCAATTGCCGCAGACCGAGGTCGGCGCGACGACCAGGGTTGGCCCCGCCGGTGCGCGCGCCAGGATCAAGGCCAGCGCCTGCAGGGTCTTGCCGAGCCCCATGTCGTCGGCCAAGCAGGCGCCTGCACCCCAGTGCGCAAGCCGCGCGAGCCAGCGAAAGCCCTCGCGCTGATAATCACGGAGCTCCGCCTGCAGTGTCGTAGGCAGCTGAGGTTCGAACGCCTCGATCTGCCGCAGGCGCCGCAGCAGCCCCTGCCACGCATCACTGGCCTCGACCTGGACGTCCTCGAGCAGCTCCTGCACCGCCGGCGCCGCCAACGGATGGAAACGTCCTTCATCAAGCAGAGCCGAGAGCCCCTGCAGACGCCGACGCAAGGCGTTGCTCAAGACCAGAAAGTCACCCTCGCCAAGGCGGACATAGCGCCCCTGGGCCTCCGCGGCGCGTTCGATCAGCTCGCGCATCGCAAGCACTCGCCCATCATCGAGCCTGAGGCCGCCGGCCACATCGAACCAATCGTTCTTCTGCCGGACCTTCACCTGCAGCCGGCTCAAGCCGAGCTCCTCGCTCAGTATCTTTCGCTGACCCTGAGGCCAATCCAGCTGCACCTGATCCCCGAGCGCATGCAACTGCTCCAGGGCAGCGAGCGCCTCGGCAGGATCGAGCAGGTCCCAAGTCCATCCCTGCTCATCATCGAAGCCTCCGCCCTCGATCCGGTCGATCTCCTCCGCCGTGCCCAGCGCGGGACAGGCAGCGCGCACGGCCTCGGCGGCAGCCCGCTCGGCCTGGAGATCACGCACACAGCGCTGCGGCCGACCCTCACACTCGCCGAACAATCCAACGCGCCCGGAACCGGGGCGCAGCTGCGGACCGGCTTCTCCGAGCGGATGGATGTAGAGCTCGATGCGCAACCCTTCCCCCACCGGGGACAGGTGCAAGTGGGGGCGCGCATCGGCCTCGACGAGATCCGCCTGACTGCCGCCACCGATATCGGAATGCACCGTGAGCAAGGGGGCCAACGCGATCAGGCTGTCCAACACTGCTTGCTCACCCGACTTGGGGACGTTCAGCCCCTCAGGACCCAGGATGCGCGCGATCTCCTGATGACCGGAATCGAACTGAAACAGGCGCAGGCGTTGCGGTCCCTCTTGCACCGGCCGCAACGAGCGATCCTCGGCGGGATAGGGCTCCAGTGTCACGAGGAGGTCCTGCTCTCGGCGCATCACCGTCAATGCCGGCTCGCCATGCTTCAGTTCGACTGGTGTCTCCGGTGAATCGGACTGAAACACGAACGGATGCCCGATCGCCGCCGCCAGCGCGCGGTCGGGGTCTAGACTGTAGCCTGTGCGGCCGTCCCGCCCGGACCACCCGGCCTGCCGAGGGACGATCGCAGCGCAGATCGCCCGGTCCTTCGGTGTCAGATAAGGGAAGCGTTCGGGCTCTTCGGCGAGCCGCTGCAGCGAAACCGCCCGCCCCTGCGTCCAGCTTCCACGCTTGGTCCGTTTCTGCTCGCGCGGCTCGAGCACCGCCATCTCACCGTTCCAGGTCAACAGCCAGGCCATACGGAGCTCCGCCTCCTGGCGCCGAGCAGGCGATTGCGCTGTATTCGTCTGCTGAGCCGCCAGGCCTTTTAACGCCTCGAGCGCGATCTCCCATTGCGGCCGCGGCTCCAGCAGATCAACCATCGAGGTCGGTGGCGGCTCGGGCGACGGTCGCGCGCGCACTGCCGGGGCGGCATCAAAGCGTTCGAGCAACGCTATCGCCTCCGAGGCATACCAATCGAGGCCGGCCTGCGCAGCCTGTTCAGCAGCCCTTGCGAGTGCAGCCAACCGATCCACCGGTGGCCGATTGCCAACCCAGTGCATCGTCAGGCACTGGAACAGCAGCGGGAACGGACCCCGCGGGGCCAGACTGTGCGCCAGCCAGATGCTCTCATCGGCGCGGCGCTCGCCGACGAGGACGCCGGCAAGCTCGTCGAGCAATCGGTACACCGGCTCGAGCAGATCCGTCACACTCGCGCGGAGACAGACGGCGATCAGCTGTCGCACCTGTATGAAGTCCTCGGGATTACCGCGCTGCAGCAAGGCCAGCAGATGCAGCACGCCCGGTATGCCAGGGATGTAGACATGACGCTTGCGCGCGCGCCGCCGCAGTTGCTGCAGAGCCGTCTCGTAGGCATCGAGGGCAGCCTTGTAGTCACCAAAGACGAATTGGCGCCAACCGGTCAGTATCAGCGCCTGCGGGTCATCGCGCCCCAACAGCAGCGGCGCGACCTGCGCAAGCCTTCCGCGCTGCAGCCGCTGCTCGGCCAATGCATCGGCAGCGTCAGGGCAAGCCGGCGCCAAAGGCGCGAGCAACCGTTCCAGCAGTTGGTAGGAGCTGGGCTTGGCATTCAGGTCCAAGGCCGCTTCCCGCAGCATCGGCGCGAGCGCCAATACCTTGAGTCGCTCGGGCAGGGTCTCGAGCCAGCCCGGGTCGGCCGCGCGAGTGCAGATGCGCGAGAAGGGCTCGACCTGGCGGTAGCGCACCTGGGACAGTGACGGCAGCCCCTGCAACGAGAGCATCTTCAGGATCTCGTCCTCACGCCCCGAGTAGACCGCGATGCGCAGCAGTCGGAAACGACGCTCATCGCTGGGTCGATCCCAGGCATTGCGCATCGGCGTCGGCACG
Organism: Halochromatium glycolicum; assembly: GCF_016584085.1. GTDB lineage: Bacteria > Pseudomonadota > Gammaproteobacteria > Chromatiales > Chromatiaceae > Lamprobacter > Lamprobacter glycolicus. The sequence continues at coordinate 72,596 of NZ_NRSJ01000002.1, read as the reverse complement.
ACCTGCTCAGCGGCTGCGACGATGGCCTCGAAGCTGCCGTCCGCAATCGTCTCCCGCGTCAGCGGTTCGAGCAGATCCGGATGGCAAACCAGGGCGTTGCGGCGATACTCGATCAGCCCGGCATTCGTGAGGCGATCGCGCAGCGGTTTACCGAGCCGAGCTTGCAGCTCGATGCCCCGACGATCCTTCCAACCCAGCTCTTTGAGCAGGAGGCCCCAGGTTGTCTGGGTCACAGGCTCCGAGACCACCGACAGGGCGCGGAGCATCCGGCGCTCATCGGCGACGAGCGCTTGATAAGCAGCGCGACGATCAGTCATCGTTGAGGGTTTGCAACAAGGCACGACGCACCACCCCAGCGCTCAGCGCACAGGGATGGTGGGTCAGATCGCCAAGGCGTGACAGCATGAACCGTTTCTGGAGCGGATGTTTCTGGAGCTGGGAGAGCAAAGGACGGCCAAGAGCGTCGCAAGAATGGCCTCATGGTACAGTCTCAACGCGGTTTGATGCGCTTTCAGCCAGCCTGCCACAACGCACTCTGATCGCTGCCTGATCCCATTGCTGCCCGGTGCTCAGCTCAAGCCTCGATAAGCCGATGAAACTCCTCGCACTCGAAACCGCCGGTCCCTGGTGCTCGGCAGCGTTAATGATCGGCGATCAGATCGAGCAGCGTCTCGAGGACGCGCCGCGTCGCCATGCCGATCTCATCCTGGGCATGATCGATGGGCTCCTGCAGGAAGCGGACCTGAGTCTGGCCGACCTCGATGCGGTCGTATACGGTCGCGGACCGGGCTCATTCACAGGCGTACGGATTGCCGCGGCCGTGGCCCAAGGTATCGCGTTCGGGGCAGGCGCCGGCGTGATAGGGGTCTCGACGCTCGCCGCAACGGCCCAATCGGCCCGTAGGCAGACCGGTCAGTCCCATCTCGCCTGTGCCCTCGACGCCCGCATGGGCGAGGTCTATTGGGCATACTTCGAAGCCGAGCCTGAGCATCCAGATCTACGAATGATCGAGGATGAGTGCGTCGTCGCGCCGGAGCGCGTTCCGCTCCTGCCGGACCGGGATTGGTGTGCGGTCGGTGACGGTTGGAATGCCTATCCATCCCTCTACGAGCGCCAAGGCGAGCGCATCAGCGAGCGCAGCGAAGCGATCAGGGCAGAGGCGCAGGACCTGCTGCTGTTGGCTCAGCTCGAGATCGCAAACGCACCGCCCAGGCGGGCGGCCGACGCACTGCCGAGGTATCTGCGCAATCATGTCGCAGAGGTCAGCCGATCGACCTGATCACGGGCCTGATCATGAGCCTGATCACTGGTCTGATCAGGCCGGCCCTGATCGTCTCAGACCGCGAGCAGCCCGCGAGATGGCGCTCGGCACCAAGCTCTCGGGCTGCTCGAACCGGCTTGCCCGGAGGCTGCTAGGCCCCTTGGCTCAGATGTCGATCCTGTTGAGCGGGCGAAGAGTGATGTCGACAATGCCGACGCATGCAAGAGATGACGTAATGGACCAGTGTGGCCTCGACCGCAACGAAGGCGATCACCGCAACGGCGATACGCAGCTGCGGATCGGGCTGCGACAGTCCGAGCGTGAGCCAGGTGATGAAACCGGTCATCGACGCGATCACGGTCATCAGGACGAATGGCCAGGGCGAGGAAAAACACGTCTTACACAACTTCATGGGAACCATCCTCTTGGCGCAAAGACGCTGCCAGTGCTTCAGTTTTTGGTGGAATACCTTTCTAGCATAGCGGAAGTCGGAGCAGTCGACGACAACCCGCGTTGAAGATTCACGCTTTGACGGCTGCGAATGGCAGTCGATCAGCGTTTGAACAGGATGGAGTTCGACAGAACCGGTTACAACAGCGCGTTATCCATGTTTCACGTCGCAGACAGTCTCGTCCAGGCAGCCGCTACCTGCCTCATTGAGTCCGACCCAGCACGCAAGGTCGAATGCACACGCGAGGTCGCGGCGCGCTGGCGCCGGGGCGAGTTAGCAGCCAGCACGCCAGGCCCATGGCAACCGCACGAAACCCCGGGAAGACCAAGCCGCCCGCAGCTCGTCCCGGCGAGGGCGCTGCCAAAGCGCAAGCTCACCACGGCGCAGGGCCGGGCGTCGCTGATCCACGCAGTGGCCCATATCGAGTTCAACGCGATCAACCTGGCTTGGGATGCCGTCCAGCGCTTCACCGAGATGCCCGATACCTTCCGGCAAGATTGGACACAGGTCGCGATCGAGGAAGCCGAGCACTTCGCGCTGCTGCGCGAACGCCTGCAGACATTGGGCTACGATTACGGCGACCTCCCTGCTCATGACGGCCTCTGGGATATGGCGAGACGCACAGCCGGCGATGCGCTGGAACGGATGGCACTGGTGCCAAGGGTGCTCGAGGCCCGCGGCCTTGATGTGACACCCGGCATGATCGAACGGCTGCGCACCGTCGGTGACGACGAGACCGCCGACCGGCTAGGCGTCATCCTCCGCGACGAGGTCGGCCATGTCGCCGTCGGCAATCGCTGGTACAGGCATCTCTGCCAAGACCGCGGTCTCGACCCGAGTAGCACCTTTACCGACCTGATCAAGCGTCATCTACACGGCGAGATCCGATGCCCACTGAACCGCGAAGCACGATTGGAGGCCGGCTTCGCCGCAAGCGAGATCGACGCGCTTGAAGACCTGTGTCGAGGGGGTTGACTGCCGAGCCGGAGACGCGGGCGGCGCTTCACTCGCAGAACTAAGAAGCCCGAACAGAATGGCCCCTGAGGCCACTTGGATCAGAAGCTTGCGCGAGTCAAGCGGCCGCTTTGGTAGGGTCTCTCAGGGCGTTTGGAGATTGGCTAGTGAAAGCCGGATTGGAATCGAGTGCGAATCCGAGCTGCTACGACATCGCGAGATAAGCATCGCCGCGGCCGTCTAAGCGCACCTGCGCCAAGACGATCTCGTCTCAGCGACCGCAATACTCGACCCCAAAAAGCCAGCGAGCGCGGTACAAAAACCGTACACTGAAACGCATACTGACCAGAAACTAGGGCTGCAACAATGACGCAACCACTTGATTTAAATGGTCGGGGTGAGAGGATTCGAACCTCCGGCCCCTGCCTCCCGAAGGCAGTGCTCTACCAGGCTGAGCTACACCCCGAAATCTGATTTTGCTCTGCGAGCGACCCCTCACGGGGACCGGGAATCCCAAATCAGTAGGTCCGCGCGACCGCAAAGTCGGCGGTCGCAGCCATTGAGTTGCGGCTCGGTGTTTCAGGAACCGCTCCCAATGCCCGCTTCGCTGCGGCTGCATGCCAGCGAGCAAGCTCGACAGTATAGTCGATTGCTTTCGTTGCGACAATAGCCTCGACGACATCGTCGATGTGCTTGCGCCCACCTTCCTCAATGGCTCGGCGCACGCAGTTGCGTTGGGCCTCACTACCGACCTCCATCGCACGAATCACCGGAAGTGTGGGCTTCCCTTCGTCAAGATCATCGCCGATCTTCTTTCCGATCACGCCGTCGTCTGAGACGTAGTCAAGCGCGTCATCGACCAACTGAAACGCGATGCCAAGATGCAGTCCGTAGTTCGCCATCGCGGTCTCGACCTCATCAGAGGTCTCCGTGAGCACCGCTCCAAGTCGCGTTCCGGCCTCAAAGAGCGTGGCCGTCTTGCGTTGGATGACCTCCATGTAGCGCGCCTCATCGGTCCCGGCATCGTTGGCATTCAACAGCTGTAAGACCTCGCCCTCGGCGATGCGCGCGGTCGCGCCGGCCATGACCTCCATGATGCGCAGGTTGCCAACATCGACCATCATCTCGAAAGCGCGAGCATAGAGGAAATCGCCGACCAGAACGCTCGCCTCGTTGCCCCAGACCGTGTTGGCAGTATCCCGGTTCCGCCGCAGCTCCGAGCCGTCGACGACGTCGTCGTGCAGCAGTGTCGCCGTATGGATGAACTCGACGATTGCGGCTGCATCGAGGTGGCGCGCCCCTTGATAGCCACAGGCGCGAGCCGCAAGCAGCACGAGCAGCGGGCGCAGGCGCTTGCCGCCACTACTGACGATGTAATGGCCGATCTGGTTGATGAGAGCCACGTTCGACTGAAGCCGGTCGACGATGAGACGGTCAACGGCCCTCACGTCATCGGCCACCGGGGCCCGAATCTGAGAAAGATCCATGTAGTGGGGTCTACTGCTGATAAGGCCCGCGAATGCTAGGTTCGAGCTTCAACGGTGTCAAGCGTCGCAGCAGCAATGAGCCGTCCAAAGGCTTTGACCAGTGCCTCGCCATCAGGCATACTGCACGGTCTTGCGAGGAGCGCAGGCGCGCCCTAAGCGCTGTTGCCCGTCGCTCTCGAAGGCAGACCTGGAGCAGTCTTTGCTCGGTTCGCTCCCGGTTCGCTGCGGGCTCAGGAGCGAATATCGTCCAAGCATGGTCCAAGCCGAGCTGACTGCAAGACGACCGGCTTATCCTGCAACAGGTCATGACGTGCGACGACGCTTTTGTCGGCGTGACCCACCCCTAGAGCGAAGGGTCTCGGCTGTAGCGTTAGGATAAGCCTTAGGTAGAGGCCCTATCAAAATGCCCGGCTAGCCTGCACAAATTGCTGGTCGGCTAGACCGTAGAGGGCATGCTGTTAGTGCTTCCGAATCGTTAGGGCTTTGCAAGCCCTGGGACAGCATGATCGACCCGCCGGGTTGTGCTGTGGGCCTGAGCTCGCATCGTCGCTGTCGAATACATCATTATCAGTTGCGATAAAACCGCAGGGTCGCGCTGATCGTGATGCGCCTCCGTCCGGTTGGCCCCGCCAACCCGAGCACGCTGGCACCGGTTGTTATCTCACTATTAGGCTATTAGGCACCCCGAACGACAATCATGTACGCAATCATCGAAACTGGCGGTAAGCAATACCGGGTTGCTGAAGGTGACCTCTTGACCGTCGAGAAGCTCGACGTCGACGAGGGGGCGTCTTTGGACATTCCCCGGGTACTGATGCTCGCCGATGGCGACTCCGTGCAGCTTGGCAGGCCTTATGTCGAAGGGGCCAAGGTCACGGCCGAGGTCACGAATCACGGCAAGCACGCCAAGGTGAATATCATCAAATTCAAGCGGCGCAAGCATCACCTGAAGCGGCAGGGCCATCGCCAGCCCTTCACCCAGCTCAAGATCACCGGCATCGGCGCAAGCTGAATCCCTTGGCTGCATGCGCCCAACGAGAGAGATAGATTCAAATGGCACATAAGAAGGCAGGCGGCAGCTCGAGAAACGGCCGCGATTCCGAATCTAAACGGCTAGGCGTCAAGCTTTTCGGCGGGCAAACGGTGCGCGCCGGCAACATCATCGTCCGCCAGCGCGGAACGCGTTTTCATTGCGGCGAACATGTCGGCTGCGGACGTGATCACACCTTGTTCGCGCTCAAGGACGGCGTGGTGCGCTTTGAGGTCAAAGGGCCCCGCAACCGCAAGTTCGTGAGCATCGAGCCAAGCGAGACGGGCGGCAGCGCCGCGACGTCCGGCTGAAGACTGGGTCAGACTCGGCCTGCGGCCGGAACCAGTACCGGCCAGCCTGCCAGTGCCGGCCGGCCAGGCTGCCAGCGCCGGCCGACCAGTCTGCCAGCGCCGGCCAGATACGATTCCGCCAACCCGGGACAGCAGAAGGGTCGACTCGACCTCTACCCCCTTCCTGCCCGACCCCGCCCGAGTGGCGTAGGACACCCCATGACCCGTCGATCCCTTGAGGCGACGGATCGCCCTCGAATCGGATCGGGAGCGCCCGCGTGAAATTCGTTGATGAAGCCGAGATCCGCGTCGAGGCCGGTGACGGCGGCAATGGCTGCGTCAGCTTTCGGCGTGAGCGCTTTATCCCGAAGGGCGGCCCCGACGGTGGGGATGGCGGTGACGGCGGCAGTGTGTTCCTGGTCGGCGACCCGGGCCTGAACACGTTGGTCGATTTTCGCCATGCACGGCGGCATCGCGCCGAGCGCGGCCACGATGGAAGCGGGCAGAACCGGACCGGCCGCTCCGGCCAGGATGCCTTGATCCCCGTCCCGCTCGGGACCCGAGCAATCGACCTCGAGACCGACGAGGTGATCGGCGAGGTACTGCAGCCTGCGCAACGCCTCCTGGTTGCGCAAGGCGGTTTTCACGGCCTCGGCAATACCCGCTATAAGTCCAGCACCAACCGCACGCCGCGCCAATCCAAGCCCGGCACTGCCGGCGAGCGCAGGCGGTTGCGTCTCGAACTGCTGCTGCTCGCCGATGTCGGGCTGGTCGGGCTACCCAACGCGGGAAAATCGAGCCTGATTCGCCAGCTCTCGAGCGCCCGCCCACGCGTTGCCGATTACCCATTCACGACCCTCCATCCCAACCTCGGCGTGGTTCGGACCGGCGCGCGCCAGAGCTTCGTCATGGCCGACATCCCCGGGCTGATCGCCGGAGCAGCAGAAGGCGCCGGTCTAGGGACGCATTTTCTCAAGCATCTCAATCGCACCCGGCTGCTGCTGCACCTGATCGATATCGCCCCACCTGAGGGCAGCCCATCACCAACTGAGCAGGCGAAGACCATCGCCGCCGAGCTGGCGGCGCACGGTGAGGACCTCGCCGCGAAGGAACGTTGGCTGGTCTTGAACAAGTCCGACCTGCTCAGCCCCGCCGACGCCGAGACGAGGCAGCACGCGCTCACTGCGGCATTGCAATGGCGCGGCCCGGTCTTTCTCATTTCGGCGGCGACGGGTGCCGGCACTGCGGCGTTGGCCGCTGCCGTCCAGCATCACCTGCAAGCACTTGGTCACCCTTGGCAATCGGAGCCCGATGAGGACCTTGCCATGGCGGAAGACTGCTCGACCGATTGGCACCCGCTCGACTGAGCCCTCCTGATCCTGCGCCGCATCGGCCGGTCTCGCCTGTATGTTTAACCGCGAACGCATCCCGTTTACTCGCCGCTGGGTCGTCAAGATCGGCAGCGCACTGCTGACCCGCGACGGGGCCGGCCTCGACCTGCAGGTGCTCGAGCCCTGGGTCGCCCAGCTCACCGCATGGCGCCATGCCGGACACGACCTCGTGCTGGTCTCGTCCGGGGCGGTTGCACAAGGGATGGCTCGGATGGGCTGGCACCGGCGTCCACGGGCCTTGCATGAGCTTCAGGCGGCCGCTGCGATCGGCCAGATGGGACTGATCCGCGCCTGGGAGACCTGCTTCGCGCGCCGCGAACTGCATACCGCCCAAGTGCTGTTGACGCGCGACGACCTCGCCAGTCGCGAGCGCTACCTGAACGCGCGCAGTACGCTGCGCACACTGCTCGCCCTCGGCGTCATCCCGGTCGTGAACGAGAACGACACGGTCGCGACCGACGAGCTGCGCTTCGGCGATAACGACACCCTCGCCGCGCTGGTCGCGAACCTGATCGAGGCCGATCTGCTCGTGCTGCTGACCGACCAGGACGGCCTGTTTGACGCCGATCCCCGCAAGCAGCCCGACGCCAAGCTGATCGCCGAAACCCGAATCGACGATAACCGCCTCGACGCGGTCGCCGGCGGCAGCGATAACGGTCTGGGCAGCGGCGGCATGGTCACCAAGGTCCGCGCGGCACGACTGGCCGCCCGCTCGGGCTGCGCGACCATCATTGCGGCTGGGCGCAGCGCCGATAGCCTTGGGCGCATTGGCCGCGGCGAGGCGGTCGGCACCCTGCTACGCCCCGTCCAGGAACCACAGGCGGCGCGCAAGCAATGGCTGGCTGGACATCTGCGCGTGAGCGGCCGCCTGATATTGGATGCCGGCGCTGCACGCGCGCTGCGTGAGCAAGGCCGGAGTCTGCTCGCGGTCGGCGTCAAGGCTGTGCGCGGGGAATTCAAGCGCGGCGAGGTGGTCGCCTGCGTCGACGAGCAAGGCCGCGAGATCGCCCGTGGGCTCGTTAATTATGACGTGCAGGACACCGACCGAATCAAGGGTCAGCCCAGCTCGGCCTTCGTCCGTATCCTCGGGTACATCGACGATGAGGAGTTGATCCATCGCGACAACCTCGTCCTGACCTAGCCCTTCAACCTTCAACCTTCAAACTTGCCACCCCGAATCAAAATCCATACCATTTGCCGGTGGTTTTTGGGGTAGGAGATCAGCGTATGCAGTCCACCATGGAACGCGCACGTTTCAATATGATCGAGCAGCAGGTGCGGCCTTGGGACGTCCTCGATGAACGCGTACTGGCAGTGATGCGCGAGCTGCCGCGTGAGGCATTCGTTCCAGACGCCTATAAGGGTCTGGCCCATGCGGATGTCGAGATCCCACTCGGCGAACAGGCGCAGATGCTAGCCCCGAAGCTGGTCGGGCGATTGTTGCAGGCACTGGCGATCCAGCCCGACGAAAGGGTTTTGGAGATCGGCACCGGGACCGGTTATGTCACGGCTTGCCTCGCCCTCCTCGGCGAATTCGTGGTCAGCTTGGAGATCGATCCCGCCTTGGCCGAGGGTGCACGGACCCGGGTCGGCGCAATGGGGCTCTCGCAGGTGGAGGTGCGCACGGCCGATGCGTTTGCAGGCCCGATTGATGGCGGCCCATTCGACGCGATTGCTGTCACCGGCTCCGTACCCACCAGCGAGCCCATTGCCGCCCTCAAGCGATTGCTCACCGACGGCGGGCGACTATTCATCGTAGTCGGCGAAGCACCGCTGATGCAGGCGCAACTGATTACCCGAGTCGGCAACGATTTCCGCCAGCAAGGGCTGTTCGAAACCAGTGTTCCGATGCTTCGCAATGCACCATTGCCGGAACGCTTCGCGTTCTGATAACCGCCTAGCCCAAAACGCAAGATGGAACAGATCACCCCGCAAGCCCTGAAACAGCTGCTCGATGAGGAAGGCACCATCGACGAGCAACCGCCATTGCTGCTCGATGTCCGCGAACCCTGGGAGCATGCCATCTGCCGCATTGACGGCAGTGAGCTCCTGCCGATGCGTCAGGTCCCTTCCACGATCGGCCGGCTCCAGCCCAATCGCCCGACAGTCGTCATCTGCCACCACGGCATCCGCTCACAACAGGTCGCCCGCTTTCTCGAGCAACAAGGCTTCGCACGCGTGATCAACCTGCGTGGCGGCATTGCGGCCTGGGCAAGCGACGTGGACCCCGAGATGCCGACCTACTGAGCCCCGAAACGGTGCTCGCCCACCACAAACGAGGATCGCGACATGAGCATTCATCAGGCGCCGATGCCCCTCTGCCAGAGTGCGTTCGCGCAGCTGCTCATCATCGATGCACAGGAGCGGCTGGCCGCCGCGATGCCCGATGACCTGCTGGAACGGACAGTTACCAACATCACTCGGCTCATCAGCTCAGCAAAGATCCTTGAGATCCCGATCATCTCGACCGAACAGTACCCGCAGGGCCTCGGCGAGACCATCCCCGCCGTGCGCGAGCAGCTCCCGGAGACCGCCGCGCCGACCAAGAAGACCTGCTTCTCCTGCTGCACCGCCGCCGGCTTCGAGCGCGCGCTGACCGAGGAGCCCAAACGCAAGCAGGTGGTCCTAGTCGGCATGGAGGCCCATATCTGCATCGTGCAGACGGCGTCGGGGCTGCAGCGCTGGGGCTATCAGGTGTTCGTTGCCGCCGATGCCATCTGCTCGCGCCATCCGGACAAGCGGGACAACGCGCTGGAGCGGATGCGGCATTCAGGCATCCATGTCACCAACACCGAATCGGTCGCATTCGAATGGCTGGGGGATTCCCAGCACGCGCAGTTCCGCGAGGTCTCCAAGCTCTTCAAGTAGGCCCGGCCCGAAGCGGTCAACCGGCCCGACTCTGGCCCGCAAGCCCGCGGCCGCTGGACGGACCTGCCGGCGACGTCCCGTCGCCTTGCTCCCCGGCCTCGAGCTGTTGATCGACCAATGCGAGCAACCGCGCCAACGCACCGCGGTTGCGCTGCACGAAGCCGAACGCCTGTTCACCCACCCGCGTTCGCTCGGCGGCATCGCCGAGCCAATGCTCGAGGAGTCCGGCCAATGCATCGGCATCGGTCACCTGCACCGCGCCGCCATCGGCCGCCAGGAGCCGCGTGATCTCGGCGAAATTGAAGCAGTGCGGGCCGACTGCAATGGGTACCGCCAATGCGGCTGCCTCGAGCAGATTATGGCCGCCGACCGGAACCAGGCTGCCGCCGATAAAGGCGGCATCCGCCGCCGCAAGGAACAGCGTCAGCTCACCCATGCTGTCCACCAAGTAGACCGAGCAGTGGTTGCCGCAGGTGCGCTCATCACTGCGGCGCACCATCGCGACGCCTTCGCGTCGCAGCAAGGCGGCGACCCGCTCAAAACGCTCCGGATGCCGCGGCACCAGGACCAGCAGCACCCCATCGACGCGCCGTTGCAAACGACGTTGAACCGCGATCAGCGCCTCCTCCTCGCCCTCGTGCGTGCTCGCTGCAACCCAGACCGGCCGGTTGACACCCCAGTCATGGCGCAGCACCTCGGCCCGATCCCAGAGGCTGGCCGGCAACTGCAGGTCGAACTTGATGCTCCCGGTGATGCGCACGCGCTCAGCATCCGCACCGAGACCAATGAACCGATCGGCGTCGGCCTGACTCTGTGCCGCGATCACCGCAAACCGGCGCAAGGTCGCCGCAGTGAAGCCACCGAGCCGTGCATAACCGCGCGCGGAGCGCTCAGACAAGCGTGCGTTCGCGAGCATGACCGGGATCGAGCGGCCCTGGCAGGCCGCGAGCATCGTTGGCCAGATCTCGGTCTCGACGACCAGCACCAGCCGCGGCCGCACCCGGTTCAAGAACCGGCGCATGATCCAGCCGAGATCGTAGGGCGTAAACGCATGCTGCACCCGCGCCGGGAACAGCTCACGCAGCCGGCGTGCACCGGTCGGGGTCGTCGTCGTGACCAGCACCTCGACCTCCGGCGTGCGCGCGAGCAGGTCGCGGATCAGCGGCTGCACCGCCTGGACCTCGCCCACCGAAACCGCGTGAATCCAGACATCGGCCGAACGCAACGGCCGCGGCCAGTAGCCAATGCGCTCGGTCCAGCTTTCGAGATAACCGCGATTTCGCAGCCCGCGCCAGACCAACCGCCCGAGCATGACGGGCAGCAGCAGCCACAAAAGCAGTGCGTAAAGCCAACGCCAGATCATCAGCGCACCCGGCTCAGTCGATGTGAAGCGCTGATCGACTCCTCTGCGGAACTCATAATTGGACTCCGTGCGCGTCCTGGGCCGAGTTCGTCGCAGGCGCCCTGCCTTGCCCATCCAGTGCATCGAGCAGTTCGTTGTCCTGCTCGAATCGCGCATCGGCAGCCCACCGACGCCAAGCCGCAAGCACCGGCTTGGGCCGGTGCTTGACCAACAGCTTCCAGGCAAAACCGATCAGGTTGTCGCCGAACGAGATCGCCTTGCGGGGCAACAGCAACGGATGGTCGAGCCGAGTCGCAGCACCGCGCAGGCAGGTCATGGCACTACGGTAACCTGCCTGCGCCGCCAACCGCACGCTGTGCTGATCGAAACTGCCGAATGGGTAACAAAGGTGCTCAACCGGCTGACCTAGCAGATCTTCGAGCTCGCTGCGGCTGTCGCGCAGTTCCTGCGCCTGCTCGGCAGGATCGAGCACGGCCAATCGGCGGTGCGTCTGGCTATGCGAACCGACAGTGATGCCCGCGGCCTGCACCGCACGCAGCTGCGCCGCGGTCATCAGTTCCGGCTGTGGGCGCTCCATACCGGAATCGGCCCATTGCATTCGTTTGCCGACCCATCCGCTGATCGCATAGACCGTAGCCGGAAAATCATATTCTTGGAGGACCGGCAGGGCTTCGTCAACGAACCCGGCATAGGCATCGTCAAAGGTCAGCAGCACCGCGCGCGGCGGCAGCGGCCCAGCACCAAAGAGCCCGGAGAGCGCCTGTTGGAGACCGATGACATGGAAACGACCCATCGCAAGCAATCGCATCTGCCGAGCAAATCGGCCGGCATCGCAATAGTTGGCCCGATGCGCCTTCATCGCCTTGAAGCGCCCGACCTGGTGATACATCAGGACGGACAAGCGCGGCTTAGGGCCAATGTGAACGCGAGAAACGTGGTCAACCATGATTGGCCAGATCGGTGTAGAGCGCCCAATACTGTTGCATGATCGCATCACGAGAGAAGTCGCGCTCGACCCGCTCGCGGCCGCGCCGCGCGAGCGAACTCCCCAGTCCGGGATCGTTCAATACCTTTTCGATGCCCTTCGCCAAGGCCACCGAATCGGTGCAAGGGACTCGCCAAGCGTCTTCACCATGACGGGTGATCTCAAGGGCACCGCGACAAGCCGTCGTTACCAGCGGCCGGGAATGTGCCCATGCCTCTAGGATCACATTTCCGAGCGTCTCCGATTCGAGCGATGGGAACACCACTAGATCCGCAAGCTGCAGATAGGCATCCGCATCGGACCGCCAGCCGAGCCAGAGGATGCGATCGGCGACATCGCTTGCCTCAGCCTGGCTCCTCAGCGCGGCCTCCAGCGGCCCCTCACCGAGCAGCAATAGCCGCCATGGCCGCCCGTCAATCTCTGTCGGCAAACGTGCAAGCGCATCAATAAGATAATGATGCCCCTTAAAGGTAACGAAACGCCCCAGTGCGAGCAGCGCCCATTCATCCTCGATCAAGCCGAGATCCTGCCGAAGCCGCTCGCGCTCTATCAGCGCGAGCTCCGGCGCCGGATCAACGAAGTTATAGATCTGATGGACCCTGGAAGACGGCAGGCCCTGAGCAACCATCCAATCGCAGAGCTGACGCGTATTCCCGACCCACGCATCCGCGTGCCGATAAGGGCCGAGCCGATAGTAGCCACCGAGCCGCGCAACATGCAGCGGCCGCGGTCGCCCAAGTTGATGCGGCTGGGTCAAACGGGTCGCCCGACCCATATAGGTTTGGACGATCTGGGGTTTGACGCGGCGCATGAGCCGAGTCGCGTCCATCCGCGAGATCGGATCCCAGACCGTGCGGAATGGTAAGCGATAGCAAGGCAATTGCGCACCGATACCTTCGCGACGTGCCTGGTCGATCCCGCTGCCGGAACGGATGCCCATTGCAGCCGGCGCCCGACAATCTGCCAACGCGTCACAGAAACGTTGAAACCAACGCTCCGCTCCACCAAGCCCCTTGCTACCAATCAACTGGAGGCTCGAAGGCCAGCCCAGTTCGCGCCAATCGCTCACGCCCGAACCTCCCCGACGAGTTCTCGATATACCCCTAGATTCCCACCGACCATCGTCTCGATCGAGAACAGGCGCCGCACCCGGGCCGCGCCAGCTTGCCCGAACTGCCGGCCCAACCTTTCATCGGCGAGTATCAAGCGAACCGCCCGCTGCAGCGAGTCGGCATCACCAGGCGGCACCAGAAGACCGGTTTCGCCATCCTCAACGGCCTCCGGTATGCCGCCAGCCCGGCTCGCTACCACCGGCACTCCGGCCGCCGCCGCCTGCAGCAAGGAAACCCCGAGCCCCTCCATCAACGCTGGATGCACCAGCAGACTCAGGCAGGGGAAGATCTCAGCCATGTCGTCGCGGAAACCCATCAGATGGACATGGTCGACAAGCCCCTTTTGGGCGACCTGTCGTTTTAACGCCTGTTCAAGCGTCCCCTGCCCAAGAAACAAGACATGAAGGTACGGCTGACCCGCCAACAGCGACGGCAGCGCCTGCAGCAGCACAGCGTGCCCCTTACGCTCAATAAGCTGCGCAACCACACCGATCATTACCGCCCCTCTGGGAAGGCCGAGCCGATCAGTGATGACCGCATGCCGGCACGGCTGCGCGAATCGTCCCGCATCGACCGCACTGCGCACCAGCCGCAGCTTCGACGCTGGCAACCCTTCCGCGCGCAGTATCTGCGCGATCCCTTCGGAGATCGCGATCACCCGATCGTGCAGCCGATACTTGAGCGCGACCAGCCAGCGCGGCTCCGGGTTATCGACCCTGCGGGTATGGACCACGGGCACACCAGCCAACCTTGACGCGATGCCGCCCATCACATCCGCACCGATCCGGCTGTGCAGATGCACGAGATCCGGCTGTAGCCGACGAATCAGCCGATAGAGCCGGGGGATCAGCGCCAGGTCCAGATCGCCGCCCATCGGCATCCCGTGGACCTGAGCGAATGGCTCTGCCCGCAGCGCGAGATCGCAGCCGCGCCGGCAAGCGAGGTGATTCTCGATTCCGCGAGCGGAAAGCCCCTCCAATAGATAGAGCACCTGTTGGGCGCCACCATAGAGGTGCGCCCCGCCCTCGACGTGCAGCGCCCTCATGCTCGATTCGCCGATTGATCGGCCAAGTCGTCGCGATCAATGGGCTTAACAAGACCGGCCCGCTCATCGAGATCGGCCAAGGTCGCCATCACCTCATCCACCTCGATGTCACGCATGCAGCTGAACGCGCCGTCGCAGGTCGGCCGCCTCCGACAGGGCGAGCAATCACGCCGATGGTAGAGCACGCGAGCATTGGCAGTGCCGGTCTCGGTATAGGGGCAGGTCGAGCCGAACAGCAGGACCGTCGGACGCTCGAAGGCGATCCCCATATGACTGAGGCCGGTATCAACACCGACCAGCAGCCGCGCGCGCTCGATCAGCGCAGCGGCGGTGAGCAGTGAGGTCTGCCCGACCAGATTGATGATCCGGCCGCCTGCCAATGTCGTGATCTCGGCCGCCGCAACGCAATCGCCGGGCCCGCCCAGCATCAGGGTCGGCAGGCCGAACCGCTGCCGGATCTGCGCGGCGAGCGTCGGCCAACGCTCGGCCAGCCAGTGCTTCTGCGCACGCGTCGTAAAGGGGCAGATCACCGCAAAGCCAGACGCCAGCCCCTGCTCGCCGATCAACGCCTCGGCGGCGGCCGCAGCCTCTTGTCCCGGATAGAGTGCGAGCCGGAAACGATCGGTCGGCAGGGCCAATGACTGCGCGAGGTGATGATATTCGGAGCTGATCTGTGCGCGATCAGGCCCGCGGTCCAGGACACGGGTCATCAGTAACGATCCGCCCTCACGCGACCCGAGGCCGATGCGCTCCGAGGCGCCAGACAGCCATGCTGGCAGGGCGCTCTTGAGCAGACCTTGCAGGTCCAGCGCGAGATCGAAACGCCGCGCACGAAGCGCCCGCCTCGCCGCCCGCAGCTCCTTCAGCAATTGCATGAACCGACGCTTCCGCCACAGATCGCGCCAGTGGGGAAGCGGCCATGGGATGATCTCATCGAGGTCTGGATGGTGCTGAAGCAACGGCGCACAATCGGGCTGCGCCAACCAGGCGATAGAGGCCTGCGGCCAGCGCTGGCGGACAGTCGCGATCAACGGCGAAGCGAAGACAATATCCCCGATCGCACTGAGACGGATCAGCAGGATACGCTCTGGCTGCCGCTGGCCTGCGCCCACTTTCATCGCAGCGATGGGCTTCCCCCTCCCCGATAGAGGCTGAAGCTCAGCGCGGCACCGGCCAGAAGCGACCAATAGCCACGGAAGTCCTGGTTCACCATTCGGAAGTTGAAGTGGCTCCAGAACGCCAGGTATAGCAGGGCCAGCCCCAGGAACCAGCCGAGATCAGCGCTCAGCTCCCCGCGCTGGACCAACCGATAGAGCCCCAGGAGGAGCAGCACCGCGACCGCCAGCCAGAGCCCGAGACCGATCAGGCCGAGCTGGACCATCAGCTCGAGATAGCTATTGTGCAGATGCTTGAGCACGCTCCCGTCGGGCTCTGGATAGAGTAGGCCCGGCTCATTACTGTCCGCCATCAATGGCCGGCTTGCCCCCGGCCCCCAGCCAAACCAGGGGCGTTCCTGCCATCGCTCTAGGCCGAGCACCAGCGCATGCCAGCGCAGGGTCAGCGAAGTGATCTCGTCGGTCAGGAGCTCACCCTCTAGGAGCTGATCGACGACCGCCCGTTCCTCATTCAACCGATCGACGATCTCATTCGAGTTCAGGCCGATCAAGAGCAACAGGGCAGCCAAGACAGCCGCGATCTTCGCACGCGGCAACGCTCCGCCGCGCCGGCGCTGCCGCAACCACCAAACGCCGACACCGATCAGCGTGACCAGCACCAACGACAGCCAGCTCCCCCGCGCCTGGCTCAGGACCACGCCTTCGGCCACCACGAGGGTCGCAAACGTCCATGGCAAGAGCGCCCACCAGCGCAGACGGCCGGCCGAGTCATACCAGCAGCGCCGGCGCAATATCACCAGCCCAAGTAATGCGGTACCGGCGAACAGGGCATAGGCGAGGGTCGGAAAACCGAATCCCGGACGCGAATCGGCAAAGGCGGCTGGGCTTTGAATCAGCAGCGCCCAGTCTGTACGCCAGATCATCCCGAGGAGCAAGCCGATTAGGCTGGTCAACAGCAGCCTGAGCACGAGGCGCTGATCCCCCCGCAGCGCATAGGCAACTGGCACGAACACAACGATCTGCGCCCAGCTCCAGGCCGTGCCCCAGCGTAGCCCCGGATCATCGACAACAAGCCGAGGAATACCGGCCTGTACCAGACAGTAAAGCGCAAAGGACAGGGCCAGCCAGACCGCCGGATGGGTTGGTACAGGGTGACGAACGATCATCGCCGCAGCCATCCAAACCCAGACCAATGCCAAGCCGCCCCCAACCCCGACCGGTACCAGAAACAGGCTCAGCGCGAGGAGGTAGAGCGTACCGATCCGGAGCGTTTCGAGCCAGCTGGGCGTCAAAAGGGCATTCAGGGTGTTCACGCGAAGGGACAGCAAGCGCTTGGTGGGTCGGATACATGACGAGGCGCCGCTCTTCGGGCCCGGACAGCGGAGCGGCGCTCCTGTACTATGCGACGCCATCGTCACAGAAGCGCAAATGTTAACCGAGATCGCCATCCTGAGCCCGATCGGGCGAAACGCCGGCCGCGCCCACGGCGGCATCACACCAGTGGTGACGTCGCTGGCAGCCGCGCTCGACGCGGCAGGCCGAACGGTCGAGCTGGTCACCTTCTCTGCCGGTGATCCACGACATGCGTTGCCGCATCTCTCCACCGAAGTCAGGCTCCACAACCTCGGCGCAGGGGGTCGTCGCCAGCACAAGCGACGCCTAGGACGGTACCTTGAGCAGCGACGGCCAATAGCGCTTCTAGCCGCCGGGCATCGCGCGAACCTGCTCGCCGCAGGCTACGCCGGCGGACAGGCGCGCATCGTGCTGAGCGTGCACAATGCGGTGTCGCCCGGACTCTCGCGATTGAATCCCCTCAGGCGCTGGCTGCGGCTGCACGCATTGAATCGGTCCTACCCGCGCGCGGATGCGATCGTCTGCGTCTCCAACGGTGTGGCCGACGATCTCGGCCAGCTGGCTCCGGCAACCCGACCGAAGATCAAGACACTCCACAACCCGATTGCGACAGCCGATCATGACAGCGACGCCCCGCTGCACCCTTGGCTCACCGATGGTTCGGGGCCGGTGATCCTGGGTGCCGGGCGGTTGGCGGCGCAAAAGGACTTTGCGACCCTGATCCAAGCCTTTGCCGGCCTTGAGCACAACCCGCAGGCTCGACTGCTGATCCTCGGAGAGGGTCCTGACCGTGATGCACTGCTGACACTCGCCACCGAGCTCGGAGTCGCCGACCGGGTCGCCCTGCCCGGCTTCGTTCCCAATCCCCGCACTCACATGGCGGCAGCGGCGCTGTTCGTGCTGTCCTCGCGTTGGGAGGGATTCGGCAATGTGCTGGTCGAGGCCATGGCCATGGGAACACCGGTGGTTGCAACGGATTGCCCTAGCGGCCCCAATGAGATCCTCGATGACGGAAGATTCGGTCAGCTGGTCGCAGTCGGTGATCGTCGCGCGTTGCGCGACGCCATTGCGGAAACCCTTGTCGCCGAGATCGACCCGAGGCCGCTGCGCGAACGGGCCGCAGAATTCTCACCCGAATTGGTTGCTGAACGTTATCTAAAGCTGTTGTTACCCGAAGGTCATCGATGACTCACGCAAGCCCGAAACTGGCCATGATCGGTTTCCGTTCCGGTGCGGGCGGAATCGGACGGGTCATGACAACCTTGATCAACGGATTGCTCGCACGCAGCATTGCGGTTGACCTACTGATCCCATCCAGAGACCACCCCGACCTTGAGGCAATTGACGACAAGGTCGGTCTTTTTGAGATCGACGTAGCCGATCGAGCCGCTGCGAGCCGATTGCTGAAGGGGTATCTTGAAGATAATAGCCCCCAGGCCATCCTCAGCAATAAGGATCAATCGAATCTTCTCTTGAAACGCAACCTGATAGGAGCAGGACGTCCACTCACTGCGTTCCGGGTCGGCATCAATGTGCCGGAGAAGCTCAGGCACAACAGCCCTTTGACGGCATACTGGAAACAGCGAAGACTGAAGCGGCTTTATCTCGACGCTGATATACTGATTGGAAACTCGTCCGGGGTTAGCAATGCATTGGAGCGCATGCTTGGAGAAAATCGCACCCGAGTCACAACAAGACCGAAAATCACAACCATATGGAATCCGGTCGACCAAGAACGTATTACCCAGATGGCCGCGGAATCGACCTCTCATCCTTGGCTGACTGACAAGCATCAGCCAATCATCGTTGCCGTTGGCCGACTTGTGCGACAGAAGAATCACGCGCTCTTACTGCGCGCGTTCGCGCGGCTGACAAGAAAGATCGACGCACGGCTGATCATCTGCGGCACGGGACGCAAACGAGACAGGTTATCGGGACTATCCCAACAGTTGGGCATCGCCGACCGCGTCGACTTAGTCGGTTACCAGAAAAACCCATTCCCGTATATCGCGGCAGCAGACCTATTCGTTTGCTCATCGCGCTTCGAGGGCTCTAACAATGCGCTGATGGAGGCACTGACGCTCGGCACGCCCTGCGTATCCACCGACTGCCCAAGTGGGGCCCGAGATATTCTCGACAACGGCGAGCTCGGTGCTCTAGTACCGGTAAACGATCCGAACGCACTCGCGGCCGCCATGCAGTCGATGCTTCAACGGCCAACCGACCCGCAACGCTTGCGCGCAGGTGCTGAGCGATTTAACGCTGAGGCCAGCGCGGCACACTACGCTGACGTATTGGGGCTGCGGGCACCGTGATCCCAACTCAGACGAAGAGCGTTGAGCCCGTGTCGAGCGCACCAACTAGCCCTCGGATCGCGATCTTTGTCGCGACGTCCGGCCATAGTGGGGTCGATCGGATCATCAAGAACCTCGTTCTTCAGTTCGACGCTTGGGACCAACCGGTCGATCTGCTGGTGATCCGCGGACACGGTCCCTCAATCGCTGTGGACGGATTGCGATGCGCGCGGCGTATCGAGCTCGGCGCCGCTCATGTCAACACGGCCTTGCCCGGACTGATTCGCTATCTCCATCGGGAAAGGCCGGCAGCACTCCTGACCGACAAGGATCGAGTGAATCGCATTGCGATCATTGCGCGATCGCTTGCCAGCCCAGAGACCCAGCTCGTCGTCCGCCTGGGCACCACCGTGTCGGTGAACCTAGCGGATCGGGGTGTGCTTGAGCGCTGGACGCAGCGCAGATCAATGCGGAACCTCTACCCGCTGGCGGATCGCATCATCCTGCCGTCGGAGGACGCCGCCAACGACCTCAGCGCCTACACCGGCCTTGCCCGTTCCCAGATCCAGGTCGTGCGCAGTCCGGTCGTCAGCGATCAGATCGATCAGCTCGGCAAGGAGCCGCTCGACCACCCCTGGTTTCGCAAAGGCGAGCCACCCGTGGTCTTAGGCGTCGGTGAGCTTGGCTACCGCAAAGATTTCGCGACCCTCATTCGAGCCTTCGCTGAGGTTCGACGAACACGCCCATGTCGTTTGCTGATTCTCGGCCGCGGACGTCGGCGCGATGCATTGCTCACGCTCGCCGACGAGCTCGGCGTCGGCACGGATGTCGCCCTGCCAGGCTTTGTCGCGAATCCCTACCCATACCTGGCAAAGTCGGCGGTCTATGTTCTGAGCTCACGCTGGGAAGGCCTGCCGGTCGCACTCATCGAGGCGCTCGCCTGCGGCACGCCGGTGGTCGCAACCGACTGCCCAAGCGGACCCCGAGAGGTATTGGACGACACTGGAGCAGGCATCCTGGTTCCGGTCGGCGCCGTGCCTGCGATGGCAGCAGCCATCTCGGCACAATTCGATCGGCCCGCGGAGCGGGCTAGTCTGATGCAGCTCATCGAGCCCTACCGCATTCCTGAGAGCGCAGCGGCTTATCTGAAGGTACTTGGTGTCCCGGCGCCGGCGTCAACCGGCTCTAGCTCATGACAGTTGCGGCTCTGCTCCACGTCGGCTATCACAAGACCGGCAGCACCTGGTTCCAGAAACAGCTCTATCCGTATACCCAAAGCCACTGCTACATCCCGCGGCGCCCGGTGCAGGAGGCGCTGTTGATGGAGAGGGCATTCGACTTCGATCCGGATCGGGCGCGCGACATCCTGACCGGAGCGTCAGATAGCAGCCCACTGATCATCTGCGAAGAAGAGTTGAGCGGTAACCCCCACTCCGCCGGGATGTATGGTGCCTTCTCAAAGGTGGTTTCCGAGCGACTGCAGTCGACGTTTCCCGACAGCGAGGTAATCATCTTTATCCGCAATCAGGTCGACATGACCGCGGCGCTTTACCGACACTATCTGCGCGAGGGCGGCACGCATAGTCCGCGGCGTTACCTGTGCCCAGATCGCTGGCGCAACGACGTGCGCCGCCACCCGTTCAAGTATCCGGTCTTCTCGCTGGGATTTCTCGACTACCGGGGGCTGACCCAGCATTATCGCCGGCTATTCGGTGATTCTCGGGTCCATATCTTCGCCTTCGAGCTGTTCCGCGATGACCCTCGATCATTCGTCGCCGCCTTCGTTGAGCGGTTCGGCATCAAGGTTGACATCACCCGGTTAGACTATCGCCCGAGCAACCAAGGGCTGAGCCGCAACGCCATGGTCGCTGCGCGTATCCTCAACCACCTGACCTACCGAAGCGTACTCGACAAGCGCTGGATCGGACCGCTCATCTCCAACAAGATCCGTAGCAACCTCCCGCTCTGGCTCAGCCGCTCTCCGCTGAGCGGTCCGCGCCAGTCGGCCCCTGATCTGCTCGGCGCGCGCTTGGTGGCGGAGATCGAGGAGCACTTCGCCACCCCCAACCATGAGCTTGCCCAACAGACCGGTTTACCGCTCAAGGCGCTGGGCTATCCGATGATGGCTTGAGCACAAGTCGGTTGAATGGAACCCCAAGCCGCTCTGTGCCGCGCCCTGCCACAGGGATTGTCAATCACGTCTCAACAATCGCCCCTCAATCACGCCGCTCCATCAATCCCGCTTCTACGTTTTCCAGTAAGGCAAGCGATATGGACAACGATCAGGCCTTCCGCCCAACCTTGCGCACCGCTTCGGGTGAAAAACGCGGTCTCGACACGACAGTGTTCCTGATCGGAGGAGCGCTCGCGTACTTCATGCTCAACGCCGTCCTGCTCGGTCTCGTCTCGAGCACCGCGGAGTGGGATCACGCCGAGCAGCTTCTGCTCGGCCAGGTCTGGCAGCTCGGCTACAACAGCCAGCCGCCGCTCTACACCTGGATCGTCAAGGCCCTGTTCCTGCTGACCGGGCCGAGCCTGGCCGTCCTGCTCGCGCTCAAGGCGCTGCTGCTGACGCTGCTGGTCGCGGCGGTGGCGCTGATCGGCCGCGAGCTGAAGCTGTCACCGGCGCAACAGTGGATCGCCGTTCTGGGCTTGGCGCTGATCCCGCAGATCGTCTGGGAGGATCAGCGCAACTTCACGCACACCGTGCTCGCCGTCACCGTCGCGGCCTGGACCCTGTTTCAGCTGCTGCGGCTGCGGCGCGCGCCAAGCATCGGGCATTATCTGCTGCTCGGCCTGCTGCTCGGCCTCGGCGCCCTTAGCAAGTACAACTACGGCCTGTTCGCGGCCGGCCTAGGGCTCGCGGCGTTGTCCCTGCCCGCCTTTCGCGCCGTCCTCTGGTCCGCACGGGCGCTTTTGACCCTTGGCCTCGCCGGCGCGCTGCTGCTGCCGCACCTGGTCTGGGTCGGCGGCCATCTCAGCAAGGCCCAAGTCGGCTTTCAGAAGCTCGAGATGGGCGCGGGACTCGGCTTCGCTGGACTCTCGGAGCTCGGGGCCGGCATCCTCGCGAGCCTCGGCGCGTTATTGCTGCTCGCGATGCTCGTCGTCCGGCCCCAGCACATCCGCCAGCATATCCTCCAGCGCATCCGCCAACGCGACACCGAGCCCGGCGTTGCGCTGCTGCTCCGAGGCTGGATCGCGATGCTGCTGCTCGCCTTGTTGATGATCCTGACGACCGGCGCCCGCGACTTCCAGGAGCATTGGCTGCAGCCGTTGACCTTCTTCGTTCCCTTGCTGCTCGCGTGCTGGGCCGAGCCAGGCGCGGGTCGCGGCTTCCAGGTCTTTCGCAGCATCGCCTTGGTCGTGCTGCTCGGGGTCAGCATCGCGCTGCCGGGTCAGGCGCTGCTCGCCAATCCCGAGCGGCCCTCGCGGCTCAACCTTCCCTATGCCGAGCTGGCCGCCCAGATCCGGGCCGAGATCGGCGCCCCCGAGGTCATCGTCGCCCCCTCCGATCCGCTGGCCGGGAACCTACGATTGCATTTCCCTGACGCACGGGTGCTGTCCCAGCGCAATCCGTTCGCGGCGCCTGAGCAGGCCAGCCAATGGCTGATCGTCAGCGAGCAGCCATTGCAACCGGATTCCCGGTTCATGCGCTGGCTCACCGCCGAGCTCGGCCTGAACCGGCTGGCCCCATCCCGCCAGGTCAGCGCTCCGCTGCACTGGATGCCGGATCAAGCGCACCGGCTTTACTGGACGCTCGGCGACCCGGAAGCACGGCGGCCCTGAACCCGGCCCGAAACCCGTTTCATCCGCCCTGCCGCCTACCTCCGGACAGAACGCGCCGGCAAACGCCCCCAACAGCCCCAACGCGACCGCCGAGCCAACCGCACGCGCGATCTCCGTTATACTCCGCCGCCTCACGCGGCCTTGCCGCACCGGCCTTTGGTCACAGAGACGATTGCGAGCGCGATGGCGGTCGACATCCTTGGCATCTCGGCGTTCTATCACGACAGCGCGGCCTGCCTGCTGCGCGATGGTGAACTCGTCGCGGCTGCCCAACAGGAGCGCTTCTCGCGCGCCAAGCACGATGCCCGCTTCCCGGCCGATGCGATCCGCTACTGCCTCGACGCGGCCGGCATCCGCCTCGCCGCGCTCGACCGGGTCGTCTTCTACGACAAGCCGTTGATCAAGTTCGAGCGCCTGCTCGAGACCTATCTCGCCTATGCGCCGCGCGGCCTGCGCTCCTTCATCACCGCGATGCCGATCTGGCTCAAGGAGAAGCTGTTCCTGAAGGACCTGCTCAAGCAGGAGCTCGCCACCCTCGGCGGCATTGAGGTCGCAGCCTTGCCGCCGCTGCTGTTCACCGAGCACCATCAGGCGCATGCCGCCTCGGCCTTCTTCGCCAGCCCGTTCGCGCGCGCCGCGGTGCTCTGCCTGGATGGCGTCGGCGAATGGGCGACCACCAGCGCCTGGCTCGGCGACGGCAACCGGCTGACGCCACAGTGGGAGATCCGCTTCCCGCATTCGCTCGGGCTGCTCTACTCGGCCTTCACCTACTTCGCCGGCTTCAAGGTCAACTCCGGCGAGTACAAGCTGATGGGGCTCGCGCCCTACGGCGCGCCGCGCTATGCGGATCTGATCCGTGAGCATCTGATCGACCTCAAGGACGACGGCAGTTTCCGGATGGACATGCGCTATTTCAACTACGCCAACGGGCTGACGATGACCAGCCGCGCCTTCGCGCGCCTGTTCGGCGGACCGCCGCGCCAGCCGGAGGCGCCGATCACCCAGCGCGAGATGGACCTGGCAAGCTCGGTGCAAGTGGTCACCGAGGAGATCGTGCTGCGCCTCGCCCGCACCCTGCGGCGCGAGCTCGATACCGACCGGCTCTGTCTCGCCGGCGGGGTCGCGCTGAACTGCGTCGCCAACGGCCGGCTGCAGCGCGAAGGGCCGTTCACGGAGCTTTGGGTTCAGCCCGCGGCCGGTGATGCCGGCGGCGCGCTCGGCGCAGCGCTCGCGGCCTGGCATCAATACCTGGATCAACCTCGCAACGGTGCCGAGCACGACCGGATGCAGGGCAGCTTCCTCGGTCCGCGGTACAGCAACGCCGAGATCGAGGCCTTCTTGCATGAGCGGCAGGCGCCGTTCAGCGCGCTCGACGATCCGGCCTTGATGGCGACGCTCGCCGAGCTGCTCGCCGACGGTCAGGTGATCGGCTGGTTCCAGGGCCGGATGGAGTTCGGGCCGCGCGCGCTCGGGGCGCGCTCGATCCTCGGCGACCCGCGCAACCCAAGGATGCAGTCGGTGATGAACCTGAAGATCAAGTATCGCGAGTCGTTCCGCCCATTCGCGCCAGCGGTGCTCGCCGAGCAGGTCGGCGACTGGTTCGCGCAGGCGGCGCCGAGTCCTTACATGCTGATCGTCGCGCCGGTGGCCGCGTCCAAGCGCACCGAGGCCAGCGCGGCCGAGCAGCGGTTGACGGGTCTCGAGCAGCTACAGATCACCCGCTCGCAGGTGCCGGCGATCACCCATGTCGATCACTCGGCGCGCCTCCAGACGGTCCACCGCGAGACCAACCCGCGCTTCCACCATTTGATCTCGGCCTTCGCCGAGCGCACCGGCGTACCGCTGCTGGTCAATACCTCGTTCAACGTGCGCGGGGAGCCGATCGTCTGCTCGCCGGCGGATGCCTACCGCTGCTTCCTGCGCACCGAGATGGACTACCTGGTCATGGAGAACTGTCTGCTCGCCAAGTCCGAGCAGCCGGCGCACGCGCAGGACCCGAGCTGGCAGCACGAGTACGCGTTGGACTGACACCGAACGCGAGCCCCGAGGCCCACAGCAAGACTTAGCCCATGCATCCGATCCCCGACCTGGACCGCGCCGGTCTGCGCCGCTTCGCGCTCAGCACGGCCGTACTCCTCGTCCTGCTGTTCGCACTGCTGCTGCCCTGGCTGTTCGACACCGCCTGGCCGCGCTGGCCCTGGGCGGTGGCGGCCGTGCTCGCGCTCTGGGGTCTGCTGGCGCCGCGAACGCTGCGGCCGCTCTATCGCGGCTGGATGCGCTTCGGGCTCGTCATGAGCCGGATCACGACCCCGCTGATCCTCGGCTTGGTCTATTGCGCCCTGTTCGTGCCGGCCGGCTGGATCATGCGCCTGAGCGGCCACGACCCGATGCAGCGGCGCCTCGACCCGGATGCCGAGACCTACCGCACCCAGAGCCAAATCCAACCACCGAGCTCAATGGAGCGGCCGTACTGATGCGTGATCTCCTCAAAGACCTCTGGGGCTTCATGCGCGAGCGCAAGAAGTTCTGGCTGGCCCCGATCATCCTGGTGATGCTGCTGCTGGGCGGGCTGATCGTGCTCGCGCAGGGCTCCGCCGTCGCCCCGTTCCTCTACACCCTGTTCTGAGACCGACCCTGCTCGATGCGCACCCGACCGCTGCTGCTGGCCGCCATCCTGTTCGTTGCGTTCGCCGATCTCTGGCTCGCGTTCCCGCAGCTCGATCTCGCCGTCGCGGCGCTGTTCGCGGCGCCGGAGGGCGGCTTCGCGGCCCGGGGAACGCCCTGGGAGCAGCTCGTCTATGGCTCGATCGACAAGGCCTTGATTGGCATCGGCAGCGGCCTGATCGCCGCTTGGGCCTGGAGCCGTTCACGGCGCCGACCGGCGCCGCGGGTCACTGGCCGCCGGCTCGCCTTCCTGCTGCTGTTGCTCGCGTTGGTGCCCGGCCTGGTCGTCAATCAGGTCCTGAAGGAGCACTGGGGACGGGCGCGCCCGGTCCAGCTCGAGCAGTTCGGCGGCAGCAAGCAGTTCACCCCGGCGTTCGTGCTCTCGGATCAGGGTGGTGGGTCGTTCTCGTCGGGCCATGTCGCGGCCGCCGCCTGGCTGGTCGCGGTCGCGGCTGTCCTGTCCGGAGCGCGCTCCGGATGGACGCTCGCTGCAGTCGGTTATCTGCTCGCGACGGCACTGGCGCGGATCGCGGCCGGCGGCCATTTCCTGAGCGATGCGGTCACCTCAATATTGCTGGTTTGGCTTGGTTATCTGCTGCTGCGGCGTTTCCTCGACCCGCATTCACCACCCATCGCAGATCGCGACGGGGAGAGGCTGTGAACGCCATGCCGCAGCAAGCAAGGCAAGCGAACCGCGGCTTGACCATCAGCGGAGACCTCGATGATCTTCAGCCGTACTCAGCGAAGACGCGCACCCTGACCACTTGCCCAGACGCTGCTCGTTCTTCATTCTGGCTAGCGATCGCATTGATGCTTCTAGTGACCGCGGGCTGCAAGATGCATCCCGTTGGACCGCCGCTGTCCGCAGAAGAGCTCTATGCGCTGGTCGACGCGAGCGATTGGGAGGCGGTCGCCCATTCCCGGCTCGACTGTGAACAGCCTGGCAACGCCTGCGCGGCGGCCCATGCCAGCCATGCCGATGCCTGCCTACGACTCGCGATCCAGCTCCCGGTCGAGGCATCGGCGACGCGCGGACAGACTCGGCGCCTGCTCGACAGCGCCGAATCCGGCTATCGTCAAGCCATCGCGTTGCAGCGCTCGAGCGACGCCCCCAGTCTGGCCTCCTATCATGGGGGCTTGCTGCTCACCTTGAGCGAGCGCCGCAACCGGCTCGATGTTTCGGAGCAGGAGCAACGGCTCGAGCGCGAGAACGAAAAGCTCCTGGAGGCCGCCGAACAGGCGCGCAGCGCGGTCGCCGATAGCGCCCTCGGGTTCATCTATGGCGCCTCGGCGCACGTCTATCGGGCCCTGCGTCGCGAGCCGGGCGCGGACCGCTGCGATGATCTGCGGCAGGCTGCGGCGATGTTGCAACAGGCGCCTTCGCCGCCGGCCGAGCTGAGTGGGGAGGCGCAGCGTCTGCAGACGTTGGTGACGCGCGAGCTGCAAGAAAACGCGTGCCCGACGAGCCGCCATGAAGTCTGAACGACCGCGTACGCCTGCGTTAGCGGACGCTCCTGCGCGAACGCGCCGCCGCGCCGCCCGCTCAAGCGTCGCAGGCAGCATGGCCACGGTCCAGAAGCAGAGCTCGCCATCCGGCCTAGGCTGGGTGATCGGTCTGATCGTCGCCGTCACCGCCTGGCGCCTGCTGATCGCGGACCTGCTGCCGCTTACCCGCGACGAGGCCTACTACTACGACTGGGCCAGCCGGCTCGCCTGGGGCTATTTCGATCACCCACCCGGCGTCGCCCTGCTCGGGCTCGGCGCCCAATTCGATCCCGGCTCGGTCTTCAGCGCCCGAATCGGTGCGTTGCTCCTGGGTGCCGCCTCATTGATCGCGGTGTGGCGGCTCTATCTGGCTGCGGGGCTGCGCGCCGGTCAGGGGCTGGTGCTCGCACTGCTGCTCGCCGCAACAGTGTTTCCTAGCCTAGTCGCCGGCGTGATCACCACCCCGGACACGGTACTCGCGCTGTGCTGGCCGCTGGCGCTGCATGAGGCGCTGCGCGCCCTGAAGGGCCAGCGCCGGCGCTGGCTGTCGGCGGGGCTCGTCACTGGCTTGGGGCTGCTCGGCAAGTACACGATGGTCGTGATCGGTCCGGTCTTCCTGTGGGCACTGCTGCGCACCGATCCGAAGGCCCTGCGCACGCGCTGGCCCTATCTGGGAGGCCTGCTCGCCTTGCTGGTGCTCGCGCCGCACCTGCTTTGGAATGCCCACAACGACTGGCTGACGCTGCGGTTTCAGTTCGGTCACGGGTTCTCGACCGACACCGGCCCGCTCGCGCTCGCCGCCACCGAGCTGCCGGCGGCGTCGGGGCCGCAGGCCTATCGCGCGGAGCCGCCGGCTGCAATGGATCTCGGTGAGCGGCTGGGCAGCCTCGCCGGCTTCCTCGGCGAGCAACTGGCATTCTGGGGGCTGGTGCTGGTGCCGCTCGGTATCGCGCTATGGCGGATGGCCTGGCGCGCCAACCGGCCCGGTGCGAGGACCGACCCGCCTACGAGCACAGACCATCGAGGCGAGAGCAGACGCTCCGGTCAACCGATCACCCTGCCTCAGCCAGGTTTAGCCCCGTTGGACCCCACCGCGGTGCCCCTGCTCAGCGCCGCGGCCCTGTTCCCGCTAGCACTGTTCGGCACGATCGCGCTCGGCAGCGAGGTCGAGGCCAATTGGGCGGCGATGTATGTGGTCGGCGCCGTGCCCTTTGTCGCACTGCTGTTGCGTCCCTCAGCGCGATGGGTTTGGTCCGCAGCCGGCCTCAACCTCGCATTGGTAAGCCTCTACGCCCTGCATGCCGCCACCGCTTTTCCGCCGCTCCCCGACGTCGCTCAGCGTATGGTGCGTGAGAGCCGCGGCTACGCATCGCTCGCAGACTATGCGGCCGACCTCTCAGCCCCAGTAATCGCGGATCGCTACCAGTTCGCAGCGATGCTGAACTTCCACCAACCTCAGCTCCATGTCACCCAATGGCCGAATATCAGACGCCCGTCCGAATACAGCCGCGGACGCATCCAGCCCCTACCCGACCTCGAGACCTTGCAGCGCAACGGCTTCTGGCTGATTGCGCGGAAGTTCTCGCCACCGATGATACCCGGCTTCGAGCCGCAGGAGACCCGCACCGCTTATGGCTGCAAGGATGGGCAGTTCAGCATGCTCGAGGGCGCGACAGGCTGGTGGGCGAGCGATTGCGACGATCCGGCAAATGTCTGGCGACTTTACTATTACGCGCCGAGAGCCAAGTCATCGGCAACAGCATCGATTCACGACACCCACCAGGTCGCGGCGCCCGGTCAATGACGCTGTCGACGTTGATCGGCCGACCGAACCCTGTTCATCAGGGTTTCGGCAAGGTCACGCCGCGCTGCCCCTGATACTTGCCGCCCCGGTCGAGATAGGAGGTCTCGCAGACCTCATCGGACTCGAGGAACAGGATCTGGGCCACGCCTTCGTTCGCGTAGACCTTGGCGGGCAGCGGCGTCGTATTGGAGAACTCGAGCGTCACATGCCCTTCCCATTCCGGTTCCAAAGGGGTCACATTTACTATTATCCCGCAGCGTGCATACGTGCTTTTTCCGAGACAAATAGTCAAGATATTCCTAGGGATACGAAAGTATTCGACCGTGCGCGCGAGCGCGAACGAGTTCGGCGGGATGATGCAGACGTCGGACTTGAGGTTGACGAAGCTCGATGAGTCGAAGTTCTTCGGGTCGACGACCGCCGAGTTGATATTGGTGAAGATCTTGAATTCGTCGGCACATCGGATGTCGTAGCCGTAGCTCGAGGTGCCATAGGAGATCACCCGCCCGCCGGCCTCGGATTCGCGCACTTGGCCGGGTATATAGGGGTCGATCATGCCGTGCTCGGTCGCCATCCGGCGAATCCAGCGGTCAGATTTGATTGTCATGCATCACCATCGAGACAAGGCCGTCCTGGCGAACGGCAAGCGGTCAGCCGAGTAGCCCATCCTCGAACGAGGCATCGCCGGCGGTTGGCGCGCCTGGAGCGGGTTGCTCGGCATCCGCGAAGAGCGTTGTCATCAGTTCTTGGAAGCGCTTGCTGCTGGCCGAGGCGAACTTCCCGCGCCGAAGGACCAGGCCATAGCTGCGCAGCGGAAAATAGGCGTCCAACGCGCGGCGGCAGAGCGGTTCATCGCCGGTCAGACAGAGATCGGTGACGATCGAGATGCCGAGCCCGAGCCCGACATAGGTCTTGATCACCTCCCAGCCGCCGGCCTCGAGCCGAACCTGATACTGCAGCCCGTGCTGCCGGAACACGAGGTCGACCAGGCGCCAGGTGCTGAGATGCCTTGGCGGCAGGATCAGCCCATATTCGGCGATGTCTTCGAGGGTGACCGAGGGCTTCTCGGCCAGAGGATGACCGATCGGCGTGATCAGCGTGGGGCGGTAGGTGACGAACGGCAGGTAGCGAATATCATCCGGGACCTCGAGCATCGAGCCGACTGCGAGATCGACCTCGTCGGCGCGCACCATCGCGAGACCGTCGCGGCCGGTGACGTTGTGCAGGCGCAATTCGATGCCGGGGAACTGCTCGGCGAATCGGCGAACCGGCTCAGGCAGGATGTAGAGGATGGTCGACTCGCCAGCAGCGATATCGAGCCGCCCTCGATCCAACCGACCACACTGCGCGAGGAAGGTCTCCTCGAGCCCGTCGATGCCCTCGACCAGCGGCTGCGCGAGCTCCAGGAGCAACGCACCCTCAGGTGTCAGCTTGACCTTGGGCCCACGGCGCTCGAACAGCACCGTGTCGAGCTGACGTTCCAAGGACTGGATCTGCAGCGACACCGTTGGCTGACTGAGCGAGATTCGCTCGGCGGCAGCGCTGACACTACCGAGCTGTGCAACATGGCAGAACGCCCTGAGCTGCTTCAGCCGATTCTGCCGATGCGGTGAGGGGGCCCTAGCTGATCGGCCGGGGGCCTTGTCTGCCGCGCCCGGCGACGGCTCCTTGACGGCATCGGATTTGGCGTCATCGCTCATACCCGTTCTTCGCACCGCTCAGTCAGACGCACGCAGGAGACCCCGAATCGTCGTGCAGAGGACAAGCTCGCATATCACCGGTCGAGATCGGCCAGGATATTGCGGGCTACCCGGCGCTGGTCGGTGTCCCCTTCCTCGAGCACCCGGTAGAGGACGAGCCTCGCACTCGTCGTATCCCCGGAGGCCCGTAGCTCGTTCGCCTTGCGGATCAGTGTTTCGATGAGCGGATCATCATCGGCCTCGGAGACCCGCTGTGTGTCCTTGGTGGCGAGGGTGTCAGCGAGCTCTTCAGCCTCGATCGCGTCGAGCTCGGCCTCCATCTCTTCGTCGGTCATCGGCCGGTACCGGCCCGGCTCATCGCGGTCGCTGCCGTCGAGCTCCTCGCCCACCGTCATCGAGCCCGGCCGGTTGGCCGCCGTGCCAGTGGCCTTTGTACCGACCGAGCCGGAAGCGCTCGAATCCCGCATCCCGCCATCGCCGCTTCCTGGCGAAACACCGCCGCCGTTGGGTTCATTACCGCCCTCGTCGTCCGGTCTGCGCTTGACAAAGCGAGAGAAGAAGATACCGGCCTCGTAGAGCAGCCACATTGGCAGCGCTAGCAAGGTTTGACTGATGACGTCCGGCGGCGTCAGCAACATCCCGGCAACGAAGACACCGACGATCACATACGGACGTTTGCGGCCGAGCGCTTCGGGGGTCGTCGCACCGATCGCCACCAACAGGATGGTCGCGATCGGGATCTCGAAGGCGATACCGAACGCGAAGAATAGTTTCAGGACGAACTCGAGATAGAAGGCGATGTCCGGCATCTGGGCGACGCCTTCCGGCGTCACCGCCGAGAAGAAGCCGAACACCAGCGGAAAGACGACGTAGTACGCGAACAACATCCCGAGATAGAACAGGACGATGCTCGAAGCGACGAGCGGCAGCGCAAGCCGTTTCTCGTGCGTGTAGAGCCCGGGCGCGACAAAGCCCCAAAACTGGTAGAGCAGATAAGGCATCGCGACGAACACCGCGATGACCAGCGCCAACTTGAATGGTGTCAAGAACGGCGAGGCGACCTGTGTCGCGATCATCTGCGAACCGACCGGCAACTGGGCGCGGATCGGCTCGGCGACAAAGGTGTAGAGGTCGTTCGCGAACGGGAACAGGACCAGGAACACCACCAGAATCGCGACGACCATCCGGATCAGACGGTCGCGCAGCTCGACCAGGTGGGAGATGAACGGTTGTTCCCCGCCGAGCCCGTCCGGCTCGCTGCCACGAGGATCATTGGCGTTGCCGCGGCGATCAGAGGAACCGTGCGAAGCGGGCGGTGTCATCCGGGATGGCTCTAGGCGTTCGGTTTGGGCATCGGTCGCCGACGCGGCATGCGGGTCCACGCGGCACAGCATGACGGCAAGCGGCGGGCGCTGGAATCAGCGCGGGCGCATCCGAGGAGGTCGATGGCGGTGGGACTTGCTGAGGCGGTGAGCAGGCCGTCCTCAAACGACGATCTATCGTCTGTCGGCGTTGTCATCCTGCTGCTCGCTCCCTCCCGTGTCGGCCTGGCCCTGGATCGCATCACCCGGCTCATGATCAGCAGAAGACCGCTGAGCGCTGGAGCTCGAACCGGCCGAGCCCGTTTTCAACGAGCGTGACGGTTCTGAAAGGCCGCCCCCCTCTTCGAGGATCGTATCCAGCGGACGGTTCTGGGATTGTTTGCGCAGGATCTCCTTGAGCTCATCGGCCTTGATCTCGCGGTCGATCTCCTCTTTCACCGAGGTCAACGCGCGACGCGCACGTCCCACCCAGAGACCAGCCGTTCGCGCCAGCCGCGGAAGGCGCTCGGGCCCGACCACGATCAACGCGACGAGCCCGATCAGCAGCAGTTCCAGCGCCCCGATGTCAAACATGTCCTCGGCTCCGCCCCAGATCAGTCAAGCCTTTCTCAGTCAAGCCTTTCTCAGTCAAGCCTTTCTCAGTCAAGCCTTTCTCAGTCAAGCACGTCTCAGCGAAGCACTTCGATCAAGCGCTCGGCATCAACACAGAAGAAGGGATTCAGACCTTGGTCTTATCGGCGGGCTTCGCTCCGACGTTATCGCTGCCCGATTCGGCCTGCTCGGACTCTGCGCTGTCGAGGCGTTTCGGGTCTTCATCCCCCTCGCTCTTGTCCGCATCCGACATCGCGGAGCGGAAGCCCTTGACCGCATTGCCAAGGTCCGAGCCGATGCTCTTCAATCGTTTGGTCCCAAACAACAGCACCACGATCAGAAGGATGATCAACAACTGCCAAATACCAATACCACCGACACCCATCTCAACCTCCGGGATTCACCATCTTGTCGCCCGACGCGGGGACGACCCTGCCTATGATCTCACGCATTCGACAACCATCGCGATCAGGGGGTTGCACCAAGGAACGGTTGCCGAATCGCAACAACGCCGCCTCGCCGAGGACAGCGTCCAAAGAACGATCCGACGGAATCATTGGGGCGCGAGTCCGACCCGACCGAGCGCCTACGGATCACGCAGCGCCGGAAGCAGTCCTCTCGCGACCGCTTGACGGACAGCCTGCAGAGCGAGTCGGTCCAACACTTCGACGGGCATCCACCCCCATCAATCGGGCGCCCGATCACGTCGTGCGTCTAACCTATGCATCTAACCCAGTGGAGCAGCACAGCCACCGCCGATGCCTGCGCTGCGTCAAAAGCGGACTATACCGCATGCCCGGTCTCTGGGTACATGAATGCTGAAGGATCGTTTCAGCCCGACCGCGATGCCTTCTCGGCGATGCCGGATTGACCGAAGCGCCGGTCCAGTTCGGCAAGCACCGCATTCGGGTGCAGACCTTGTTGCGCAAGCAATACCAGGCTATGGAACCAGAGGTCAGCGATCTCATAGACAAGCTTGTCCGGATCGCCGTCCTTCGCCGCCATCACGGTCTCAGTGGCCTCCTCGCCAACCTTCTTCAGGATCGCATCCAGCCCCTTACCGTAGAGTTTCGCAACATAGGAACTCGCTGGATCGGCCCCCTTGCGCGCCTCCAGCACCTCAGCCAGCTGATTCAATACATCGCTCATCGTCAGACTTCGCCCATCGATTCGAGGTCCTGTCGGGTTTGGATCATTGCACCCGGAAGGCGCTCAGCGAGTTGGCCGCAGCGCCGCGAAGCGCAGGCGGCCGGACTTCGCGCTACGCAGGCCCAGCAGCGAGCCGCTGCCCCGCCGCGAAGTCCAGAGTGCCCTCATAGATCGCCCGGCCGGTGATGGCCCCAATGATGCCGGAATCAGCAACGGCGGCAAGCGCCCGGACATCATCGATGTTGGTGATCCCACCGGAAGCGATCACCGGGATCTCGATGGCCTCTGCGAGCTGCTTGGTGGCCTCGATGTTCGGCCCGCTGAGCATGCCATCGCGGCCGATATCGGTATAGACGATCGCATCGACACCGTCGTCCTGGAACCGCGCAGACAGCTCTTCGACCCGGAATGCGGTCACCTCGGCCCAGCCATTGATCGCCACCTGCCCACCCTTGGCATCGAGCCCAACAATCAAATGGCCGGGGAAGGCACGGCAGGCGCGTGCGACCAACTCGGGCTCCTTGACAGCCTGGGTTCCGATGATGCACCAATGGACACCGGCCTCGAGATAGGCGCCGATCGTGCGCTCATCGCGAATCCCACCCCCGACCTGAATCGGCAGACCCGGAAAGGCGGCCGCGATGGCCCGGATCGCATCCCCATTGACCGGCTCTCCAGCAAACGCACCGTTGAGATCGACCAGATGCAACCGCTGCGCGCCATCTGCGACCCAGCGGGCTGCGACCTCGACCGGATCATCCGCAAAGACCGTCTCGTCCTCCATGCGTCCCTGACGCAGTCTCACGCAGCGTCCGTCTTTGAGATCGATCGCCGGAATCAACAGCATGACAGTGCTCCCTAAGGCCGGAAAGATCGGTGCGCGCCCAATGGCGGGGATGAGCCAGCGGCGATGAGCCAGGGTGGACGAGCCGGGTTTCTGAGCAGGATCGGCGGTGACCGCACGCCACCGCCGCTCGCTGGCAGGACTAGAGACTGCCCTTGGTCGACGGCGTGATCCCTGCCATCCGCGGATCGGGCTCGACCGCCATCCGCAGCGCGCGCCCAAAGGCCTTGAACAGGGTCTCGGCCTGATGATGGGCATTCAGACCGCGCAGAGTATCCAGGTGCAGCGTCATCGCCGCGTGATTGACCAGCCCTTGGAAGAACTCCCGCAGCAGATCGACATCGAATCCGCCGATCCAGGCGCGGGTGAAGGCCACCTGATAGGTCAGCATTGGCCTGCCCGAGAGATCGATGACGACCCGCGACAGGGCCTCATCCAATGGCACGTAGGCGTGACCGTAACGCCGGATACCGGCCTTGTCGCCAAGCGCAGCAGTCAGTGCCTGCCCGAGGGTGATACCGATGTCCTCAACGGTATGATGCGCGTCGATCTGCAGATCGCCCGTGGCCTGCACCTCGAGGTCGATCAGCCCATGACGGGCAATCTGGTCGAGCATGTGCTCGAGGAAGGGAACGCCGGTCTCGAGGCGAGAGCGGCCCGTTCCATCGAGGTCTAGCCGCACGAGGATCTGGGTCTCGAGCGTATTGCGCTCGATCTCGGCGACGCGATGTCCGTCGGTGCTCGGGATCTGCATTGTCTCAGTGGCTTCGCTCATCAGGACCGAGGTGCAAAGGTCATCAGTATAGCGATTCGTGCTGCCCGTCGGGCAAGGACAGAGTGGCTCGCCCTTTGCTGGAGCAGCTAGGGCGATTTCTGTCAAAGCTCATACCGCCTTGCTGGTCTTTTCGCTCGCCTTCTTCGTCGCGCCGCCGGTCACACAGCCCGGCTATGCTCCCGGCGACGCTCCTCGAAGGCAAACGAAAATCCTGCGCAATTCGGTACGAGCTTTTCCGGCAATCGCCTAGGTTTCGAGCCAAAAGGTCACGGGGCCGTCATTGACCAGGCTGACCTGCATATCGGCACCAAATCGGCCGGTCGCTACAGGTGAATGCGCTGCCTGCGCCAGTTCAATCAGATGCGCGAAGAGCCGGCGCCCCTCTTCCGGCGCCGCGGCCGACGTGAAACTGGCTCGGGTCCCCTTGCGGGTCTCTGCGGCGAGCGTGAACTGCGGCACCAGCAGCAAGCCCCCAGCCGTTTCGCCTAGGCTCAGATTCATCCGGCCGCTTGAATCCGGGAAGACCCGATAGCTCAGCAGGCGCTCCAACAGCCGCCGTGCACGCGCTTCGTCATCACCGCGCTGCACGCCGACCAAGACCAGTAGCCCAGGGCCAATCTCAGCGACCAGTTGGTCACTCACCTCGACCCGGGCATTGGTGACACGCTGCAATAGGCCGATCATGACCCCAGCAACCGCGTCACACTAATCGAGCGCCGAGCGACGCCGGGCGATCAACCGAGCGCATCCGCGAACCGGTCAGTCGCGGCCACCAGCGCCTGCACGATCCCGGGCTCGAAGGCGGCATGGCCGGCATCGGCAATGATCTCCAGCGACGCATCCGGCCAGGCCGCAGCAAGCTCCCAGGCCGAGCGCAGCGGACAGATCAGGTCGTAGCGGCCGTGAACGATCACGCCCGGGATACCGTCAAGCCGCCCGGCTTCAGATAGGAGCTGATCCTCCCGCAGAAAGGCCCGATTGATGAAGTAATGGCATTCGATCCGGGCCAGACTCAGCGCCAGACGCTCGTCGCTGAAGGTGCTGCGAATCTGCCGATCCGGCAACAAGGTCGCACAACGTCCCTCCCAGATCGACCAGGCCTTCGCCGCCTCCAGCCGTGTTGCCGGATCGGCAGCGGTCAAACGCCGATAATAGGCCGAGACCAGGTCGCCGCGCTCGTTCTCGGGGATGGGCTCCAGGAATGCTTGCCAGTGGTCTGGAAAGATCCAGCTCGCGCCCTGCTGGTAGAACCAGTGGATCTCCTCGCGTCGGCACAGGAAGACGCCGCGCAAGATCAGACCCGTCACACGCTCGGGGTGGGCTTGCGCATAGGCGAGCGCAAGGGTCGAGCCCCAGGAGCCACCGAACACCAGCCACCGCTCGACGCCGAGGCGCTCGCGAATCTGCTCCATATCGGCGACGAGCTCGCAGGTGCTGTTGTGCTCGAGCGACGCGTGCGGCGTCGAGCGGCCGCAACCGCGCTGATCGAACAGCAGGATTCGGTAGCGCGACGGATCGAAGAAGCGTCGGTGCGAAGGGCTACATCCAGCCCCCGGCCCGCCGTGCAGGAAGACCACCGGAATGCCCTCCGGGTGGCCACACTGCTCGAGGTAGAGCTCGTGCCCGTTCCCAACCCCGAGACGCTCTGCAGCGAATGGCTCGATCGGTGGATACAGGGTCTCAGCGCTGGCAGAACGATCAGTTTGCATCATCACAATGAGATCGGGTCATCACAATGAATTCAACCCTCATCTTGCGCGTGCAATGCCACCGTGTCGCCGAGCCCGAGCCCGAGGCGCTCGTCTGCCCGGCCCTGATTGACCGCCAACTCGACCAATCCGAAGGCGTCGCGATACCAGAACGCATCGCCGGGCGCCACCTCTGCGAAGGTCCGGGCGTGGCTCAGGAGCTGGCCTCCCACCTTTAACCGAGCGCTCGGCGTTAGCCGGTCTGCATCGACGCCGAGGATCAGATTACCGAACCCATCGATATAACAGACCTGCCAGATGTCGGCCGGCCAGTGTCCGTTGACGAGCTCTTCCACCGCCACTGGGGCGCAGTCGGGCCAGTCGCAGTTAACCAGCCGAGCCGCGAGCGGCATGAACAGATCGCGGCCGTGAAAGGTCGCGGACATCCAGTCGGGACGCCAGCTCACTCGAAAGACCTCGGCCTCGGGGTGCCTGCGTAACAGCGGTACCAACAGCCCATTATCGGGCGCCAGCCACCAATCCTCGCCGCAGCGCATCATCAGCACATCGCGATCGGTCCCGACGCCTGGGTCAACCACGCATGCATAGAGCGTCCGCCCCGGCATCCGACGCGCGAGACCTGCCAGCAGATAGCCGGAGAGGTCTGCCCGGAAGGCCGGTAGATCGGCGATCAACGACACCACGGGCGCATCAGGGGCGAGTCCGTTCAATAGCAGCTGCATCTGCCCGACGTAGGGACCCGCACCAAAATCGGTCAGCAGTGCGACCCGCTCCGGGCCCGCTTCGAGCACACCGGTGCCTGTGCGCCCGCGATGACTGTGAACGGCCGACCCCATCCGACCCCCATCCGACCTCAGTCGAATCGAACGCTGGAAATGCAAACGGCCGGGTCGAGCCCGGCCGTCGCGTTCTGGGATGCCCCTCTCGTCAGGCGCCCCGCAGAGGTTTGCGCAGAGGCTTGCGCTTCAATCCTCGTCATCGCCGAGGCCCGCCTCGACCGCTGGCCGATCGACCAATTCGACGTATGCCATCGGCGCCGCATCGCCGGCTCGAAAGCCGCACTTGAGGATGCGAAGATAGCCGCCGGGGCGTTCGCTGTACCGAGGGCCGAGCTCCCTGAAGAGCTTGCCGACCGCCTCTTTGTCACGCAGCCGCGCGAAGGCCACCCGGCGGTGATGGACCGAATCCTCTTTTGCCAAGGTGATCAGCGGCTCGGCGACGCGACGTAGCTCCTTCGCCTTCGGCAAGGTCGTCTTGATCATCTCGTGCCGGAACAAGGACCCGGCCATATTCCGGAACATCGCCTCACGGTGAGCGCTGTCCCGATTCAGTTTTCGTCCTGCTTTTTGATGTCGCATTGCTCTGTACCGATCGGTTACTTGACCATCAACTCGTCGATGTTCTCAGGTGGCCAATTCTCGAGCCGCATCCCCAGTGACAGGCCGCGCGTCGCCAGCACGTCCTTGATCTCGGTGAGCGACTTCTTGCCGAGGTTAGGGGTCTTCAACAGCTCGACCTCGGTGCGCTGAATCAGATCGCCGATCAGGTAGATATTCTCGGCCTTCAGACAGTTCGCCGAGCGCACGGTCAGTTCCAGCTCATCGACAGGCCGTACCAGGATCGGGTCGTAGGCTGGCTCCTTGGGCGTCTGCTCGCTGAGGCCCTCGGTTGGACCCGATTGATCGAGGTCGACAAAGCTGCTCAGCTGATCACGAAGGATCGTTGCGGCCCGCTGGATTGCGTCCTTCGCATCGAGTGTCCCATCGGTCTCGATGTCGATCACGAGCCGATCCAGGTCGGTGCGCTGCTCCACGCGCGCCGCCTCGACATCGATTGCCACCCGCAGCACAGGGCTGAAGGTCGCATCCAGTGGGAGTTTCCCAATCGGGCGTTCGTCGGTCCCATCCGCTTCACGTGCACTCGCCGGCTCATAGCCGCGCCCGCGACGGATCGTCAGCGACATGCTGAGCTCGCTCTTCGCGGTCAGATTGGCGATCACGAGATCAGGGTTCGCGACCTCTGCGGTGTGATCGACAGCGATATCGCCGGCCGTCACGGCGCCAGGCCCGACCTTGCTGAGGGTAAAGGTCGCCTCATCGCGACCGTGCAGGCGGATCGCCAGCTGCTTCAGATTCAGCAAGATCTCGAGCACATCCTGCTGCACGCCCTCGATCGTGGTGTACTCATGCAAGATGCCTTGGATCTCGACCTCGGTGACCGCGAACCCCTCCATCGAGGACAACAGGATGCGACGGAGGGCATTGCCGAGCGTATGCCCGAATCCGCGTTCGAAGGGCTCGAGCGAGACCTTGGCGCGATTCGGGCTGCCGGCGACGGGATCGACCTTGACGATGCGCGGCTTCAGAAAGCCACCTGCGACGTCTGACATAAAACTCTCCCTCGGCGGCGTTACTTGGAGTACAACTCGACGATGAGCGACTCGTTGATGTCCGACGGCAGATCCACGCGGTCAGGCACACGCTTAAAAACGCCCTTTGCGGCCTTGCTATCGACCTCGATCCATTCGGCAAACCCATTCGCCTCGGCGAGCGCGAGCGCGTTCTGCACCCGAACCTGCTTCTTTGCCTTTTCTCGCACCTCGATCTCGTCCTCGACCGAGACCTGGTAGGACGGGATCGATACCACCTTACCGTTCACCAGCACGCCTTTGTGGCCGACCAGCTGACGGGCCTCGGCGCGTGTCGCCCCGAACCCCATCCGATAGACGACGTTATCGAGGCGCCGCTCGAGCAGTTGCAACAGATTCTCGCCGGTTGCACCCTTACGACGTGCGGCCTCGGCATAGTAATTCCGGAACTGCTTTTCCATGACCCCGTATGCACGGCGCACCTTTTGCTTCTCACGCAACTGCAGCCCATAATCGGACAACCTGCGGCGCCGATCAGCGGCTTGACCCGGCTGCTTCTCCAGGTTGCACTTGGTCTCGAGTGCGCGCGCCTTGCTCTTCAGCCCCAGATCAACGCCTTCGCGGCGTGCGAGCTTGCAGGTCGGACCAATATATCTCGCCATGTTTTCTGCCCCGTTAGACGCGCCGCTTCTTCGGCGGTCGGCAACCATTGTGTGGGATCGGCGTCACGTCGGTGATGCTCGCCACCTTAAAGCCGGCGTTATTCAATGCCCGCACGGCCGACTCGCGACCAGGACCGGGACCCTTGACGTGGACATCGAGATTGACGACGCCGAACTCCTTCGCGGCCTGGCCGGCACGCGTCGCGGCCACCTGGGCTGCGAACGGCGTGCTCTTACGCGAGCCGCGAAAACCCGAGCCGCCGGAGGTCGCCCATGTCAGCGCATTACCCTGACGGTCGGTAATCGTGATGATGGTGTTATTGAATGACGCATGGATATGCGCCACACCATCGGCCACCTGTTTCTTGACTTTCTTGCGCGTGCGCAGCTGCTTAGCCACTGTGATCTGTCTCCGAGCGGGAAAGGCAGTCCCTGCCGCCGGCACGTTCCCGCGCCGGTGGGCAGAGTCCTTAGACCGGGTTTATCGACGAACCGGACGCCGCGGCCCTTTGCGGGTACGCGCATTGGTGCGCGTGCGCTGACCACGCAGCGGCAGGCCACGGCGATGACGAATACCGCGATTGCAGCCGAGGTCCATCAAACGCTTGATGTTCATCGAGACCTCGCGCCGCAGATCGCCCTCAACCGTGTACTTGCCGACCTCGGTACGAAGGCGGTCCACCTCTTCCTCGGTTAGCGTACGGATCGGCGCAGTCGTCGGAACCTGAGCGGCCTCGCAAATCTGCGCCGCCAGGGTGCGTCCGATCCCATAGATCGAGGTCAAGGCGATAACCGCATGCTTACGGTCTGGGATGTTGACTCCGGCGATTCGAGCCATGCGCGTTGCGCTCCTGAGCGTTCAGTTCGTAAAAGGCGAAGTGTAAACAGGGCAGTATATCACTACGCGAGGCACAATGAAAGACAGCCGTTGCAGGACTGCCCTCAGCCCTGCCGTTGCTTATGCCGCGGGTCCTTGCAGATGACCCGAATCGTGCCGTTGCGCCGGATGGTCTTGCAGTGGCGGCAGATCTTTTTGACAGATGCTCTTACCTTCATGATTCTCTCCGTTATCGATAGCGAGCGCGAGATGGGTCGATACAGCACATTCGAGCTCAGCCCGAACCGCGTCACATTGCCTGCGCTCGTCGCTAGCGCGTCAGGCCCGCCCCCGGCGCTTTGAGATTGGCCTTCTTCATCAGACCTTCGTATTGATGCGACATCAGATGGGCCTGCACCTGCGCCATAAAATCCATCACGACGACGACCACGATCAGCAGCGAGGTCCCGCCGAAATAGAACGGCACATTCCAGCCCACGATCAAGAACTCTGGAAGCAGGCAGACGGCCGTGATATAGAGGGCGCCCGCCGCCGTGAGCCGCGTCATCACCGAGTCGATATAACGCGCTGTCTGCTCCCCGGGCCGGATACCTGGAATGAAGGCGCCTGAGCGTTTCAGATTGTCAGCGGTATCCTTCGCATTGAAGACCAATGCCGTGTAGAAGAAGCAGAAAAAGATGATCGCCGCCGCATAGAAGATCACATAGACCGGCTCGCCCGGCGACAGCTTGCTCGTGATGTCCGCAAGCCAGCGCATGTTCTCGGACTGTCCAAACCACTGCCCCAGCGTCCCCGGGAACAGGATGATGCTCGACGCGAAGATCGGCGGGATCACGCCGGCCATATTCAGCTTCAGCGGCAGATGCGTGCTCTGCGCCGCGAGCATCCGTCGCCCCTGCTGACGGCGCGCGTAATTCACCGTGATGCGCCGTTGACCACGCTCGACAAACACGACGAACGCGGTCACTGCGAGCGCCAGCGAGAAGAGCGCCAGAACGGCAAGGGCATTCATCTCGCCAGTGCGCACCAGCTCCAGCGTCCCACCCACCGCAGCCGGCAACCCGGCGACGATACCAGCGAAGATGATCAGCGAGATACCGTTGCCGATACCGCGCTCGGTGATCTGCTCGCCCAGCCACATCAGGAACATGGTGCCGGTGACCAGTGACACCGCCGCGGTGAAGACGAAACCGATCCCTTGGTTCACGACGATCGCCGAGCCGCCGGCGGTTTGGCCCTGCAGCGCGATCGAGATCCCGATCGCCTGGAAGGTCGCGAGCACGACCGTTCCATAGCGGGTGTACTGGGTGATCTTGCGCCGCCCGGCCTCGCCTTCCTTCTTGAGCTGCTCGAGCTGCGGAATCACCGCCGACATCAGCTGCATGATGATGCTGGCCGAGATGTACGGCATGATGCCGAGTGCCAAGATGCTCGCGCGCTCCAAGGCCCCGCCCGAGAACATGTTGAACATGTCTAGGATCGAGCCCTGATTTTGATCGAAGAGCACGGCCAGTGCCTCGGGGTTCACCCCGGGAACCGGAATGAAGGTGCCGATCCGATAGACCAGCAGTGCGCCGAGCACGAACAGCAGACGCTGCCGCAGCTCGGTCAGCCGCCCCATACCGCCGAGCGACTGCATCATTGATGCCGTGTTCTTCGCCATCTTGCTCGCCTATTCGGATCGTCGGTGGTTCGGTGATTAGCTCTCGGCGACAGACCCGCCAGCTGCCTCGATCGCGGCACGCGCGCCCGCCGTCGCCCGGAGACCCCGCACCGTATAGGCACGGTCGATCTCTCCGGACTTGATCAGCTTGACATCACGGACCGCGGCCGAGATCAGGCCCGCCGCGCGGAGACTGGCCAAATCGACGGTCTCACCGTCGAGATGCTTCAACTCGCTCAAGCGGATCTCGTCTTTCTGCATCGACTTACGCGAGCGGAATCCGATCTTCGGCAGGCGCCGCTGCAGCGGCATCTGCCCGCCTTCGAAGCCCAGCTTGTGAAAGCCACCGGAGCGCGACTTCTGGCCCTTGTGACCGCGCCCGGCGGTCTTGCCGAGCCCGCTCCCGATGCCCCGGCCGACGCGCTTGCCGTCCGGCCGACTACCGGGGTCCGGGGAAAGGTTATTCAAACGCATCTCAACCGTCCTCCAGCACGCGAACCATGTATTGCACCTTGTTCACCATCCCGCGTGTCGCCGGCGTGTCTTCAACCTCGACAACCTGGCGGATGCGCCGCAGGCCGAGGCCGCGGACACAGTCCTGGTGCGTCTTCAAACGCCCGTGCATGCTGCGCACGAGCTGTACCTTCAGCCTGTTATCGGCCATGTCTCGCTCCTAGCCCTCGAGCCTACCCAAGGATCTCGTCGACGGTCTTACCGCGCTTCGCCGCGACCGCCTCGGCATCGGCCATGCCGGCGAGCCCGTTGATCGTTGCCTGCACGACGTTGATCGCATTGTTGGTGCCGATGCACTTTGCAAGCACGTCCTGCACACCGACCACCTCGAACACGGCGCGCATCGCGCCACCGGCAATGATCCCGGTACCCTCCGAGGCGGGCTGCATGTAGACATGTGCAGCGCCGTGACGGCCATTGACCGGATACTGAAGCGTCACGCCCTTGAGCTTGACGTCGACCATGTTCTTGCGCGCGCTCTCCATCGCCTTCTGGATCGCGACCGGTACCTCGCGCGCCTTGCCTGTGCCGTAGCCGACACGCCCTTTGCCGTCGCCGACGACGGTCAGCGCGCCAAAGCCGAACACACGGCCGCCTTTGACCACCTTGGCGACACGGTTCACCGAGATCAGCTTCTCGAGGAGCTCGTCGCCTTCGGGCTTCGGATTGTAGTTCGCCATCGTCGTCTCCCTCAGAACTGAAGCCCGTGCTCACGCGCGGAATCGGCCAATGCCTTCACGCGACCGTGATACTTGAAGCCGGAGCGATCGAAGCTGACCTTCTCCACCCCGGCGGAGCGCGCCCGATCCGCGATCGCCTGACCGATCTTGACCGCCGCGCTGACGTTGCCGGTGTGTCCGTCACACTGCGCTTTCAGCTCCTTCTCAACCGTCGACGCACTCGCGATCACCCGGGCGCCGCTATCGCCAATGACCTGGGCATAGATATGCCGCGGGGTGCGGTAGACGCACAGGCGATAACCGCCCAGCTCCCGAATCTTGGCCCGGGCCCGCGTCGCGCGGCGCAGTCGTGCATGTTTCTTGTCCATCCGCAACACCTATTTCTTCTTGGCTTCCTTACGCAGAACCTGCTCGTCCGCGTAACGAACCCCCTTGCCCTTGTACGGTTCCGGCGGACGGAACCCACGAATCACAGCAGCCACTTGGCCAACCTGCTGCTTATCGATCCCGCGTACGACGATCTCGGTCGGTGCCGGGGTCTCGATCTCGATGCCGTCGGGCACTGGAAAATCGATCGGATGCGAGTAGCCGAGTGCCAGGTTCAGAACCTTGCCCTTGGCCTGTGCGCGATAGCCGACGCCGACCAGGCTGAGCTTGCGCTCGAATCCACTGCTGACGCCGACCACCATGTTGTTCAGCAGCGCGCGCGTCGTTCCGGCCATCGCCCAATGGGCCTCGTTACCATCAGCCGGGCGTGTGGTCACCACGGCGTCGTCGATCGCGACCTCGACCGTTGGATGAACGGACCACGACAGCATGCCCTTGGGCCCCTTAACGGTCACCTCTCGGCCGCTCATCTTGACATCAACGCCACTCGGCAGCTTGACCGGGGCCTTACCAATTCTGGACAT
Source organism: Halochromatium glycolicum (assembly GCF_016584085.1). Classification (GTDB taxonomy): domain Bacteria; phylum Pseudomonadota; class Gammaproteobacteria; order Chromatiales; family Chromatiaceae; genus Lamprobacter; species Lamprobacter glycolicus. The sequence continues at coordinate 28,133 of NZ_NRSJ01000002.1, read as the reverse complement.
CGTTACCCCCTTTAAGCGACGTAGGCGATGATCTCGCCGCCATGGCCCGCTTGCCGAGCAGCACGGTCGGACATCAGCCCCTTGGATGTCGAGACGATCGCGACGCCGAGCCCTGCCCAGACTCGGGGTAGCTCGTCTTTGCCGCGGTAGATACGCAGTCCCGGGCGCGACACCCGCTTCAGGTGCTCGATCACGGGCCTACCACGGTAGTACTTGAGCTTCAGGATCAGCTGAGGCTTGCCGTTCTCGTCGTCCTCGACCGACGCATCGGCAATGTAGCCTTCATCCTTCAGCAGATCGGCGACGGCCCTCTTCTTCTTCGACAGCGGCATCGAGATCGTGATCTTGCCGCGCGCCTGGCCGTTACGGATACGCGTCAGCATATCCGCGATAGGATCGCTCATACTCATTGCGTTACTCCGGGTCAGACCGCCACCTCGGCGCGATACCCCCTAGCGGTTCTCGTTGCTGACGACCTGCGGCCATCAGGTCGACCGGCGTTACCGGTCTTTGTCGAGACCCCGTGGCCGACCTGAGCTCTTCCTGTCGTTGTTCAGAAAGGGCCGGATGGCTCGGGGCCTCCTTGTGAATCAGAGACTACCAGCTCGCCTTGACGACGCCGGGCACATCACCCCGCATCACGGCCTCGCGCAGCTTGTTGCGGCCAAGGCCAAACTTGCGGTAGACCGCATGCGGCCGACCGCTGACACGGCAGCGCCGCTGTTTACGCGATGGGCTCGCATCCCGCGGCAACTTCTGCAGCGCCACCACCGCCGCCTCGACCTGGTCGGGATCAGCCGAGCGATCATTGATAACGGCCTTCAACCGTGCCCGCTTCTCGGCGTAGCGTGCTGCGACGCGGACACGCTTCGCGTCGCGCGCCACCATGCTCTTCTTTGCCAACCTGTGCCTCCGGAATCTAGGTGCGAAACGGAAATTGGAATGCCTCTAGGAGCGCGCGGCCCTCCTCATCGGTCCGCGCGGTCGTGGTGATGACCACATCGAGCCCGCGCACCGCATCGATCTTGTCGTAATCGATCTCGGGGAAGATGATCTGCTCGCGCACGCCGAGCGAGTAATTGCCGCGCCCGTCGAAGGCCTTGGGACTCAGGCCGCGAAAGTCGCGTACACGCGGGATTGCGACATTGATCAGCCGGTCGAGGAATTCGTACATCCGCTCCCGGCGCAGCGTGACCTTGCAGCCGACTGGCCAGCCCTCGCGGATCTTGAACCCGGCGACCGACTTACGGGCCTTGGTCACGATCGGCTTCTGACCGGCGATCTTGGTCAGGTCTCCGACAGCGTGCTCCATCACCTTCTTATCAGCAACCGCCTCACCGACACCCATGTTGAGCGTGATCTTGCTCAGGCGGGGCACCTGCATCACGCTCTGGTAGCCAAAGCGCTCGCGCAGTTCGCCGACGTATTTCTCATTGTAGAGCGTTTGCAACCTGGACATATCGTTACCCAACATCCACGACTTCGCCGTCCGACTTGAATACGCGGACCTTTCTCCCGTCTTCAAGCGTCTTGAAGCCGATCCGATCCGCGCGTCCGAGCGCGGGGTTGTAGACCCCGACGTTCGAGCGATGCAGCGGCATTTCCTTGTCGATGATGCCGCCAGGGACGCCTTGCTGCGGATTCGCCTTCTGGTGCTTCTTGGCGAGATTGACATTCTCGACAACAATGCGGTCGCCATTGAGCTTCAGCACCGTTCCGCGCTTACCTTTGTCTTTTCCGGCGATGACCATGACGTCATCGCCCACCTTGATCTTGTTCATCTCTACAACACCTCGGGCGCGAGCGAGATGATCTTCATGAACCGCTCACCGCGCAGCTCGCGCGTCACCGGTCCGAAGATGCGGGTCCCGATCGGCTGCAACTGATTATTGAGCAGCACGGCGGCATTGCCGTCGAAGCGGATCTGCGAGCCATCCGGGCGGCGCACGCCCTTGCGGGTGCGAACCACCACTGCGTTGAAGACATCGCCCTTCTTGACCTTGCCCCGCGGGATCGCATCCTTGACCGTGACCTTGACGACATCACCGATACCGGCATACCGCCGATGAGAGCCGCCGAGCACCTTGATGCACTGCACCGTACGCGCGCCGCTGTTGTCGGCCACGCTGAGGCGGGTTTGCATTTGAATCATTGTCTGAACCTACCTTTGCAACTGCTAAGCGGGTGTCCAACGGCTTTCCGGCGGGCCAAATCAGCCTTTCGTTTCACGCGCCGAGGCCAAGACGGACAGTACTTGGCGTTTGCCTCAGCGTGCCCGCTCCAGGACCTCGACGAGCCGCCAACTCTTGGTCTTCGACAGGGGCCGGCACTGCTCGACCCGCACCCAGTCGCCCTTGTTGCACTCATTGGCATCGTCGTGGGCATGGACCTTGGTCGAGCGCCGCATGAACTTGCCATAGAGCGGATGCTTGACCCGGCGCTCGACAACGACGGTGATGGTCTTGTCCATCGCATTGCCGATAACACGCCCGGTCAGAATGCGATTGCTTTCGTTGTTCTCGCTCATTCGCCGGCCCTCGCGCTGCTTACCGTCCTGTTCTGTTCGCCCATCACGGTCTTGATCCGCGAAATATCGCGTCGCACCGCCTTCATCTGTGACGGCCGCGAAAGCTGGCCGGTCCGCTGCTGCATGCGCAGGTTGAATTGCTCTCGCAGCAGGTCCAGGAGCCGCTTCTGCAGATCATCCGAGCTCATTGCGCGTAGTTCTTGAGCCTTCATCAGAGCACCGTCCTCTTCTCGAACTTGGTCTGCACCGGAAGCTTGGCCGCAGCAAGCTGGAACGCGTCGCGCGCGAGCTCCTCGGACACACCCTCGATCTCGTAGAGCATCCGGCCCGGCTGAACCAGAGCCACCCAGTACTCGACGTTACCCTTACCTTTACCCATCCGGACCTCGAGCGGCTTCTTCGAGATCGGCTTATCGGGGAAGACCCGAATCCACAGCTTGCCGCCGCGGCGCACCTTACGGGTGATCGCCCGTCGTGCGGCCTCGATCTGACGCGCGGTCACACGACCACGCCCGACCGCCTTCAGGCCGAACTCGCCAAACGAGACCTGGCTGCCACTCTGGGCGAGTCCGCGGTTACGGCCCTTGTGCTGCTTTCTGAATTTTGTTCGTTTCGGCTGCAGCATGGCTCAACCCTTCTTGTCGGTCTTTTCTTTGGCACCGCCGATCGGCAGATCACCGATGATCTCGCCGCGGAAGACCCAAACCTTGACGCCAAGGATGCCGTAGGTCGTGCTCGCCTCGGCGAAGCCGTAGTCGATGTCTGCACGCAGCGTGTGCAATGGCACCCGTCCTTCGCGATACCACTCGGAGCGGGCGATCTCGGCGCCGTTCAGGCGCCCGGCGATATTGACCCGAACCCCACCAGCACCGGCGCGCATCGTGCCTTGCACGGCCCGCTTCATCGCGCGCCGAAACATGATCCGGCGCTCGAGCTGCTGGGCAATGCCCTCGGCAACCAGCTGGGCATCGAGCTCGGGCTTGCGGATCTCCTCGATGCTGATATGCACCGGGATGCCCATCCGCTCCGAGACCTCGGCGCGCAGCTTGTCGATGTCACCGCCCTTCTTACCGATGACCACGCCCGGACGGGCGGTATGGATCGTGATATGCGCGTTACGCGCCGGCCGATTGATCTGAATCCGGCTCACCGAGGCGTTCGACAGCTTCTGCTTTAGGAACGACCGAACCGCAAGATCGGTATTCAGCAAATCGGGATAGTCCTTCGAGCTCGCGTACCAGGTCGAATTCCAGTCCTTGACGATCCCGAGCCGAATACCTACTGGATGTACCTTCTGTCCCATGCCTTAACCCCGAGCGTCGCGTTCGGCTACGCGCACACTGATATGACTGGTGCGCTTCAAGATTCGTGTCGCCCGACCCTTGGCACGGGCGCGCAGGCGCTTCATCGTCGGGCCTTCTCCGACCTGCACCTCGACGACGTGCAATTGGTCGATATCGGCACCGGCGTTGTTCTCGGCATTGGCGATGGCCGACTCCAGGAGCTTGCGCAGCATGCGCGCGCCCTTCTTGGTACTGAAGGTCAGCTCGTTCAAAGCCTGCTCGACGTGCTGGCCGCGGATCTGATCCGCAACCAGCCGCGCCTTTTGCGCCGAGATGCGCGCATACTTCAGTGTCGCTGCTGCTTGCATGCTGATCCCCTAGCGCTTCTTGGCCTTGCGGTCGGCTGCGTGCCCGCGGAAGGTCCGGGTCAGCGCGAACTCGCCCAGCTTATGGCCGATCATGTTTTCATTGATCAACACCGGCACGTGCTGACGGCCGTTGTAGACCGCGATGGTCAGGCCGACCATCTCGGGAAGAATCATCGAACGGCGCGACCAGGTCTTGATCGGCCGTTTACTGTTTTGGGCCACCGCATCCTCAACCTTCTTGGCCAAGTGATGATCGATAAACGGGCCCTTGCGGATCGAACGTGCCACGTGATCGCTCCTCGCGTTTGCTTACTTGCGCCGCCGACGACGTACGATCATGCCGTCCGTACGCTTGTTGTTTCTGGTCTTATGGCCCTTCGTCGGCACCCCCCAGGGGCTGACCGGATGGCGGCCGCCCGAGGTCCGCCCTTCACCACCGCCGTGCGGGTGATCGACTGGGTTCATCACCACACCGCGCACCGTCGGGCGCACGCCGCGCCAACGCGAAGCACCGGCCTTTCCGAGTTTGCGCAGGCTATGCTCGCCGTTGCCGACGACGCCGATGGTCGCTCGACAGTCCGCATGCACCTTGCGCATCTCGCCAGAGCGCAGCCTCAGGGTGGCCTGATCACCCTCGCGCGCGACCAGCTGCACCGAGCTGCCAGCCGCCCGGGCTAGCTGTGCGCCCTTACCGGGCCGCATCTCGATGCAATGCACCTCGGTGCCGACCGGGATATTGCGCAGCGGTAGACAGTTGCCGGCGGTGATTGGGGCCGTATCCGAGGCCAGCACCGACGCACCAGTCTTCAGGCCCTTGGGTGCGACGATGTAGGCGCGCTCGCCATCGGCGTATTTGAGCAGCGCGATGTTCGCACTGCGGTTCGGGTCATACTCGAGCCGCTCGACCATCGCCGGCACGTCGCGCTTGCGGCGCTTGAAGTCGATGACCCGGTAGCGCTGCTTGTGGCCACCGCCGCGATGCCGCACCGAGATCCGGCCTTGATTGTTGCGGCCGCCGGTCTTGGACTTCTTCGAGATCAGAGCCTGGTGCGGCGCGCCACGGTGAAGCCCCGCATCGGTGATCTTGACGACGAACCGCCGACCCGGCGATGTCGCATTGGTTTTCACGATAGCCATTGTCTGTTATCCGTATCGTTGCTGGGCTTCAATAGGTGTCGTCACCAGCGGAGGCAGCAGGACGCCTCAGGCGCCGCCACCAAAATCGATGTCATTGCCAGGCGCCAGGCGCACGTAGGCCTTGCGCCAGTCGGGCCGGCGGCCAAGCCGCGCGCCGAACCGCTTCGCCTTGCCCTTGACATTGAGGACCTGGACCGCCTCCACCTTGACCTCGAACAGCAGTTCGACGGCCTGACCGATCTCGCGTTTGGTCGCGCTCGGATCGACCTTGAATGCATATTGGCCGGACAAATCGGCCGCCAATGCGGCCTTCTCCGAGATGATCGGCCCGCGCAGCACCTTCATCAGGCGCTCTTGATTGATGCCAGCATTCATGACAGCCGCTCCTCCAGGCGCCGCAGCGCCGCTTCAGTGACGATCACCTGCTCGGCGGCGACGAGACTCACCGGGTCGACACCGTTTGCGGTGTCGAGCCAAACCCCAGGCAGATTGCGGGCGCCCAAGGCGAGCCGGTCATCGATCTCGTCGACCAGGATCAGCGCGCGCTCAATCCCGAGTTCGGCGAGCTTGGCCCGGACGGCCTTGGTCTTGGCCTCGGCGACCGAGAGCTCCGGCACCAGGATCAGCCGCTCGTCGCGGACCAGCTCGGACAGGATCGAGCGCAGCGCACCCCGATACATCTTGCGATTGACCTTTTGGTCATAACTGCGTGGCTGTGCCGCGAAGGTCACGCCGCCGGTGCGCCAGAGCGGACTGCGACTGGTGCCGGCACGCGCGCGGCCGGTCCCCTTCTGCCGATAGGGCTTACTCCCGCCACCGCTGACGGCCGAGCGGTTCTTCTGCGCCTTGGTGCCCGCACGCGCCCCCGCCGTATAGGCGGTCACGACCTGATGCACGAGACCCGGCTTATAGTCGACACCGAACACAGCATCGGCGACCTGCACCGAGGATGCGTCGCTGTTGCGAATAGCCAGCTCCATGATTAACCCTTTCGATTCTTCTGTTTTACCGAGGGCACCAGAACCAGACGACCGCCGGCTGGCCCGGGCACACCGCCACGGATCAGCAACAGGTTGCGATCAGCGTCGACGCGTACGACCTCGAGGTTCTGCTGGCAACGGTTGACGTTGCCCATCTGCCCGGCCATCTTCTTGCCCTTGAGCACCCGCCCGGGCGTCTGGCACTGCCCAATCGAGCCCGGCGCCCGGTGCGACAACGAGTTGCCGTGCGAATTGTCCTGACCGCGAAAATGGTGCCGACGAATCGTGCCGGTGAAGCCGCGCCCCTTGGTCACGCCGCGCACATCGACCTTCTGCCCGGCCTCGAACAGCGAGACATTCAGCTCACCGCCTGCGGCCAGATCATCGCCCTCGCCCTCGTCGAGCCGGAACTCACGCAGCACCTCGCCCGGTTCGACACCGGCCTTCGCGAAGTGGCCGCTCATCGGCTGAGTGACCCGCGACTTACGCCGACGCCCGGTGGTCACCTGGACCGCGCGATAGCCGTCGCCCTCGGCAGTCTTCGTCTGCGTGACGCGATTTGGCTGCACCTCGATGACGGTGACCGGAATGGACTGGCCGTCTTCGCCAAAAATGCGCGTCATACCGGCTTTACGGCCGATCACACCAATGGCCATCGTCTTAACCTCAGCTCAGTTTGATCTGTACGTCGACGCCGGCGGCCAGGTCGAGCTTCATCAGGGCGTCGACCGTCTTATCGGTCGGGTCGACGATGTCCATCAGCCGCTTATGGGTGCGGAGCTCATACTGATCGCGGGCATCCTTGTTGACATGCGGCGAGATCAGCACGGTGTAGCGCTCGTGCCGCGACGGCAGCGGTACCGGACCGCGCACCTGGGCGCCGGTGCGCTTCGCGGTATCGACGATCTCGCGTGCAGACTGGTCGATCAGGCGATGATCGAACGCCTTGAGTCGGATTCGGATGCGTTGGCTTGCCATGGACATCACTCGATGATCTTTGCGACGACGCCGGCGCCGACGGTGCGGCCGCCTTCGCGCACCGCAAAGCGCAGCCCCTCTTCCATCGCGATCGGCGCGATGAGCTTGACGGTCATCTTGACGTTGTCGCCGGGCATGACCATCTCGATGCCCTCGGGCAGCTCGCAGGCACCGGTGACATCGGTGGTGCGGAAGTAGAACTGCGGCCGGTAGCCGTTGAAGAACGGGGTGTGACGCCCGCCTTCTTCCTTGCTCAGCACGTAAACCTCGGCCTCGAAGTGGGTGTGCGGGGTGATCGAGCCGGGCTTGGCGAGCACTTGCCCACGCTCGACGTCGTCGCGCTTGGTGCCGCGCAAGAGTGCGCCGATGTTGTCGCCGGCCTGCCCTTGGTCGAGCAGCTTGCGGAACATCTCGACACCGGTGCAGGTGGTCTTGGTGGTGTCCTTGATGCCGACGATCTCGACCTCTTCGCCGACCTTGATGACGCCGCGCTCGACCCGGCCGGTGACCACGGTGCCGCGACCGGAGATCGAGAAGACGTCTTCGATCGGCATCAGGAAGGCGCCGTCCACGGCCCGCTCGGGTGCCGGAATGTAGCTGTCGAGGGCTTCGATGAGCTTGTCGATCGATTGCCCGCCGATCTCGCTGTCGTCGCCTTCGAGCGCCTTGAGCGCCGAGCCGGTGACGATGGGGGTGTCGTCGCCGGGGAATTCGTAGCTGTCGAGGAGCTCGCGCACCTCCATCTCGACCAGCTCCAAGAGCTCGGCGTCGTCGACCATGTCGGCCTTGTTGAGGTAGACGACGATGTAGGGCACACCGACCTGGCGCGAGAGCAGGATGTGCTCGCGGGTCTGGGGCATCGGGCCGTCAGCCGCGGAGACGACCAGAATCGCACCGTCCATCTGCGCCGCGCCGGTGATCATGTTCTTCACGTAGTCGGCGTGCCCCGGGCAGTCGACGTGCGCGTAGTGGCGCGTCTCGCTCTCGTATTCAACGTGCGCGGTCGCAATCGTGATGCCGCGCTCCTTCTCCTCGGGCGCGTTGTCGATCTGGTCGTAGGCGCGCGATTCGCCACCGTACTTCTTCGCCTGGTGGACCGTGATCGCCGCCGTCAGCGTGGTCTTGCCGTGGTCAACGTGACCAATCGTGCCAACGTTGACGTGCGCCTTCTTTCGATCGAACTTTTCTTTGGACATGCCCGTATCCCCTCAGAGATCCACTGCAATCGTGACAAGCATCGACAACGGGTGTCGCTGCTACTGTTTCTTGGCGACGGTCTCGGCGATGCTCGCCGGGACCTCGTTGTACTTGGCAAACTCCATGCTGTAGCTGGCCCGCCCCTGGGTCGCCGAGCGCAGGTCGGTGGCGTAGCCGAACATGGACGCCAGTGGCACCTCGGCGCGGATGATCTTGCCGGACGGCGTATCCTCCATACCTTGGATCATGCCCCGGCGGCTGTTCAGATCACCCATCACATCGCCCATGTTCTCTTCGGGCGTCACCACCTCGACCTTCATGATCGGCTCGAGCAGCACCGGCTTGGCCTTGCCCGCGCCCTCTTTGAAGGCCATCGAGCCGGCGATCTTGAACGCCATCTCACTCGAGTCGACCTCGTGGTAGGAGCCGTCGTAGAGGGTCGCCTTGATGTCGACGACTGGAAAACCGGCGATCACGCCATTCGCCATCGCCTCCTGAATCCCCTTGTCCACGGACGGAATGTACTCCTTGGGCACCACGCCGCCGACGATCTCGTTGACGAACTCGTAGCCCGCACCCGCCTCTTGCGGCTCGAACCGCACATAGACGTGACCATACTGACCGCGGCCACCAGACTGCCGCGCGAACTTGGTCTCCTGCTCGACGCTCGCGCGGATCGTCTCGCGATAGCTGACTTGCGGCGCGCCGACATTGGCCTCGACCTTGAACTCGCGCTTGAGCCGATCGACGATGATCTCGAGATGGAGCTCGCCCATCCCCGAGATGATGGTCTGGCCGGACTCCTCATCCGAGCGCACCCGGAACGACGGGTCCTCTTGCGCCAGTTTCTGCAGTGCCACACCCATCTTCTCCTGGTCGCTCTTTGTCTTGGGCTCGACCGCCACCGCGATGACCGGCTCGGGGAACTCCATCCGCTCAAGGGTGATCGGTTTGTCCAGCGCGCATAGGGTATCACCGGTGGTGACGTCCTTGAGCCCGACCGCGGCGGCGATATCGCCGGCGCGCACCTCCTTGATCTCCTTGCGGTCGTTCGAGTGCATCTGCAGGATGCGCCCGACCCGCTCCTTCTTGCCCTTGACCGGGTTCAGCACGCTGTCGCCGGCGCTGAGCACCCCCGAATAGACGCGAAAGAAGGTCAGGGTGCCGACATAGGGATCGGTCGCAATCTTGAACGCCAAGGCCGCGAACGGCGCGTCGTCGTTCGACGGACGCTCTTCAACGGTCTCAGCGGCATCGTCGAGCACACCGGTGATCGCCGGCACCTCCGGCGGTGACGGCAGGAAGTGGATGACCGCATCCAGCATCGCCTGCACGCCCTTGTTCTTGAACGCCGAGCCGCACAGCATCGGCACGATCTCGTTGGCGATCGTGCGCTTGCGGATGCCGGCGCGGAGTTCCTCCTCGCTCAGCTCACCGTTCTCGAGATACTTCTCCATCATCTCTTCGGTCGCCTCGGCGGCGGCCTCGACGAGCTTCTCACGCCACTCGGCGCACTGATCGCCCATCTCGGCCGGGACGTCGCGCGCGTCGTAGGTCAACCCCTTGTCGGCCTCGTTCCAGTAGATGGCCTTCATCCGGATCAGATCGACGACGCCGGCGAAGTCATCCTCGGCCCCAATCGGCAGCTGCAACGGGACCGCATCCGCACCGAGCCGATCCTTGACCTGACCGACGACGCGCAAGAAGTTCGCACCCATCCGGTCCATCTTATTGACGAACGCGATGCGCGGAACGCCATACTTGTCGGCCTGGCGCCAGACCGTCTCGGACTGCGGCTCGACACCGCCGACCGCGCAGAAGACCGTACAGGCACCATCGAGCACGCGCAGCGAGCGCTCGACCTCGATCGTGAAGTCGACGTGCCCGGGCGTATCGATGATATTGATCCGATGCTCCGGGAACTGCTGATCCATACCGGACCAGAAACAGGTCGTCGCCGCCGAGGTGATGGTGATGCCGCGCTCCTGCTCCTGCTGCATCCAGTCCATGACAGCGGCACCATCGTGCACCTCACCGATCTTGTGCGACAGACCGGTGTAGAACAGGATGCGCTCAGTCGTCGTCGTCTTACCGGCATCGATGTGGGCCATGATGCCGAGGTTTCGGTACCGATCGATTGGTGTGCTACGTGCCACGACTGCGTTGCCTATTGCCTGAGATGAAAGCCAGGAGCTGCGTGCGCGTTCGCGCTACCAGCGGTAATGCGAGAAGGCCTTGTTGGCCTCCGCCATGCGATGGGTGTCTTCCTTCTTCTTGACCGCAGTGCCGCGGGCCTCGGCGGCGTCCATCAGCTCGCCAGCGAGCCGCAATGCCATCGACTTCTCGGAGCGCTTGCGCGAGGCGTCAATCAGCCAGCGCATCGCCAAGGTATTGCGCCGTGACGGCCGCACCTCGACCGGAACCTGATAGGTCGCACCGCCGACACGCCGGGACTTGACCTCGACCACTGGGCGGACGTTCTCCATCGCCTGATCGAGCAGCTCGATCGGCTCGGCACCCTTCTTCTCGACCACCCGGTCGAGCGCGCCGTAGATGATGCGCTCGGCGACGGCCTTCTTGCCGTCTTCCATCAGCATATTGATGAACTTGGTCAGCAGCTCACTGCCGTGCTTAGGGTCCGGCAGGATCTGGCGGCGACCAACGATGCGTCTTCTCGGCATTGCTCTTCAGGCTCCGACTACCTTATACGAGGGATCGCGCTCGACCAGCGCGGCGCGGGGACAACGAACGAATCAGCTCTTCGGGCGCTTAGCGCCATACTTGGACCGACCCTGACGCCGCTTTTCGACGCCGGACGCATCCAAGGTGCCGCGCACGGTGTGATAGCGCACCCCGGGCAGGTCCTTGACACGGCCGCCACGGATCAGCACAACGGAGTGCTCTTGAAGATTGTGCCCTTCACCACCGATATAGGAGGCAACCTCAAAGCCATTGGTGAGTCGCACACGCGCGACCTTGCGCAGCGCCGAGTTTGGCTTCTTCGGCGTTGTGGTATACACCCGCGTACACACGCCCCGCTTCTGAGGGCAGGCCTCGAGCGCGGGCACCGTGCTCTTCGCCACACGCCGCTTGCGTGGGTTACGCACCAATTGGTTGACTGTCGCCATGACTGACTCCGACGGCTTGAGTTGCGACTACTGTGCACATACAGGATCGGGCAACCCGCCTTGACCTGGCGATGCGCGATCTGGGATTCGGTTTGAGGACGCCGCTGCGGAACGTCGATGGCCACCCTCGATCGCGGCCCGAGCACCCCGCATCTCATGACGGGAAGGCGCGATACCTGAGACGTGCCGCTGCCGATCTGCAACATCAACTGCGGGGTAATACCGCAGGGTGGCCTCGCCCAGACGGAGTGAGGACGCAGATTAACGGCGGATGAGTCGACGAGAAGGGCGTGCCGCGGCGACCATGCCACTCAAACAGCAAGCCGGCAACTCAGTGCCGGCGAGCTAAGACGAGAAGTATATTTAGCAGCCGCCCGCCTGTCAACGGGTTATTGCTGATCGATGACCGCCGGGCGGCCGCCGGATCATGCCGACGGCCGTCCAGGACGCGCCTCGGCCAGAGCGGTTTAGACCACAGAGACGGCCAAGCGAGGTATTGTCCCGACTGCTGTGATCCGGACACCAAGAAGCCGCCAGATACTGGAAATAGGCGGCTCCTCCGTTTGGATTAGTCCCGGCGGAACAATAAAAGCCGCAGCACTAGGCCGCAGCCCGGCATGCGCAGTCTGCATCGCGGCCTACGACCGACGTCCTTAGTCGGCCTCGGACTCTGAGGTATTCAGTGCCTGTTTCAGTGCGGCGGTCAGCTCCTCGTTGGCCAGTTCCATCCGCTCCGCCGCATCGCCCCCGCCCTCTGCTTGGCGGCGCCGGCGCCGCTCGTTGTGATGAGCAAGGCCGGTGCCGGCCGGGATCAACCGACCAACGATGACATTCTCCTTGAGACCGTTGAGACCGTCGACCGAGCCTCGCACCGCCGCCTCGGTCAGCACGCGCGTCGTCTCCTGGAAGGAGGCCGCCGAGATGAACGATTCGGTGGCCAGCGACGCCTTCGTGATGCCGAGCAGCAGCGGCTCGTACAGGGCCGGGTGCTTGTCCTCGGCCGCCACCCGCTCATTCTCGGCCAGCACCGTCGCATGATCGACCTGCTCACCGCGCAGCAGATTGGTATCGCCGGGATTGGTGACCTCGACCTTGCGTAGCATCTGGCGGACGATCACCTCGATGTGCTTGTCGTTGATCCGTACGCCCTGCAGCCGGTAGACGTCCTGGATCTCCTTGACCAGATACTCGGCCAATGCGGTGACGCCCTTGAGCCGGAGAATATCGTGCGAGCTGAGCTCACCCTCGGAGATGACCTCCCCCTTTTCGACACGCTCGCCCTCGAAGACGCTCACATGACGCCATTTCGGTATCAGCTCCTCGATCGCCTCACCGTCATCGGTGGTGATCACGAGGCGTTGTTTGCCTTTGGTCTCCTTGCCGAAACTAACGGTGCCGGTCGCCTGTGCGAGCAGCGCCGGGTCCTTCGGCTTGCGCGCCTCGAACAGATCGGCGACCCGCGGCAGACCACCAGTGATGTCGCGCGTCTTCGATGACTCCTGCGGGATACGGGCCAGGATATCGCCAACGCCGACATCGGCACCGTCCGAGACGGTCACGATCGCGCCCGAGGGCAGATAGTAGCGCGCCGGCAGGTCGGTTCCAGCGATATTGAGCTCTTCGCCATCGCTGTCGAGCAGCTTCACCATCGGGCGCAGGTCCTTGCCGCCGGCCGGGCGCTGCTTCGGGTCCATGACCTCGAGCGACGCGAGCCCGGTCACCTCGTCGGTCTTGCTCTGCACCGTGACACCGTCGATCAGGTCCTCGAAGCGCAGCGTACCGGCGACCTCGGTCACGACCGGATGGGTATGCGGGTCCCAGCTCGCGACGACCGCGCCGGCCTCGACCTGATCCCCGTCGTTGACCGCAACGGTGGCGCCGTACGGGATCTTATAGCGCTCCTTCTCGAGCCCCTTCTCATCGGCCACCGCGAGCTCGCCGGAGCGCGAGACCGCGACCAGGTTGCCACTGTGGTGCTGCACGGTCTTGATGTTGTGCAGCTTGATGGTGCCGGAGCCCTTGACCTGCACATTGCTGACCGCGGCCGCCCGCGAGGCGGCACCGCCGATATGGAAGGTGCGCATCGTCAGCTGGGTCCCCGGCTCGCCGATCGACTGCGCCGCGATGACGCCGACCGCCTCACCCATGTTGACCCGGTGACCGCGAGCGAGATCACGCCCGTAGCACTGGGCGCAGACCCCGAGACGCGACTCGCAGGTGATCGGCGAGCGCACGCGCACCTGGTCGATGCCCTCCTGCTCGAGCTGCTTGACCCAACCCTCGTCGAGCAATGTGCCAGCCTCGCAGACGATCTCGTCGGTGCCAGGGCGGTAGACATCATGGGCAGCGACCCGCCCGAGGATGCGCTCGCGCAGCGGCTCGACGACATCGCCGCCCTCGATGATCGGGGTCATCCGCAGCCCTTCCTCGGTACCGCAGTCCTCTTCGAGCACGACCATGTCCTGGGCGACGTCGACCAGGCGCCGGGTCAGATAACCGGAGTTCGCGGTCTTCAGCGCGGTGTCGGCCAGGCCCTTGCGTGCGCCGTGGGTCGAGATGAAGTACTGGATGACGTTCAACCCCTCGCGGAAGTTCGCGGTGATCGGGGTCTCGATAATCGAGCCGTCAGGCTTGGCCATCAGCCCGCGCATTCCGGCGAGCTGGCGGATCTGGGCTGCCGAGCCACGCGCGCCGGAGTCGGCCATCATGTAGATCGAGTTGAACGAATCCTGCTCGACGGCGTTGCCGTCACGGTCGGTCAACTGGTCCTTGCCGAGCTTGCGCATCATCGACTTGGCGACCTGGTCGTTGGTCCGAGACCAGATATCGACGACCTTGTTGTAGCGCTCGCCGTTCGTGACCAGGCCCTGAGTGTACTGGTCCTCGATCTCCTTGACCTCATCCTCGGCGGCGGTGATGATCCGCGCCTTCTCGTCTGGCACCTCCATGTCCTCGAGACCGATCGAGACGCCGGCATGGGTGGCCATCCGAAAGCCGAGATACATGATCTGGTCGGCGAAGACCACGGTGTCCTTCAGCCCCAGCACCCGGTAGCAGGTATTGATCAGGCTCGAGATCTGCTTCTTACCAAGCGGCCGGTCGACCAGCTCGAACGGCAGCCCGTCCGGGACGATCTCCCAGACCAGCGCACGTCCAACGGTGGTCTCCTTGATGCCCCAGCGTTCCTCGACACGGCCGTCCTCCTCGCGGATGACCTCCCGAATCATGACCTTGACTCGTGCCTGCAGCGCCGCCTTCCCGGTCTCGTAGGCGCGCCGCGCCTCGTCGATGCCAGAGAGCGCGAGCCCTTCACCCTTCGCGTTGACCCGCTCACGGGTCATGTAATAGAGCCCGAGCACGACGTCCTGCGAGGGCACGATGATCGGCTCGCCATTGGCCGGCGACAGGATGTTGTTCGACGACATCATCAAGGCGCGCGCCTCGAGCTGCGCCTCGAGCGACAGCGGCACGTGCACCGCCATCTGATCGCCGTCGAAGTCGGCGTTGAACGCAGTGCAGACCAGCGGATGCAGCTGGATCGCCTTGCCCTCGATCAGCACCGGCTCGAAGCCCTGGATGCCGAGGCGGTGCAGGGTCGGCGCCCGGTTGAGCATCACCGGGTGCTCGCGGATCACCTCCTCGAGGATGTCCCAGACCTCCGGGGTCCCGCGCTCGACCATCTTCTTCGCCGCCTTGATCGTCGGCGCCAGCCCGCGCAGCTGCAGCTTGCTAAAGATGAATGGCTTGAACAGCTCGAGCGCCATCAGCTTCGGCAGCCCGCACTGGTGCAGCTTCAGCGTCGGGCCGACCACGATGACCGAACGGCCCGAGTAATCGACGCGCTTGCCGAGCAGGTTCTGCCGGAAGCGCCCCTGCTTGCCCTTGATCATGTCCGCGAGCGACTTGAGCGGGCGCTTATTGGTGCCGGTGATCGCACGGCCGCGACGGCCGTTGTCGAGCAGCGCGTCGACCGACTCCTGCAGCATGCGCTTCTCGTTGCGCACGATGATGTCCGGCGCGATCAGATCGAGCAGCCGCTTGAGGCGGTTGTTGCGATTGATCACCCGGCGGTAGAGGTCGTTTAGGTCCGAGGTCGCAAAGCGGCCGCCATCGAGCGGCACCAGCGGGCGCAGCTCCGGCGGCAAGACCGGCAGCACCGTCATGATCATCCACTCGGGCCGGTTGCCCGAGATCTGCAAGGACTCGACCAGCTTGAGGCGCTTGGTCAGCTTCTTGAGCTTGGTCTCGGAGTTGGTCGCTTCCATGTCCTCGCGCATCTTGCGCACCTCGGCATCGAGGTCGAGGCTGCGCAGCAGCTCGAACACGGCCTCGGCGCCCATACGCGCGTCGAACTCATCGCCATGGGTCTCGAGCGCCTCGAGGTACTGGTCATCGGTCAACAGCTGCCCTCGCTCGAGATCGGTCATCGCCGGATCAATGACGACGAACGATTCGAAGTAGAGCACCCGCTCGATGTCGCGCAGCGTCATATCGAGCAACAGCCCGATCCGTGACGGCAGCGACTTCAGGAACCAGATGTGCGCGACCGGGCTGGCGAGATCGATATGGCCCATGCGCTCGCGCCGGACCTTGGCCAGCGTGACCTCGACGCCGCACTTCTCGCAGACGACGCCGCGGTGCTTGAGACGCTTGTACTTGCCGCACAAGCACTCGTAGTCGCTGACCGGCCCGAACACCTTGGCGCAGAACAGCCCGTCGCGCTCCGGCTTGAAGGTCCGATAGTTGATGGTCTCCGGCTTCTTGACCTCGCCGTAGGACCAGGAGCGGATCATCTCCGGCGACGCGAGGCCAATGCGGATGGCATCGAACTCCAGGGCCTGACCCTGTTGCTTAATGATTCTGAGGAGATCTTTCATGGCGACGTTAGGTGAAGTTTGAAGTGTGAAGTTTGAAGTGTGAAAGAGAAGAGGACGAGAAGCGTGAAGTCTGCACTTCACACTTCTCACTTCCCACTTCTCACTTCATTCAATCCTGCTCGAGCTCGATGTTGATACCGAGCGAACGGATCTCCTTGACCAATACGTTGAAAGATTCGGGCATGCCGGCCTCCATGCGATGGTCGCCGTCGACGATATTCTTGTACATCTTGGTCCGACCCGAGACGTCGTCCGATTTCACCGTCAGCATCTCCTGCAGGGTGTGGGCCGCACCATAGGCCTCGAGGGCCCAGACCTCCATCTCGCCGAAGCGCTGACCGCCGAACTGCGCCTTGCCGCCGAGCGGCTGCTGGGTCACGAGGCTGTAGGGGCCGGTCGAGCGGGCGTGCATCTTGTCGTCGACCAGATGATTGAGCTTCAGCATGTACATGTAGCCGACCGTGACCGGGCGCTCGAACGGCTCGCCGGTGCGCCCGTCGTAGAGCGTGGTCTGGCCGGTCTGCGACAGCCTGGCCAGCCCCAGCATGTGCCGGATCTCGTCCTCACTGGCGCCGTCGAAGACCGGGGTCGCCAACGGCACACCTCCGCGCAGGTTCGAGGCCAGCTCGAGCACCTCGTCATTGGTGAGACTGTCCAGGTCCTCGCGCTTACCGCTGGTGTTGTAGACCTCGCTCAGGAAGGCGCGTACCTCTTCGACGTCAGCCTGGGCTCGGAGCATCGCGTCGATGCGCTCGCCGAGGCCTTTCGCGGCCCAACCGAGATGGGTCTCGAGCACCTGACCGACGTTCATCCGCGAGGGCACGCCGAGCGGGTTCAGCACGATATCGACCGGCTCACCATCGGCGCTGAACGGCATATCCTCGATCGGCACAACGCGCGAGATGACCCCTTTGTTCCCGTGGCGGCCGGCCATCTTGTCGCCGGGCTGGATGCGCCGCTTGACCGCGACATAGGTCTTGACCATCTTCAGCACACCGGGCGGCAGCTCGTCGCCCTGGGTGATCTTGCGCTTCTTGACCTCGAAGCGCTCCCGGAACAGCTCGCGCTGCTCCTTGATCTGAGCAGCGACCGCCTCGAGCTGCGCGGCGGCCTCCTCGCTGCGCAGCCGGATCTCGAGCCATTTGTCCTGACCCTGCTTGTCGGTCAGCTCGTTGAGATAGCTCTTGGTGATCTTGGCACCGGCCTTGAGCCCGCCCGGACCACCGTCGGCGATCTTGCCGAGAAGCATCTTCTCGACGCGCTGGAAGGTATCCTGCTCCATGATCCGCAACTGGTCGGCGAGGTCCTTGCGCACCCGCTCGAGCTCCAGCTCCTCGATCTGGGTCGCGCGCTTGTCCTTCTCGACGCCGTCGCGGGTGAAGACCTGCACATCGACGACGGTGCCGGCCATTCCCGACGGCAGCCGCAGCGAGGTGTCCTTCACGTCGGAGGCCTTCTCGCCGAAGATCGCGCGCAGCAGCTTCTCCTCGGGCGTCAGCTGGGTCTCGCCCTTGGGGGTGACCTTGCCGACCAGGATATCGCCGTCGCGCACCTCGGCGCCGATGTAGACGATGCCGGACTCATCGAGCTTGCCGAGCGCGGCCTCGCCGACGTTCGGGATATCGCTGGTGATCTCCTCCGGGCCGAGCTTGGTGTCGCGCGCGAGGCAGGTCAGTTCCTCGATATGGATGCTGGTGAAACGGTCCTGCTGCACCAGGCGCTCCGAGATCAGGATCGAGTCCTCGAAGTTGTAGCCGTTCCAGGGCATGAAGGCGACGCGCAGGTTCTGCCCGAGCGCCAGCTCGCCCATGTCGGTCGAGGGGCCGTCGGCGAGGACGTCATTGCGCACCACGATGTCACCCGGAGTGACCAGCGGGCGCTGATTGATACAGGTGTTCTGGTTCGAGCGGGTGTACTTGGTCAAGGTGTAGATATCGACACCAGCCTCACCGGCCTCGGTCTCGTCATCGTTGACCCGCACCACGATGCGCGCGGCATCGACCGCCTCGATCACGCCGCCGCGCCGCGCCCAGACCACGACGCCCGAATCCTTGGCGACGACCCGCTCCATGCCGGTACCGACCAGCGGCTTCTCGGCGCGCAGGGTCGGCACCGCCTGGCGCTGCATGTTCGAGCCCATCAGCGCGCGGTTGGCGTCGTCGTGCTCGAGGAAGGGCACCAGCGAGGCGGCGACCGAGACGATCTGCCGCGGCGAGACGTCCATGAACTGGACCTCGTCCGGCGTCTTCATCGTGAACTCGTTCATATGGCGGCAGGAGACCAGCGCATCGGTCAGATTGCCGTCATCGTCCAACGTCGCGTTGGCCTGGGCGATCACGTAGCCGCCCTCCTCGATCGCCGAGAGATGGACGATCTCGTCGGTCGCGCGGCCGTTCTCGACCCGCCGATAGGGCGTCTCGAGGAAGCCGTACTGGTTGGTGCGCGCATAGACCGCGAGCGAGTTGATCAGCCCGATATTCGGCCCTTCCGGCGTCTCGATCGGGCAGACCCGACCATAGTGGGTTGGATGCACGTCGCGCACCTCGAAGCCGGCGCGCTCGCGCGCCAGACCGCCCGGCCCGAGCGCCGAGACCCGCCGCTTGTGGGTGACCTCCGAGAGCGGGTTGTTCTGGTCCATGAACTGCGACAGCTGCGAGGAGCCGAAGAACTCCTTGATCGCGGCCGAGACCGGCTTCGCATTGATCAGCTCCTGCGGCATCAGGCCCTCGGACTCGGCCAGCGACAGGCGCTCCTTGACCGCGCGCTCGACCCGCACCAGGCCGACCCGGAACTGGTTCTCGGCCATCTCGCCGACGCAGCGGATGCGGCGGTTACCGAGGTGATCGATGTCGTCGACCGTACCGCGGCCGTTGCGCAGCTCGACCAGCACCTTGAGCGCATCGACGATGTCGGAGCGCTCGCCCTGCTCCTCGACCAGCTTGGTCGCGAAGGCATCGGTGCGTTGCGAGAAATAACGCCCGTCGTAGAGGATGCCCGGGCCTTCGGTCTCGTCGCGCAGCAGGCGGCGGTTGAACTTCATCCGTCCAACCGCCGAGAGATCATAGCGCTCGGGCGCGAAGAACAGGTTGTGGAACAGGTTCTGCGCGGCCTCCTTGGTCGGCGGCTCGCCGGGGCGCATCATCCGATAGATCTCGACCTGGGCCTCGAGATCATTGGTGGTCTGATCGATTCGCAGCGTCTCGGACAGATAGGGGCCGTGGTCGAGATCGTTGACGAACAGGGTCTCGATGCGCTCGATGCCCTTCTCGCGCAGGGTCGCGAGGAGCTCCTCGGTGATCTCGGCGTTGCCGTCGGCGATCACCTCGCCGGTCTCGGTGTCGATCTGCGAGCGCGCGAGGGTCCGGCCGATCAGGAACTCGTCCGGCACCGCGAGGCGCTCAACGCCGGCCTTCTGCAGCGCACGGATGTGCTTCGCCGTGACGCGGCGACCGGCCTCGACCAGGACCTCGTCGCCAATCTTGACCTCGAAGTTGACGGTCTCGCCGCGCAGGCGCTCCGGAACCAGGTCCAGCTCGAGCGGCTCACCGAGATGGAAGGTGTCGGTCTCGAAGAACAGCGCCAGGATGTCGTCGACGCTATAGCCGAGCGCGCGTAGAAGGACCGTCGCCGGCAGCTTGCGACGGCGGTCGATCCGGACATAGACGTTGTCCTTCGGGTCGAACTCGAAATCGAGCCAGGAGCCGCGGTAGGGGATCACCCGCGCCGAGAACAGCAGCTTGCCTGAGGAATGGGTCTTACCCTTATCGTGATCGAAGAAGACGCCGGGCGAGCGGTGCAGCTGGGAGACGATGACGCGCTCGGTGCCGTTGATGATGAAGGTCCCGGTCTCGGTCATCAGCGGCAGGTCGCCCATATAGACCTCCTGCTCGCGGACGTCCTTGACGACCTTGGAGCCGGCCGGCGCATCCTTGTCATAGATCACCAGGCGCAGCAGCACGCGCAGCGGCGCCGCGTAGGTCGCGCCCCGCAGGTGGCACTCACGGACGTCGAAGGCCGGCTCGCCGAGGCGATAACTGACGTACTCCAGCACCGCGTTGCCGGAATAGCTCTCGATGGGCAGCACGGTCCGAAACGCCGCGTGCAGACCAACCTCGTCGCGCTCCTTCGGCCCCTTGTCGAGCTGCAGGAAATCACGATAGGAATCGATCTGGGTCGCCAGCAGGAACGGCACCTCCATGATCGTCGGGCGCTTGCCGAAGTTCTTGCGGATGCGCTTCTTTTCGGTAAACGAATAGGGCATGCTGCCTTCCCTCGTAATGGGTCTTTGAGTAACCTACAAATATCCGCCGTGCGAGCGGCGGCTGATCCGGCGGACACCCTCGGCTGCATCGTCCGATGCGGGCCGGGGTTTCGCTACCGCCTGTGCCGATCAGCCGAGCGGCGCCGAGCCGTTAAACCCGAAGCCGCGAGTGGATGCCGCAGTCCTTGCAGCATGCGCACCGTTACTGATCGCCGGAAACGGCAAAAGGCCGGCGGCCTGAAGCCGCCAGCCTTGTTCGATCCCAGCTTGTCGAGCAGGACGCAAGGATGGCGTTATTTGATCTCGACCGACGCACCTGCCTCTTCGAGCTCCTTCTTGGCCGCCTCGGCGTCTTCCTTCGAGACGCCTTCCTTGAGGGCGGTCGGAGCACCCTCGACCGCATCCTTTGCCTCCTTCAGACCGAGGCCAGTCAGACCACGAACGGCCTTGATCACCGCAACCTTGTTCGAGCCGAACGAGGTCAACACCACGTCGAACTCCGTTTGCTCCTCGGCCGGCTCGGCCTCGGCGGCACCGCCGGCAGCGGGAGCGGCAGCGACGGCGGCGGCCGCGGTCACGCCAAACTTCTCTTCCATCGCGCTGATGAGGTCGACGACCTCCATCACGGTCATATTGGCGATGGCTTCCAGGATCTCGTCTTTAGAAACAGCCACGGGCTAATCTCCGATTGAATCGATTCGTTGCAATAATTGACAGCGGGCGCGATGGCCTAGGGGTAGGCCATTTGGGCATCAAGCGGCCTCTTTCGCGTCGCGGACTGCGCTGAGGGTACGCGCAAGCTTGCTTGGCACCTCGTTGAGCGTCGTCGCCAGCTTCTGTACCGGTGCCTGCATGACCGACATCAGCTGACTGACCGCCTCGTCGTAGGTCGGCATCTTCGCCAGCTTGCTGAGCTCGGACCCATCCAGAAGCTGACCGCCGACGGCGATCATCCGAACCTGGAACTGTTTATGGTCCTTCGCAAAGCTCTCGGCGATACGACCGGCGGAGCCGGGGTCCGACTGACCGAAGGCGAGGATGAGCGGCCCGGTCAGCGCCTCATCCATGCACTCGAAGTCGGTACCGGCCAGCGCGCGCTTGGCCAGCGTGTTCTTGACCACCCGTACATAAACGCCGGCCTTGCGTGCCTCGACACGCAGCTTGGTCAGCTCATCGACGGACAGCCCCCGGTAATCGGCGCCGACCGCCGAGTGTGCGGTCTGAGCGACCTCAGCGACCTCGGCGACGATACGTTCTTTCTGGGCAAAGGTCAGTGCCACAGACGTCACCTCCTGATCGAGTTCGGGTAAGACTCAGCGTCTACCCAGAAGATCAGTGCCACCTTCCATAACGGCAGACCGATCGGCTTATGTGTACCGTCGCCAGCATTCGCGGCTCGGGACACCATCTGCGCAGGCATCGATTAAGCCGCGCCACAGGGCTCCAGCCGTGCGGCGCGACACCTGCGGTCTTTGACGGACTGCGGCGCATCGGCCGCTGCCCCAAAGATCATCGGACCGCCGGCCCGCTGCTGCATGCGGGCCGACAGCACTGAATCGAAGCGATCAGAACGCCAGTGCGCTGTGATCGACTGTCAGCCCTGGCCCCATCGTCGACGAGACCGTGACCTTCTTCATGTAGACGCCCTTGGCGGCGCTTGGCTTCGCCTTCTGCAGATTCGCGAGCAGCGCCTCGAGATTCTCGCGCAGCTTGACCGCATCGAAGTCCAGCTTGCCGAGTGGGCAGTGAATGATCCCCGCCTTGTCGGTCCGGTAACGGACCTGCCCCGCTTTCGCGTTCTGGACCGCCTCAGCGACATTGGGCGTGACGGTGCCAACCTTCGGGTTCGGCATCAGACCGCGCGGGCCGAGCAGCTTTCCGAGCTGACCGACAACCCGCATCGCATCCGGTGAGGCGATCACGACGTCATAGTCCAGGTTGCCGCCCTTCATCTCCTCGGCCAGGTCTTCCATGCCGACCCGGTCGGCGCCGGCCTCGGTGGCCGCCTCGGCATTCGCGGCCTGCGTGAAGACCGCAACCCGGACCTGCTTTCCGATCCCGTGCGGCAGCACCGTGGAACCGCGGACGACCTGATCCGATTTGCGTGGATCGACACCCAGATTCACCGAGACATCGATGTTCTCGACGAACTTGACCGTCGACAAAGACTTGAGCAGCTCGAATGCCTCCTCGGCGCCGTAGGCCCGCCCACGCTCGACGCGCTCGCGAATCGCTGCTGTGCGCTTGGTTTGCTTCGCCATTACGCCAGACCCTCCACCTTGAGACCCATTGCCCTTGCACTGCCGGCGATGGTCCGCACAGCGCCTTCCAGGTCAGCCGCATTCAGATCCGGCATCTTGGTATTCGCGATCTCTTCGATCTGCTCGCGCGTGACGGTCCCCACCGAGGCAGTATTCGGGGTGCTGCTACCCTTGTTGATGCCTGCCGCCTTCTTCAGCAGAATCGACGCTGGCGGGGTCTTAGTGATGAAGGTGAAGCTGCGGTCCGAGTAGACCGTGATCACGACCGGCGTCGGCAGCCCCTTTTCGAGCTCCTGGGTCTTCGCGTTGAAGGCCTTACAGAACTCCATGATGTTGACGCCGTGCTGACCCAGCGCCGGACCGACCGGAGGGCTCGGATTGGCCTCGCCGGCCTTGACCTGTAACTTGATATAGGCGGTAACTTTCTTCGCCATCGTATGACGCTCCTATGGGTGCAGACGCTGATCGATCGACCAGCTCCCCGATGAGAGGCCGCGCTATCGGCGACCGTGGACGGGGCCGCCTGGCGATCCCGGAGGTCGCCAGACGGCAAGAACGTTCGTTC
This sequence comes from Halochromatium glycolicum, assembly GCF_016584085.1. Taxonomy (GTDB): domain Bacteria; phylum Pseudomonadota; class Gammaproteobacteria; order Chromatiales; family Chromatiaceae; genus Lamprobacter; species Lamprobacter glycolicus. Next base: position 4,571 of record NZ_NRSJ01000002.1, on the reverse strand, counting down.
AGCTCAACCCTTCTCGACCTGGCTGAATTCGAGATCGACCGGCGTCGAGCGGCCGAAGATCGACACCGAGACCTTGACCCGGCTCTTGTCGTAATCGACCTCTTCAACCACACCATTGAAGTCGGTGAACGGCCCGTCGGTGACGCGAACGACCTCGCCTGGTTCGTAGAGCACCTTTGGGCGCGGCTTCTCGACGCCGTCCTGCATCCGCTGGCGGATCGCATCCGCCTGGGCATCCGGGATCGGCGCAGGACGATCGCCCTTACCGCCGATAAAGCCCATCACCCGCGGCACATCCTTGACCAGGTGCCAGGTCTCGTCGGTCATCTCCATGTTGACGAAGACATAGCCCGGGAAGAACTTGCGCTCACTCTTGCGCTGCTGTCCATTGCGGATCTCGACCACCTCCTCGGTGGGAACCAGGATCTCGCCGAAGGCATCCTCCATCCCGGCGCGGGCCGCCCGCTCGCGCAGCGATTTGGCAACATGGCCCTCGAACCCCGAGAAGGCATGAATCACGTACCAACGTTTGGCCATAGGATCAGCCGCCATGCCCGACGAGCAGGTTGAAGATCGTGCGCAGGATGGTGTCGAATAGCCAGAGGATCAGACCCAGGATCAGCACCATCACGATGACGATCAGTGTGGTCTGGATCGTCTCCTGGCGGGTCGGCCACACGACCTTCCGCACCTCCATGCGCGAATCGAGCGCGAAACGCCAGAGCTTGCGCCCTTGAGCCGAGGTCAACGCAAGCGCCGCCGCACCGCCCGCGATGACGAGCAGCCCGAGGGTGCGCAGCAGCACCGAGTAACCAGCAAAGAAATAGAAGGCCCAGATGCCGCCAACCAACAGGAGAATAGCGACGGCGAGCTTGGCCGTATCCAGACCGGACGAAGCGGCCTCGGCTCGTGCATTCATATGCGTATCGGGCACCCTGACGGTGCATGTTTGGCAGGCCAGGAGGGACTCGAACCCCCAACCTGCGGTTTTGGAGACCGCTGCTCTGCCAATTGAGCTACTGGCCTAGAAAAGATCGATTCCCGTCGAACACATCCTTGTGGAAGATCAGGCCGAAGACGATCGCCGACTGGATAACCGGCTCCTCGGACCTGAAACCTTACCCTGCATTGGCGAGGTTATTCAATGATCTTTGCGACGACGCCGGCGCCGACGGTGCGGCCGCCTTCGCGCACCGCAAAGCGCAGCCCCTCTTCCATCGCGATCGGCGCGATGAGCTTGACGGTCATCTTGACGTTGTCGCCGGGCATGACCATCTCGATGCCCTCGGGCAGCTCGCAGGCACCGGTGACATCGGTGGTGCGGAAGTAGAACTGTGGCCGGTAGCCGTTGAAGAAGGGGGTGTGGCGACCGCCTTCTTCCTTGCTGAGCACGTAGACCTCGGCCTCGAAGTGGGTGTGCGGGGTGATCGAGCCGGGCTTGGCCAGCACTTGCCCACGCTCGACGTCGTCGCGCTTGGTGCCGCGCAAGAGTGCGCCGATGTTGTCGCCGGCCTGCCCTTGGTCGAGCAGCTTGCGGAACATCTCGACACCGGTGCAGGTGGTCTTGGTGGTGTCCTTGATGCCGACGATCTCGACCTCTTCGCCGACCTTGATGACGCCGCGCTCGACCCGGCCGGTGACCACGGTGCCGCGACCGGAGATCGAGAAGACGTCTTCGATCGGCATCAGGAAGGCGCCGTCCACGGCCCGCTCGGGTGCCGGGATGTAGCTGTCGAGGGCTTCGATGAGCTTGTCGATCGATTGCCCGCCGATCTCGCTGTCGTCGCCTTCGAGCGCCTTGAGCGCCGAGCCGGTGACGATGGGGGTGTCGTCGCCGGGGAATTCGTAGCTGTCGAGGAGCTCGCGCACCTCCATCTCGACCAGCTCCAAGAGCTCGGCGTCGTCGACCATATCGGCCTTGTTGAGGTAGACGACGATGAAGGGTACACCGACCTGGCGCGAGAGCAGGATGTGCTCGCGGGTCTGGGGCATCGGGCCGTCAGCCGCGGAGACGACCAGAATCGCACCGTCCATCTGCGCCGCGCCGGTGATCATGTTCTTCACGTAGTCGGCGTGCCCCGGGCAGTCGACGTGCGCGTAGTGGCGCGTCTCGCTCTCATACTCAACGTGCGCGGTCGCAATCGTGATGCCGCGCTCCTTCTCCTCGGGCGCGTTGTCGATCTGGTCGTAGGCGCGCGATTCGCCACCGTACTTCTTCGCCTGGTGGACCGTGATCGCCGCCGTCAGCGTGGTCTTGCCGTGGTCAACGTGACCAATCGTGCCAACGTTGACGTGCGCCTTCTTTCGATCGAACTTTTCTTTGGACACTGACCCTATCTCCGCGCGCTTGGATGCCGTCTTGTTGCCAAATTCACCGATGATGACGGGTCTGGAGAGCTGCCCGCCGGACCCGCCGAGCGGGATTGGAGCCCATGACCGGAGTTGAACCGGTGACCTCACCCTTACCAAGGGTGTGCTCTACCAACTGAGCTACATGGGCCAAAAATCTGGAATCAGTCTTTCGTTAATCCGACGCCGCAACAACCGCGGCTGAGCAACCGCCGAACATGGAGCGGGTGATGGGAATCGAACCCACACCATCAGCTTGGAAGGCTGAGGTTCTACCATTGAACTACACCCGCGATCGCCCTGAGCGATAGGACGCGATGCACCTGCCGCAACCGTGCCCGACCAGCGCGTCGCCTTTCCTGTTCTGGTCCTGTTCTGGCCAGAGCCTGCCAAACCGGCTTCCGATTAGACCCTGTCTGCCGCCCCGAGTCATGCGAGTTACGGCGCAAGATGGTGGAGGGGGGAGGATTCGAACCTCCGAAGGCTGAGCCGTCAGATTTACAGTCTGATCCCTTTGACCGCTCGGGAACCCCTCCAAATCAGCCGAGCGCGGCAGAATACCCCCCAATCCTGAGCACGTCAACCCTCGAAGCCGGTTCGGGTCGATGCGCATCCGCTCGCCACCCCCACTAGCTCAAGGCTGGACCGAGGCTGGACCGAAGCGGCCAAGCCTGCACAGGCAAGCCCACCCCTGGTCCGTGCAAGGGTAAACTACGGTCGATCTGCGCACAGGTCTGCACCGGCGCAGCAATCTTAAACCAACTCTATCCAAGCGCACGAGGAACCCGAATGGACGTCACGATCTTTGGAAGCGGCTACGTCGGCCTAGTAACCGGCGCCTGCCTCGCCGAGGTCGGCAATCAGGTGCTCTGCGTCGATGTCGACGCAGACAAGATCGCCTTACTCAACCGCGGCGGCGTGCCGATCTTCGAGCCCGGCCTCGAGGACATGATCGCGAAGAACCGTGAGGCCGGTCGGCTCAGCTTCTCGACCGACCCCGACGAAGGCGTCGCTCATGGGCTCTTCCAATTCATTGCCGTCGGCACACCACCGGACGAGGACGGCTCGGCCGACCTGCGTCATGTGCTCGCGGTCGCCAAGTCGATCGGCGAGCGTATGTCCGGCTACCGAATCATCGTCGACAAATCGACCGTTCCGGTCGGCACTGCGGACCGGGTTGCCGAAACCGTCCGAGCCGCGCAGCAGGAACGCGGCACCCAGGTCGACTTCGACGTGGTCTCCAACCCCGAGTTCCTCAAGGAGGGCGCGGCGATCGAGGACTTCATGCGCCCGGACCGGATCATCGTCGGCACCGAGAATCCGCGCACCGGAGAACTCCTGCGCGCGCTGTATGCCCCGTTCAACCGCAATCACGACCGCGTGATGGTCATGGGAGTGCGCTCGGCAGAGCTGACGAAGTACGCCGCCAACGCCATGCTCGCGACCAAGATCAGCTTCATGAACGAGCTATCGAACATCGCCGAGGCGGTTGGCGCCGACATCGAGATGGTGCGTGTCGGTATCGGCTCCGATCCGCGCATCGGCTATCAGTTCATCTATCCGGGTTGCGGTTACGGCGGCTCCTGCTTCCCCAAGGACGTGCGCGCCCTCGAGCACACCGCGACCGCGATCGGTTACGAGCCGCAGCTGCTCCATGCGGTCGAGGCCGTCAACGACCGCCAGAAGGATCTGCTCTTCAGCAAGATGCACCGCTACTTCAACGGCGAGCTCAGCGGGAAGACCATCGCGCTCTGGGGCTTGGCCTTCAAGCCGAACACCGACGACATGCGAGAGGCGTCGAGCCGCCGGCTGATGGAACAGCTCTGGGCCGCGGGGGCGAAGGTGCGCGCCTTCGACCCAGTCGCGGCCGACGAAGCAAGGCGGATCTACGGCGAGCGCTCCGACCTCACGCTCGTCAGCAATCGCATGCAGGCAATCGAAGGAGCAGATGCCCTCGTCATCTGTACCGAATGGAGCGAGTTCCGCAGCCCCGACTTTGCCGAGATCAAGGGCCAGTTGAGCTCACCGGTCATCTTCGACGGCCGCAACCTCTTCGACCCCAGCCAGGTCAACGCCGCCGGCCTGACCTACGTCTCGATCGGCCGCGAGCCCGCGCGGGCTGACTAGGCGACCGCGACGACCGACGGGCTGCGCCAGCTCGCGCAGCCCGCTTGGCAACAGATTACGGCCAGCACAACCCAACCCCCCAGCACACCCCAACC
>NZ_NRSJ01000001.1:160000-280360 GCF_016584085.1 Halochromatium glycolicum | reverse complement strand
CCCGAAACACTACGCAGCAGCGGTGCCAACATCAACGGGCCCCGCGACAGCCCAGAGCGAGCCGCCGCCCACCCGCCGAGCGTTCACGACGCCGCCTCAACCCGGCGCGCCCCTGTGGCCGGGTCCTCGCGACACGCAAACCGCCATCCGCCTGGCGCAAGCCTCAGCCCCCTTCGCTGACCTGAACCAGCCTCGGTTATACTGCAGCGCTTTTGTCCCGACCCCGGCCGCACAACCGCGCGCGCATCACCGCAGCCATGCTCGATAAGACCTACGATCCCAAGACCCTCGAAACCGCCTGGTACCGTCACTGGGAGGAAGCCGGCTATTTCGCGCCCCGGCTCAGCGATGCCGGCACCGAAGCCAGTCAGGAGGCCGACTCGGACGCCGATTCGGGCCCTGGCGCCTTCTCGATCATGATCCCGCCGCCGAACGTGACCGGCAGCCTGCACATGGGGCACGGCTTCAACAACGCCATCATGGATGCGCTGGTGCGCTACCACCGGATGCGCGGCGAGCAGACCCTCTGGCAGCCCGGCACCGACCATGCTGGCATCGCCACCCAGATGGTCGTCGAGCGCCAGCTCGAGGCCGATGGCAAGACCCGTCACGACCTCGGCCGCGAGGCCTTCATCGAGCGCATCTGGCAATGGAAGGCCGAATCCGGCGGCACCATCACCCAGCAGCTGCGCCGGCTCGGCTCCTCGCTCGACTGGCAGCATGAGCGTTTCACGATGGACGAGGGCCTGTCCAACGCCGTGCGTGAGGTTTTTGTCCGGCTGTTCGAAGAGGGCCTCATCTATCGCGGCAAACGCCTCGTGAACTGGGACCCGGTGCTGCACACCGCGATCTCGGACCTCGAGGTGATCGCCGAGGAAGAGGCCGGGCACATGTGGGACCTGCGCTATCCGCTGAGCAACGGCACCGGCGCGATGATCGTCTCCACCACCCGCCCCGAGACCATGCTCGGCGACTGCGCCGTCGCGGTGAACCCGGACGACGAGCGCTACAAGCATCTGATCGGCGAGACCGTCGAACTGCCGCTCACCGGCCGGCGCATCCCGATCATCGCTGATGAGCATGCCGACCCCGAGCTCGGCACCGGCTGCGTCAAGATCACCCCGGCGCACGACTTCAACGACCACGCCGTCTGGCAGCGCCACCGCGACGAGAACGCGATCGCCGACCAGCCGCACGGCGGGCTGATCAACATCTTCACCCCCGACGCCGCGATCCGCGCGAATAGCGACGAGGAAGGCACCCTGATCCCGGCGGCCTACACCGGTCTCGACCGCTTCGAGGCGCGCAAGCGCATCATCGCCGACCTCGAGGCCCAGGGGCTGATGGTCCAGGTCCGCGACCACCGCCTGCCGGTGCCTCGCGGCGACCGCTCCGGCGCCGTCGTCGAGCCCTACCTGACCGATCAGTGGTACGTGCGCATCGCGCCCTTGGCCAAACCGGCGATCGAGGCGGTCGAGGACGGGCGCATCCGCTTCGTGCCGGACAACTGGAAGAACACCTATTTCGAGTGGATGCGCAACATCCAGGACTGGTGCATCAGCCGCCAACTCTGGTGGGGCCACCGCATCCCGGCCTGGTACGACGACCAAGGCAACATCTACGTCGGCCGTTCCGAGGCCGAGGTGCGCAGCCGGCACGGCCTGAGCGACGACTATCCGCTGCGTCAGGACGAAGACGTGCTCGACACCTGGTTCAGCTCCGCGCTCTGGCCCTTTAGTACGCTTGGCTGGCCCCCTGAGCTGAACGGGCCGACCCGACGCCTCGAGACCTTCTACCCGACCTCGGTGCTGGTCACCGGCTTCGACATCATCTTCTTCTGGGTCGCGCGGATGATCATGATGGGCCTCAAGTTCATGGACGACGTGCCCTTCCGCGACATCTACATCCACGGCCTGGTGCGCGACGCGCAGGGCAACAAGATGTCCAAGTCCAAGGGCAATGTCCTTGACCCCATCGATCTGATCGACGGCATCGAGCTCGAGCCCCTGGTCGCCAAACGCACCAAGGGCATGATGCAACCGCGCCTGGCCGAGAAGATCGCCAAGCAGACGCGCAAGGAGTTCCCGGACGGCATCCCGGCCTTCGGCACCGATGCGTTGCGCTTCACCTTCGCCGCACTCGCCACCACCGGGCGCGACATCAAGCTCGACCTCGGCCGCGTCGAGGGCTACCGCAACTTCTGCAATAAGCTCTGGAACGCCTCGCGCTACGTGCTGATGAACACCGAGGGGCAAGACTGCGGCCAAGATGCCGGCACGGCGGCAGGCCAGCGCCCCTCGGCGGACACGGGCACGACAGCGGCGCAGCCGAGTCCGCAACAAGCAGTCTCGCCGGCCAGCGCGGCGGGCGCCGCAGCAGCAACGATGGCGCAAGGGCATGGCGCGAATGGACCATCGCTCGAGTTCAGCGCCGCCGACCGATGGGTCCGGAGTCGATTGAACGCAACCATCATCACGGTCCGCGATGCGCTCGATGCCTACCGCTTCGACCTCGCCGCCCAGGCCATCTACGAGTTCACCTGGAGCGCGTTCTGCGACTGGTACTTGGAACTCTCCAAGCCGGTCCTGACCAGCGACACCGCCTCAGCGGCCGCCAAGCGCGGCACCCGCTGGACGCTTGTGCAGACCCTAGAGACCCTACTGCGTCTGACCCACCCGTTCATGCCCTTCATCACCGAGGAAATCTGGCAGAAGGTGCGGCCGCTCGCCAGCGGCGGCGATGGCGATGCGCACGCCGCTATTGGGTCAAGCCTCAGCGCCGATCCTGCCTCGAGCAGCCCTCAGCCAACGGCCACCATCATGCTCGCGCCCTACCCGGTCCCCGACAGTGCACTCGACGACGCCGAGGCCGAGGCCGAGATCGACTGGGTGCAGCAGTTCATCCTCGGGGTGCGCCGGATCAAGGGCGAGATGAACATCGCGCCCTCGAAGCAGCTGCCCGTGCTGATCGCCAACGCCAGCGAGCGCGATCGGCAGTGGATCGAGCACGCCCGTCCCTACCTCGACTTCCTCGCTCGCACCGAGTCGATCACCCTGCTCGATGACGAGGGCGAGGCCCCCGAGTCGGCAATCGCCCTCGTCGGTGCGATGAAGATCCTGATCCCGATGGCCGGGCTGATCGACAAGGACGCCGAGCTCAAGCGCCTGGACAAGGAGATCGGCAAGCTGCGCGCCGACATCGAGCGGATCGAGAACAAGCTCGCCAACCCGAGCTTCGTCGACAAGGCGCCCGAGGCCGTCGTCGAGAAGGAGCGCGGCCGGCTTGCGGATCAGACCGAGGCGCTTGCCAATCTCAGCGCCCAGCGCGAGCGGATTGCTGCCCTCTAAACGCAACTTCTTCCGGAACGGAACTCGCGCCTGCTCTGAGTCGTTCATCCGCAAGCCCATGGAATCTTCGCGCCGACCGCCTATCTACTCTGACCCAATAAGAGCGATTCCATCACCACCTGATGTATCACGCCAAACCGCACCGGATGCACGCTAACCAAGGCAATGGACGGCAGCCACTTTCCGGCTGGCCGATGGCGTTGATCGCCACCGTCGCCTATGTGCTCTTAACCGGCTGCGGTTCCGAGTCGCCAGCGGTCACTTCGCGTTTTACGGCCTTCGGCGAAATCGTCGACATCAGCTTGGTGCAGGTCCGACCTGACACGGCCAAGCAGGCGATCAGATCGGTCCGCGAAGGATTCGAAGCGCTCGAGGAGGACCTCAACACCTGGGCAGATGGCCAGATGGCGCGCGTGAATCAGCTGTTGCCCACCGGCGAGGCCTTCGAGGCACCGGTTGGCATACTGCCATTGATCCACCTGAGTCAGCGCTATGCCGACTTGAGCGACAATCGCTTCAACCCAGCCTGCGGCAAACTGAACGCCCTATGGGGCTTCAATGTCGCCGTTCCGGAGGGCATGAGACCGCCACCCAGCCATGCGATCGAGCAACTGCTTGAAGCCGACGCCAGGATGTCCGATGTCGAAGTCGACATCCTCACCCTGAAAGGCCACAACCCGGCGTTGCGCTTGGACTTCTCAGCGATCAACCAAGCTTACGCGATCGACTTGGCCATCGCCCGGCTGCGCGAGCTGAACATTCGACATGCGCAGATCAAGACCGGCTCCGATCTGCGCGCCATCGGCAACCGCAGCGGCCAACCCTGGCGAGTACCGATCCGCCGCGGCAGCGGCGCCGGCGTCTTAGCCATCCTCGACATCAACGGCGAGGAGAGCATCGTCACTCGCGCCGTGCATGATCGCAACTGGCTGCATGACGGTGTGCTCTACCATTCGATCCTAGACCCGCGCACCGGCCGGCCCGTCCGGCACACGCAATCCGTCACCGTCGTGCATCCCGAAGCCGCCGTTGCCGCCGCGGCGGCCAACGCCCTGTTCGTCGCCGGCCCGCAACAATGGCATGCCCTCGCTCGCACCCTCGGCATCCAGTACGCACTCTTAGTCGACAGCGAAGGCACCGTGCACCTCAACCCGGAGTTCTATGATCGCATCCAGCTCATCGACGACGATATCCCGCTCGAGATCAGCCAGCCGTTGAGCCCGTCAGTCGCCTCATAGGCATCGCCAAAGCGCAGTCAGGCACGCTTATGGTCACCCGCCCTGGTTTCCGGACAGACTGAGCCCATCGGTACTAACTGTTCCGGCGCTTTCTGTCCGGCGATCAGGTGGAATGGCTATCATCTGATGCAAGTGAGATCTGGGGATCGAACAGCTCGATCCAGTGCTTCACCGGCACACCGGCTGCAGCGGCCAGATGGGTTTGACACCCGACATTCGCAGTCGCGATCAGCGCCGGCTCCCCCGCCTGCAGCGCCTCGAGCCGATCGCTGCGCAAGCGTTCGGAGAGCTCGGCCTGCAGGATCGAATAGGTCCCGGCCGAGCCGCAGCAGCTATGCGCGTCGCGCACCGGGGTCAGTTCGAAGTCAGCCGCTCGCAGCAGCGCCTCGACCCGCCCCATCAACCCCTGGCCATGCTGCAACGTACAGGGGGGATGGAACGCGATTCGCCGCGGCAGCCCGCGCTCGCTCGGGCTCGGCAGACGCGCGAGATCCTCGGTGGTCAACAATTCGCTGAGATCGCACGCCAACGCCGAGATGCGCTCCGCCTTCGCAGCATACGCGGGATCATCCCGCAGCAGCCAGCCATACTCCTTGACCACGGCCCCGCAGCCGCTCGCCGTAACCAGAATCGCCTCGGCCGCCGGCGCATCGACATCAGCACCGGCATCGGCATCGGCATCGGCATCGGCATCGTCGGCATCGGGCTCGATCATCGGCCACCAGGCATCGATATTGCGCCGCATGAAGCCCTTCGCCTCCTCCGGCGCAGCCAGATGCTGGCTGATTGCACCGCAGCATCCGCCGCCCGGGGGCTGCAGCACCTCGATGCCGAGCGCATCGAGCACCCGCACCGTGGCCTCCACCGTCGCCGGCGTCAGCGCCGGCTCGACGCAGTTGTCGAGCATCAACACTCGCCGAGTGTACCGGCCTGGCCTCCGCCTCCGGGGTGGCTGGCGGCCATGATCGTTCGACGCAAGCGAAGCCGGGCCGGGTGTCGACAACGCCACTGGGACCTTCCCGCGCAGCTTCGCCGGCACCAAGGGGCGTGCCGCTTGCGCCAACCTCAACAGCGGCCCAAACCGGCGCGGATAGGGCACGACCTTGCGCAGCCCCCAGCGCATCAAACGCTCGCCGAGCGGCCGCCGCACCCGCTGCTCGACCTGCTCGCGTCCGATCTCGACCAGTTTCTGGTACTCGACCCCAGACGGACAGGTCGTCACGCAGTTCAGACAGGTCAGGCAGCGGTCCAGATGCTGCTGCGTCGTGCGCGTCGCCGGCTCGCCCTCGAGCACCATCTTGATCTGATAGATCCGCCCGCGCGGCCCGTCCAGCTCGTCGCCAAGCAGTTGATAGGTCGGGCAGGTCGCGGTACAGAAGCCGCAATGGACGCAGCTGCGCAGGATGCGATCGGCCTCCCGGCCGTCCGACGTCTCCAACAGCGAAGGGATGAGTCGGGTCTGCATCCTTAAAGACCCTCGATCCGGTCGAGCCCATCGCTCCCCGCGCTCCTCTGGGGACGCTCAGCCGCAGCGGCATCTCGCCACAACCCGGTCGAGCCCCAGCCTCTCAGGCGATCCTCGCGCCAGCCCCACCAGCCCCATCGCGGCCATCGCCGCCCATCCCGCAATCTAGGGCGGCGCGTCACCGGTTCCATCATCCCGCCGTCCTCCCCATCCCCGGATACAACCGCCCCGGATTGAAGATCCCGGCCGGGTCGAACGCCCGCTTCAGATGCTGATGGAGACGCGCCGCGACCGGATTCAGCGGCGTAAACACCCCGTCCCGCGGCGCCGAGCGTCCAGAGCCAGCCCGGAACAGCGTCGCATGCCCGCCCGCCGTCCGCGCCATCTCCCGGACCTCAGCGGCCGAACGCTCGCTCCTGAGCCAGCGCAGCGCCCCGCCCCACTCGATCAAGTCGGGCGCCGGAATCGCCTTCGCCGCCGTCGCCGAGCGCACCGACAGCCGCCACAGCGATCGCTCCCCAGCAAGACCGTCGCCGGCAAAACCGTCGCCGGCAAAACCGTCGCCAGTAAGACTATCGACAGCAAAACAGTCGAGCTCCTGCTCGCGCAGCGCCAACCAAAACGCATCGGCCTCCGCAACCGCCATCGGCGCCCCGCCGATAATCCGCTGCGTCTGCGTCAGCGCCTCATCGCTCCCGGCCAAACGGACATGCAGCCGCCCCTCGAGCCAGGCCGTGCCCGAGATCGGCAGCGCCTGCCCGGCCCAACGCTGCATCAACTCCAGCGCCCCAGCCTGATCCTGCTCCTGCACCAGCGTGATGCGCCCCGGCGGGACCGGCATCACCTTCAGCGACACCTCGAGCAGCACGCCCAATACACCCAGCGACCCGGCCATCAGCCGCGACAGATCATAGCCGGCGACGTTTTTCATCACCCGGCCGCCGAACTCCAGCACCTCGCCCTTGCCGTTCAGCACGCGCACCCCGAGCACCGCATCACGCACGCTGGCCGCATAGGGCCGTCGCGGCCCCGATAAACCGGCCGCCACCATCCCACCGATGGTCGCCGCCGCGCCGAAGTGTGGCGGCTCGAACGGGAACTGCTGCCCGTGCTCGGCCAACAACGCCTCGACCGCGGCCAAAGGCGTTCCCGCCCGCACCGTGATCGCCAGCTCGGTCGGTTCATAGGCCACGACACCCTGGTGGACCGAACAATCGAGCACCGTCTCCGCCGCGACGCGATTACCGTAGAATGCCTTCGTACCGCCACCCTGGATCGCGACCAGCCTCTCTGCCGACCAGGCAGTCGTCACCTGCTCAACGATCGCCTGCTCGGCATCGGTTTCCGCTGTCTCAGTCATCGAACTGCTCGGGCACGTCAAAAATTAGGGCACCTCAAGAAGTGCAACGCATCGCTCAAAACCTTGGCAGCTCAGGGAACTTGAGCTCGCCGTGATGCACATGCATCGCGCCGAACTCGGCACAGCGGTGCAAGGTCGGCACCGCCTTGCCCGGGTTCAACAGCCTCTTCGGATCGAACGCTGCCTTCACCGCGTGCATCTGGTTCAGCTCGGCGCTATTGAACTGCACACACATCTGGTTCAGCTTCTCGACTCCGACCCCATGCTCGCCGGTCACGGTACCGCCGACCTCGACACACAGCTCCAGGATCGCCCCGCCGAGCGCCTCCGCCTGCTCCAGCTCCCCGGGGTTGTTCGCGTCATACAGGATCAATGGGTGCAGATTGCCGTCGCCGGCATGAAAGACATTGGCCACCGCAAGCCCGTACTGCTCCGACAGCGCGCTGATCTGGCGCAGCACCGGCCCCAGCTGCCGCCGCGGGATCGTGCCATCCATACAGTAATAATCTGGCGAGATCCGCCCCACTGCTGGAAACGCCGCCTTGCGCCCCTTCCAGAACCGCAGCCGCTCGGCATCATCGGCCGCTGTGCGGACATCGGCCGCGCCGCTCGCGAGCAGCAGATCCCGGACCCGCATCACATCGAACGAAACCTCGGCGTTGAAGCCGTCCAACTCGCAGATCAGGATCGCCTCCACATCGGTCGGATACCCGGCATGGACGAAATCCTCAGCCGCCCGGATCGCCGGCCGATCCATCATCTCGAGCCCCGCCGGGATGATCCCGGCCCCGATGATCTCAGCCACCGCCGCGCCGGCCTGCTCGACGCTATCGAACGCCGCCAGCAGCGCCTGCGCCCGCTCCGGCTTCGGCAACAGCTTGACCGTCACCTCGACGATCACCGCCAGCATCCCCTCGGACCCGGTCATCAGCGCCAGCAGATCCAGCCCCGGTGAATCCAGTGCATCGGCACCGACCTCGAACAGCTCCCCCTCGACCGAGATCAGCTTCAGCTTCAGGATGTTGTGCACCGTCAGCCCGTACTTCAGGCAATGCACCCCACCCGAATTCTCGGCGACATTGCCGCCGATCGAACACGCGATCTGCGACGACGGGTCCGGCGCGTAATAGAGCCCGTGGCCCGCCGCGGCCTCACTGATCGCCAGGTTCCGCACCCCAGGTTGAACCGTCGCCGACCGATTCGCCGGATCGATCCCCAGTATCCGATTGAACTTCGCCAGCGACAGCAATACCCCATCGGCCAGCGGCAGCGCCCCGCCCGACAGCCCGGTACCCGCGCCGCGCGCCACCACCGGCACCTCCATTTCATGGCACAGCCGCATCACCGCCTGCACCTGCTCCACCGTCTCCGGCAGCGCCACCACCAGCGGCCGTTGCTGGAACGCACTCAGCCCATCGCACTCATAAGGCGCCAGCTCCGCCTCGGTGGTCAGCACACTCTCGCGCGGCAACAGCCGACGCAGCCCATCGACCACCTCGGGCTTCGGATTTAGGGGTCGTTCGTCTGGGATTCTGGACATCTCTGCACTCGCCAATGGGTTTTGAAGTTGGCGTTCGAGTCGCCGAAGGCTAGCGCGCGCTGTTTGACGAACTGAGCAAGCCCTTGGTCTTGCAAAAGTCCTCGTTTTTGGAAAAGGCCTCGCTATCAAGCTGAACCGCAGCCTTAATTATGGTTCTACAACCCCAAGGTCTCGGCAAATTTTGCGCGCCATTAGCTCTTTGACCTCATTGTGTCGCGGCACCGTTGTCATCTCACCAGAATCCTTGTTCTTCCATATCGAATGCCGTCCGCCTTCACGCACCAGTTCGCAACCATGTTTCGACAAGTGGCGAATCAGCGCGTTGCGCTTCATATTGCGATCGTAATCTCCTCAAAATCATCTTCTGCTTGCTCGCGCGCTTCTTGACAGCGGAGTTCCAGGATATCCTGGACAGCCTCTTTTAGACTCAAGATCAAGTCTTCTTTCGTCTTTTCCTGGGCATTGGCTCCAGGAACTTCTTCAACCCAGCCTAGCCACCAATCGCCATCTCTTTTAACGATAGCGGTGAATTCTGCTTTCATGGCATAAAGCTCCGAAGATCAGATTGGGCAAGAGTGTTGCTTTCTCCGGCCAAGAGCCAAGGGTTCAAGGGCTTGGTCCAGCAGCCGCAGGCGACAAACGCTGATAGACCGCCTTCAATGTCTCATCATCGCCCACATTACCCGGAAAGATCACCACCGGCAGATCCGGGAAACGCGGATGATCGTCGGGGCAGCGCACCACCGAGCATCCCGCGTGCACCTGCCCCAGCACCCGCGCCGTGCGCAAAGCCAACGCCTTGCTCAGCGTATCGTTCGACGTGATTCCGCCCTTGCTGATCAAAAACCCGATATCCATCGGCAACCGCTGACCGATCCGCACCAGCAGATCCGCCACCCGATCCCCGAACGCCAACCGCTCCGCCTTCGTCTCGAACTGCCGCTCGCCGCGACTCGTATAGAGCACCGCCCCGCGTCCTTCACCCAGCGCCTTCTCAACCCCCGCAATCAATTCACCGACCAGCGCCTCGGCCTCATCCAGCCGATCCAGATCGACCTCCAGCCCGACCGCGTCCGTCTCCGCCAGCAACCGCTCCAACTGCCGCGTCGACTTACCGACGTGCGAGCCCATCAACACCACACCCGGCCGACCGCCGCGCACAAACGCCGCCATCCCCCCCGCCGGCACCGGCTGCGGCGGTAACTGCGCCAACGCCGTCAACAGACTCGCCGCGCTCCGGAACAAGAACCGCTGACCCTGCTCCGCCGCCGCCAACACCTGCCGCGCAAACCCATCCAGATCCGCCTGCCGTTCCGCATCCACCACACAACAGACATTCCCGCTCAGCGCATCCAGGCGTTCCCCGAGATCCCCGCGCACAGCATCCAGCGAAAAGCGCACCACCTCATCCGCCCGAATGGCCCCCGCCGTCTTCTCCTCCACATAATCCGGCAAGAACGCCGTACTGAACCCAAACACCGAATCCCGCGCAAACTCCGTCTCATGCACCGGCACCGGCTCGCCATCCACAACCAAATAATGCACGCCATCCCGCGTCAACCGACCGCCCTCGAAGAACGCCGGCACCAAAAAATGCGCATCGAACGGCCCCAACTCCGCCGCGATCACATCCGTCTCAACCGGATAATGCCCCCGCAACGTACTATCCGACCGGCTCACCACCACCGGCTGAACCACGCACCCCTCAGCCTCCATCCGCTCCAACGCCGCCCGAAGATTCACGCAAATCTCCCGCGTCACCACCGCCGCCCGCTCAGCATCCATCCCCCGCGTATTGCTCAGCACGAAAAACAACGGCGACGCATCCCGCAACCCCTCGACCAACGTCTCTACATCCCACCGCGTCAACAGCAGGCACCCATGCACCGTCTGCGAACCGGTGGGGTCATCATCGATCGCAATGATCTTGGTCGTCACCTCAGCCATCCCGCTACTCCCAATTCACCCGACTCTGCCCAGGCCCACCCGCTGTACCCGCTTCCCCAAACCCAACCACCATAGCCAAAGTGCCGGAGCCCGCCCTAACAAGCTCGCAACCAGCCCCCGGAACCCAGCCACCGTAGCCCGAAGCGCCGGAGCCGGGTGCCGCCCGGAGGGGGCGTCGATCGCCAGGACGGCGATCGCCGAGCCTACAAGGACGTATTCACGGCGTCCCCCGACGGGCGGCACCCGGCTTCGGCGCCACCCGACAAGCTCGCAAGCAACGCCCCCTGAGCCCGACCCAAGCCCAAGCCCAAGCCCAAACCCAAACCCAAGCCAAACTCAAAGCACCACCGCCTAAGCAATCACCCCACCAGCCGCCGAGCACGCCCAGCCAACGCCTCCCCAGTCAACCCGTTGAAAGCCATGATCTCCCCAGGCGACGCCGTCGTCTCCCCCCGCTGCCAGCCGACCAGGTCCCGCCCCGCCGCCCGAGACCGCAGCAACACCGGCTCCAACGCCGCCGTCCCGCCACCGCTGACACCCACCAACGCATCCTCATCAAACAGCGCAGCAAAGTCCGAATCCTCCATGAACCGCCCATCGGCCTCCGCACTCTGCGCCCAAGCCACATCCTCAGCCCGGAACAACCGCCGCGGATTCGCCACCGCCACGACCCGCACCCGATGCCCGGCGGCCTCAAGCGCGTCCTTCGCCTCGAACACCGGCAACAGCACCATATCCCCGGTCACCGCGAACACCACCAACGACCCCGCGCCAGCCGACGACTCATACAGCGCCACCGCCCCCTCATCGATTGCCCGCTCAGCCTGTTCCGGCGTCGTATAGACCGGCAGCGCCGACTTACTCGCAACGATGCTGATGCACTTGTTCCACTGCGACGTCGCCCACCCATAGGCCGCCTGGATCATGTTCGCGTCGGACGGATAGAGCAGGTAGCTGTTCCCATTGCGCATCTGCCCCCCGAGATAGTTCTCGATCTCCGGGCGCTGATGCGTCCAGCCATTGCGCCCCTGCTCCAGCGCCCCGGCCGTGAACATGCTCACCATCGCCGGCGTGCGCCGCCGCAGTTCCGCCATCGCCTGCGCCACCGTCTGCACGATCGGCCAGCCGTTGATTGCGAAGCTCTCATACGACAGCCACAGCGAGCGCCCTCCGAACAGCGCGATCCCAGCCGCAAAGCCCGCACAGGCATCCTCGCTCAGCGGTTCATAGACCTGCCCGCTCGGCGCCTGGTTATAGATCGGATCAACAGTCGGATGTCGAATCTTCAGCCGCTCATTGATCACCTTCATCGCCGACGCCTCATTGCCATCGGCATTGGTCACCACGAACAGCGGATCGCGCTCACCGAGCGCCGCCACCATCTGCGCCATCGCCGTCGACGGCACCGCCTTCCCACCCGGTTCGAACGCCTGCGTCGGTAGCTCCCCGACCTCCGGCAGCACACGCTCGGACTCCGTGACCGCAACACACCCAGCCGGCCCGCCGCCAGCCCGCGCCATCAGCGTCCGCACCAGCTCCCAGGCCTCCGGCGCCAGCGCACCATGCTCCAGCGCCTCCGCAATTGCCGGCTGCTCCGGCTTATCGCCAGGGTACAGGTTGTGCGACTTGGCGCCGCGCGCATGCACCCCGGCGCCCTTCAACTGCTTCACGATCACCGTCGTCAGCGTCCCGCTCATCGCCGACTCGGCCGCCTCCTGCATCCCCTCGATCACCGCCCGCGTGAACGCATCGCGCGCCTCATCACTGAACAGGGTGCTGTCGGCATAGGCCTCCGGCTGATCGGCGTCATCGAAGTCTTTCGCGTCGATCAGGATCACGCGCTCGAACCCGTGCACCTGCCAATAGGCCGTCATCTGCGCGTTATCCATCAGTGACACCATCGAATGGTGCTCCTGACTGAACCCGTTCCAGACCAGCACCGGCAGGAAATTGGTCACATCCGGATAGCTGGTATGGAAGTGCTTCATCGCCGAAAGCACATAGGGCTCGCCCAGCCCACCATCACCGATGGTGCAAGGAAACAGCGTGTCGCGATTCAGATAGGCCCCGGCCATCGCGAAATGCTGCCCCTGCCCGAGCGGCCCCGCCGGCGCCAGCAGACCCGGGATCGCACCCGAGAGATGCCCCAGCAGCCCCTCACGCTCCCGAAAGCGCTCCTGCATCTGCGTCATCGTGCCGATGCCCATCGCCTCCAGCGACCCGTCCAGGAATAGGCTGCTGTAGAAGCCCGGCGCATGGTGGCCGACCTCGGTCACGATGTTCTTGTGCCCGAGCATGATCAGCGCCGCGATCGCATCGGCCGAGCTCGCAAAACCGCCCGGATGCCCCGACTCCTTCGACGCACAGAGCTGCAGCGTCGTATAACGCAGCGCATCGGCGATCAGGCGCGTCTGATAGACCGCCGCCTCATCGACCTCGGCGATCGCCGAGGCACCCTCAGCGATCGCCGGCTCACTCAGCGCCGCGAACCGCGGCGATGCATCACCAAAATGCAGCACGCCCTCGCAGAAAGCGGGGATGGCCGTCGCGGAATAGCTGGAAGTGGTCGGGGCTGGAGCGCTCATCGTCAGAATCCTCGTCGATCAGTTCAGGGCCGGACCGCTTGCAGTAACCGAATCCGGCATGTCGAGCTTGAGAATACGACCGGACTAGGATTCCGCAATAAGAAAACGTTTTCACGATGCGGAAAATTCTCATCACGGCAACCAAGACCGGTACCATTGAGAGAACACTCAGTACCGCGCGGACATCCCGATGGAAAACGTACTCACAGCTGCCGAGCTCAAGCGCCGCGGAATAGCGGCCATCATCAACGCCGACCTCGCAGCAGAGCGTGACTGGTGAACGCCTTCCTCGACGCGAGCGCACTCATCTCTCGCAGCCATCCAATCTGGCTCAGCCATCCAATCTGGCGCTAGGCGCGGATCGGCCCGATGAAGGACGCCCCCAGCTCAGGCATCCAGGTCATCGACCGCGCCGCCGCCCTGCTCGAGACCATCGCCCGCTACCCAGACGCCGTCAGCCTCAAGGTCCTGGCCGCCGACACCGGCCTGCACGCCTCGACCGCCCACCGCATCCTGGCCTCGCTGATCCACAACGGCCTCGTCGAGCGCGACCCGGCCGGCCGCTATCGCCTCGGTCTGCGGCTGCTGCAGCTTGGCGTGCGTCTCCACGGCGATGTCGACATGCGCGCGATTGCACGCCCGATCATGGAGACCCTGCGCGACGAGATCGGCGAGAGCATCAACCTGACCATCCGCGAGGGCGACGAGGTGGTCTACATCGAGAAGGCGACACCGAATCGGATGATCCATGTGCAGCAGCTCATCGGCGCCCGCGCGCCGCTGCACGTCACCGCCGTCGGCAAGCTGATGCTCGGCGCCGGCGGCGACGAGGCCATTCGCGCCTACGCCGAGCGCACCAACCTACCCGCCTACACCCGCAACACCCTCAGCGACCTTGCGCCGCTGCGTGAAGACTGCCTCCAATCCATCGAGCGCGGCTACGCACTCGACAACGAAGAGGCCGAGCTCGATGTCGGCTGCATCGGGGTCCTGCTCTACGAGAGCACCGGCCGCGTCGCCGGCGGGCTGTCGATCTCGGCGCCAATCGAACGGCGCAGGCTCGAGTGGATCGGCGATCTCCAGCAGGCCTGCCGCGCGATCTCCGAGCAGCTCGGCTAGTACACCGGCGAGCCGCAATCGGCGCCAATCAACCGCATGGCTCAGCCGGCTCAGCGCAGCGACACTAGACGGGTCGTGGTAGGGACGGCTGCCACCCGCTGCCCTCGCACAGATCCCCGCGAGCGGGTATTTTGGTCCCAGATTTGAGATAGCCCCTCAAGGTAGAGCGAGGGACATCAAGAGGGCAGAGATGAAGCGCAAACGGTACGGCAAAGAGTTCAAGGCACAGGCGGCGCTGGCGGCGCTGGCGGCGCTGGCGGCGATTTAGGGCCAGAAGACAGCCAGCCCCCTGGGTCAGGCTAGTTGGCGGCGGAGTACGAGCTTTATCCCCACCAGATCAACATCTTAAAGAAGCATGCGCTGGAGGCATTGCCGGGGGTGTTTGGTCACAATCGAGAGCGCGAGGAGGCACAGCGTGAGGCTGAGCGCGACCGCCTCTACCAGCAGATCGGCAAGCTGCAGGTAGAAGAGAGGACTGGCTAAAACTATGGAAGCAAGAGGCGCTTGAGGGCGGTCGCAAGCAGTAGGGAGGCGCATCCTGGTGCCCTAGGAAGAGGACCGGCCTGGGAGGCCAACCGTCATGCCGAGAAGGAGCTGAAGAAACGCGTTCGCGCGATGCGTCCACTCGAGCACACCGTCAGTGAGCGCGTCGATGACGAGGCGCAGCTGGTGCAAGGCTATTGCGCCGCGGTTCCTGGCGCGCTCTGTGATGAGGGCCACGCACCCTTGGTGCCCGGCGGGTTGCGCCTACACGAACGCCTCGAGCAAATCGATGCCAGCCTAGAGCGCGTGGCGCAAAAAACGGAGCCTGCCGAAACCGCTCCAACGCTGACCCGGCATCCTCAGCCGTGCCTTGGCGGCGACGGCAGCGTCCTGGCCACCCTTGGCGGCGATGTTTCGTTGCGTGCAGGAAGCCGTTGACCTGCTGGAGAACCCCGACCACCGACCCACCGCCAAGGTCTTCCGCTGAGAGACGAGCAAGATGTCTTTATGAGCCCCTGCGTCGCAACCACCTGTTCGTTTTGCGCAGAATTGAAAGTGGCACATTGCCTGCCGGCCCAAATGCACATACCAACATTGTAGCCAGCGCAACGAAGTTCGGCGGTGCCGCCTTGACTGAACGCCAGTAGCTGGCGATCGCTTCATCGTAGCGACCTTCTAAGTGCTGTTCCTTAGCTAGTAGGTATAGGTACTGCCCGCGGGCGTGCCCGGCGACCGAAGCAACTGCCG
This sequence comes from Halochromatium glycolicum, assembly GCF_016584085.1. Taxonomy (GTDB): domain Bacteria; phylum Pseudomonadota; class Gammaproteobacteria; order Chromatiales; family Chromatiaceae; genus Lamprobacter; species Lamprobacter glycolicus. The sequence goes on along the minus strand of NZ_NRSJ01000001.1, from coordinate 264,529 downwards.
GTCGGGCAGCAGCGGCAGTTTCCAAGATCTCTAGCATGTCAGGAACCATGCGCTGCAAACGTGTGTAGTTGCGCCCATGAATGCGCCGCACCGCCTGCAACTCGTCGATGTGCAGAATTTTGTAACGACCCGCAATGCGCACAAACAGATCGAAGTCATCGACACCACTGCGGATCGATTCATTCAGCAAACCCAATTCGTTGAAACAGGTTCGTCGCACCAGACTGGCTGCTGTTGGAATAAAGTTTCGTTGCAGTAGTGCTGCGAGCACAGCATCGCGCGATCTGCAGTTGATGTCCGCTGGCGGTCTTAGCCGTGACGTCTCATTCGCGCCCGTTGCAAAGCTGCGTGTCGTCTCGTTACCGAATACCAGCCCGATATCCTTGTCGTTGTCGAGGATTTTTACCGCTTTGCTCAGTCGTCCCGGATACCAAAGATCATCCTGATCTAAGAAAGCGATATACTCGCCCGCTGCGCTGCAGATGCCGGTATTACGCGCCGCGGCTATGCCACCGTTGCGGCGGCGCCGCAGGAGACGGACATGGTCGGTATCGAGAAACCCTTCGACGACACTCGCTGAGCCATCCGGTGAAGCATCGTCCACGACCACAACCTCTAGGGTAACGTCCTGCTGATCGAGAGCGCTTCGAATCGCGTCGGCAATAAAAGCCTCGCCCTCGTAACATGGGATGATAACGGACACCTGTGGCGCAGCTAATGTCATGGTAAAGATGAGGTCTATACGAGCGGCACTGATACTGCTTGCTTAGTTTCAATTTTACGCAAACGTGGCCTAGCTCGACTAGCGCCGAACACCGATTATCCGTTTGTACCAAGATGCGTAATTGCGGTAACCTAGAGTTTTTTTTGGGTTTGCTAGGCGCTAGCGTGACCACAACCCTCGTTAATCGGTCGTCCCTTGGTAATCGGCGCAACACCGGCAATGACTAGTAAGCGCCCACCGAGAGCAACGGCGGGCACTCTCGCCGTACTAGCACGTCTATCCGACACCAGTCTGTACCTCTTGATCGGCATCGCCGCCGGTCTCGCAGCGGTAACGCTATCAATTAAGGCGGTGTTGCTCGCAGTTGGGCTAACCGCAATAACGGCTCTGCTGATTTTGCCTTGGGGAGCCTACTACCTAGTGCTATTCAGCATCCCTTTTTGGGTACCGATCGGCGCTGGACTTTCAGTAGCCCGGCTAGCACTGGTCGGGGGATTGGGACTCATGGCATTCAATGCCGTACAGTCGCGCGGGCCATGGCTAGTGATATCACGCTGGCCGGACGCAGTGATTGGCCTGGCCTTTACGTTCGCTATCGGCGCGAGCGTTATCATGTCCGAATCGGTTGGCGAATCGGCGGCAGAGGCAGGTTCCTGGGGCATTATGCTGCTCTATTACTTCTTCACGTTAACCTTTGTTAGGACACCAGAGGATCTACACAAGGTCGGGCTATTTATGATTGGCCTAGGTCTCCTGCAGGCTGCAGTCGTCGCCCTGCAAATTCATGTAGGCCTCGTGTTCTCGGTAGGCGATATTACGCACGAAGAAGAATGGGCCGCCGGGTCAGCACGCATGCCAGGCACCACAGGGCACTCTACGGTGCTCGCGGGTTTCCTACAAATACCGATAATATACGCGTTTGCCATGTTGACACGTGAGCGCCGTCCCTTGGCACTGTCGGCTTATGGACTCGCGACGGCCGCAATGGTATTTGCCTGGTACCACACCTACTCACGGACGTCGCTGGTTGCATTCGCGATCATGGCTGGTGTAGCACTGATGATCCGGTATCGCTTCGTTCGCATGCTCGCGATACTGAGCATGATTATCGCCGCCATCGTGCTTGCATCCTATGAGTTTGCTATCTACGAGCTTGTCAGCGATGCCGAACGGCAATTCAAGTTCATGGCTGCGCTCACCAAGTACAGCGCTGGCCTAGAATGGGCAGAAACCTTGCGGTGGCGACTCGAACAATGGACGGCCGGCTGGCGCTTATTCCTCGACCACATCTGGTTTGGCACAGGGCCCGGACTTGCCGGCAGCAAGCTGTTTCCATACCTACCTGCGGAATCGCGCTATTCTGAATTTGTCATCATCACCGTACATAACTCGTTTTTTCACGTTGCATCCGAGGTTGGCATCTTCGCCTTGGTTGCATATACGATGATGTGGCTCATGGGATTCCGCTGGGGCATTGTCGGACTTGGAAGATCGGAGACTCGCTTTCAGGCTCAGATCTGGCTAATTGCGCTGTCCGGCCAGCTGGTTGTCAACATTTTCAATCCCGCGATGCGTGAGCCATTCCTGGTCGTTGCGTTGCTCGCTTGTATAGCGCGCATGGCTCAAGCAACGCCGTCGCAGCCCGCTGTATCCGATGCAAGTTCAACACCACGTTATAAATCGAACGTTGCCTAATACATTCAACCGCATGGCGATGTTGTTCGGCAGTGCGTTGGTACTCCTTTTTTACTCGGAGCTATTTTTTCTCAATGTCGCTGCTGCCAATGAGGAACGACCGCTGATTGCTGAGCTCGGAGATTTCCTTGCTTTCGCAGTTGAAATGACGCTGTGGTATACCATTTTCACAGCTTGGTTCACGCTCTCAGTCGCACAGTTCAAGGCAAGCAGCTTTCGCTCGGTGTTCTTGGCAGGGTGCCTATTTGGCTGGGCGACCGAGGGCATTCTTGTGCCCGAGATGTACTCTTCACTCCCCGGTTCACTGATCTGGCCGTCAGTGGGCTGGCATGTGTTGGTGGTCATACTTTTAGGCTGGTGGCTGGTGCGGCGCGTGCTATTGATGAATCGCGCTTCGCTTACAGCTCTGCTGGCCGTTGGCCTTGGTCTCTTTTGGGGGATCTGGGCAACCTGGTTCTGGGTCGATGGCACGTATGACCGGCTTTCACCGACACAGTTTGGATTGTTCTCCTTTCGAGCGACGCTGCTATGCACGCTAGGATACGTGCTGATCGACCGCTACGGTGGCACTACCTACCAGCCGTCCCGGCTAGAAATCTGGTTCTTTGTCGCAGTTTCAGTGCTCTTATGGGCCCTGATGATGTACCCGTTAACTCCGCTGCAATTGGCACTACCGGTAGTCGCCGGCATCGTGTTGCATGCTTTGAGTAGAAACCGGTTACTCGAGAACGGCGCTGACCTATTCAGTCACTTTTCAGGGCAAACGGCCCTTTGGAATTATCCACTGCTGTTCCTAATGCCAGCAACTGCGAGCCTAACGTACCCCATCTATTTTGCTTTGGACATTCACCTACCGCCGGCCATTGTGGCCATACCCTTGATCATAGTTGGCACTATAGTATTGATCACCAGTCTGGTCCAAATCTACTGGCGAGTCTGGCGACTGCGCACTCGGAATTAACCTCAAGCCACTCTAGCGGGTAGCAGAATGCGTTTTAAGCTGCCTGCGGGATTCTAATTCCGCGCCTGCCGAACATCGTCGCGGCGGCCCGGAGGCTTGAGGCGTGCATAAATCCATTCTGGAATAGCGGGTCTCCACTTGTTGAGTACCACGACGACGCGCGTCGGCTTAGCTGAATCAATGGCCTCCAGCTCATTCCAGGCGGTCATCGACGAAGTTCGCCCCGCTTCGATCACAAATATAACATCGCTCGTTTCCGGTACCAACGTCTGTTGTTCTGGGTAACGATTCATGTCTGGCGCATCGACCAAGATGTAGTCGAGCTCGGCCGCATGGTCGCGACGCAGTGAACGCACATGGTCGCGCAACAGTTCGGCCCCGCGACCAACGACGACGTCAGACTCTGAATCAGAGATCACATTAGTCGAGCTTTGTGAACCGCTGCCCTTCGATTCTGGACAATCTGAATCGAAAGTCTGATCTGTTCGGACTGACAAGACCAACACGGATTTGCCCCTTGCACGGAGCGCGGCCGCCAATCCATGAGCAGCAAAGGAGCGCCCTTCTCCCGACACGGCGCTGGTAATGAGTACGCAGCGAGGGGATGCTGATTCTCCGTTTCCTTCCAGTGCTTCGGCAAACCGACGGAATTCCAGTTCATTGAGCCGGCTCGCACGTTTGCTAGGCTTCTCCCAGCGCAAAACGGCCGGCACCTGTCGACGCAGTACCTCCTCTGCTTCCTGCCGCGTTATGAGCGTTCGCCGCATGTATTCTGAGAGGTAGGCGATGGTTAGCGCAATAATGCCGCCGATCACTAGCCCAAGAATCGCATTGAGCGCTTTGCGCGGCTTCGACGGGAAGGGCGGTACCTGCGCTGGCTCGACTGGACGCACATTGGCCAATTTTTGCGTATCGAACGACTCCGCTGTCTGCATCTCAAACTGCTTCTTGACAAAGGCGTCGAGGGCCTGTCGGCGGATGTCGACTTGCATCGTCAGTGAGTTCAATTCGGCCTCACGGGCATCAAGCATCGCGAGCGTTGCCCGCTCTTGCGCGAGCTGCACACTCAATGCCTCCGCACGAGCCTCTGCGGCAGCCACTTCGGCGCGCTCAAGCGCCAGTCTCTTCTGGAGCTCGGAATACACTGAACCGCCCAGCGTTGTGTTGCCGAGAGCCGATAATTGTCTTTCGATTGCCTGGATGCCCTTCTGCCCAGAGATTGCCGCCACACGAGCGTTTGATACCTCTGCCTCAATTGTGTCGATCCGGCGCACTAGTACGCTTTTCTGGTCATCTAACGAGGCGATGCCGTGTTCACGCTTAAAATCATGCAACTGCCTCTGGGCATCGTCGACCGCCTCACGTAGCCGCTCCGCCTCCTCCGCGAGCACTTCGAGCGCGCGGCGCGGCTGTCTCAAGTCTGAGTGATGATCGAAATAGGCCTCGAGCATCGTGTTGAGAGCCAGCGCCGCAAAGTCGCCATCAGGCGCAGCCAATGAAACGACAAAGATGTCGGTCTTCAGTATTGTGCCGACCTCAATGTTGTCTAGGATCTTGCCGGCGGCAACAGTACGCCAGTCCGGTGGCCCACTGATTGGCCGCTCGACGCCAAGGGAGCCGAGCAACCTGGCAGTCGGACCCCAGTCGTACAGCGTAATCAACACACGATCTTTGACCTCGGCAGGGATCTTTTTCAGCCAGTCCCAGCGCCAGGTCATGTTCTCGACAACGTATTCCGGCCCAAGCCTGTCGGCGAGCTTTTGCGCGACCACCGGGCTTTTGAAGATCTCGACTTCAGTACGAAGCTCATCCTCGGCGCTGCGAGGCACAGTATTCACTGCATTGGGATTCAGTACAGCACTCAGACGAAAGGGTTCGCGGCTCAACTGTACCAACAGCCGGGCCTCTGCGACGTAGACTTCTGAGACCGAAAACGAGATGGCAAGGGCGGTAACAAACCCAACCAGCGGAATAAGGATGATCTTGCCGGCATGCCGCGACAGCACCTGCACATGCTCTCGCAACCCGAACGTACGTCGCGTTCCGATCTCAGCGTTCTGATGTGTCATAGCGGGCTGGTTTGGGCCTGGGAAGGTCAGTTACTCAATGGATTGGAACCGCTCGATCTGCAGATGGCATACAGAACGCACGTCCTGGCCTTCATTGTGTGCCCGATACCATTCAAGCACCCAGTCGAGACAGGTGGGCAGATCAAGCTTAGGTGCCCAGCCAAGCCGCATGCGGGCTTTAGTGCAGTCCAACTTGAGCAGTCTAGATTCGGTCAGATCGACCGCTCCCTCCGGTGTATCCCAGCGACCGCCGGTCTTGTCAGCGATGTAATTCGATATCCAGGCCACATCGTACAACTCGTCAACGCTTGGCCCAAAGTTCCATGCCTCCGTGACCGCTGAGCCACGCCGCCAGAGCTGTTCGGCGAGAACCAAGTAGCCGTTCAAGGGCTCGAGCACGAACTGCCAGGGCCGTGTCGCAGTGGGACGCCGTATTGTAGTCAGCCTGCCGTCCAGCATCGTGCGCATCAAGTCTGGGATCAAACGATCCGGAGACCAGTCGCCACCCCCAATGACGTTGCCCGCACGGGCACTTGCAATCGCAACACGGTGTGCGTCGAACTGTGAATCAGGAAAAAAGGATTCCCTGTAAGCGCGAATGATCAGTTCAGCTGCCGCCTTGCTGCTGGAGTAGGGATCGTGACCGCCCAGCCGGTCGTTCTCACGGTAACCCCAGACCCACTCGACGTTCTCATAGCACTTGTCGGTGGTAATCATGACCGCCACGCGCACCGAGTTGGTGCAACGGATAGCCTCTAGCAGATTCATGCTACCAATGGTGTTGGACGTATAGGTAAGAACCGGGTCCTGATAAGCCACCGACAGGATAGCCTGAGCGCCCATGTGAATGACGATTTCCGGGGCATGCTCCTCAAGTGTGCGAGTGAGCTTCGACAGGTCCCTAAGGTCGCCGATAATCGAGGTCATACCATCCGCTACCTCAGCGGCCTCGAACATGCTGGGGTCAGTGTTTGGCGCTAGTGCATAGCCTATGACCTGCGCGCCAAGCTGCTGCAGCCACAAGGACAACCAGCCTCCTTTAAAACCCGTGTGCCCTGTGACGAGAACCTTCTTGCCGCGCCAGAATTCGGGGTTCACTGCGTTGCACCTCTAGAAGAACATCAAGCCAAATGCCTTGCGGTCTACCGTGAAACCTCTAAAGCACTCCAAGTCCTGCGCTGGCAAGCCGGCTACGCAGGCCATTGTCATCGCGCCGACCGGCTGCGCCCTTCTCACGCCATGCAAGCACTTCGTGGTAAGTCTGCTGGTTGCGCCGCGCCATCACCTCAATGGTGTAGCCCTGCTCTATTGTCGCGCAAGCGCATCTACCCAGCCGCTCGCGCAAGGCTTGATCATCGAACAGACGGCTAATGCCATCGGCTAATGACCCAACATCGCCCGGGGGCACCAGCAGACCGTTTTCCTCGTGGCTGATGATCTCAGGTGTGCCGCCCGCGTCGGTACTAACTACTGGAAGGCGCATCGCCATGGCCTCGAGAATCGTGAAGCTGATGCCCTCAATGTAGGAAGGCGCAGCAAGGCAATCGAAGGCCGCAAACACCTGTGGAATCTCGGGATGGGAGAAATTGGTCACTCGGACAACGTCATTGAGGCCACGCTCTGTTATCTTTTGAAGCAGATCGGACTTATAGCTTTCAAATCCAACCGTGGACTCGCCGACGATGGCGTAGCGTGCTCGCGGATAGCGTTCGGCCAGCATCGCAGCTGCCTCAACGAGTTCATGCTGGCCCTTATTGGGATGAATGCGGCCAACCATGCCAACGATGATGACATCGTCTTCGTCGAACAAGCGCGCGCGATAATCACGGCCGATGACATCCGGATCGAATTTCTTAATGTTGATGCCGTTGGGGATCACGACCCGCGGTGTGTGCTCGGAACCGAACCCCAGAGTCACGCCGTGAGAACGAGAATCAACAATGATCGCATCGGCGCTCTTCAATGCCTGGCGGTCGGCCCATTCATACCAGCCACCGCGGGCGAAGCTTTCGTCCCAATTGGTCCAGCCGGTATAGGTTGCTATCGCGGCACGTCCTGTCAGCCTCGCCGCCGCAACGCCAACAACGTCGGCTCGGTGGTCTACGGGGTGTACGACGTCCGCGTTGTAGTGACGGATCAGTTTCGGCAACTCGAACAGGTCTCGCGTACTGTACGCGCGATCCACAAAGACGAGTTTCAGGTCTACCCCCGCTTCACGGAAGCGCTGGATCCAGCCTGACCCTGCCTGCTGAGATCGAACGACTAAGACAACCATGCAGCGGCTGCCCAAGGCTTCAAGGCCACGCACTGAGGTGACAATCAGGGATTCAGCGCCGGAGAAATCCTCAATCCCGCGGGCGCCTCTGACAAACAAGACTCGAGGTGCTTTCATACGTACAGGTGCTTGCCGTCTTCGCGGAAAAGTATGACGGCACCAGTCAGCAGATTCGCGTTTCCGGAATCGGCAGAACAAACTGCCCGCCCCAGTCGCGAATATGCGAGAGCTGCTGCATGATCTCGTCTTTCAGGTTCCACGAGAGGATCAACACGTAATCCGGCTTGGCCTTATCGATCGCCTCCGGTGGCTCGATGGGGATTCGGACACCAGGCATATATTTTCCCTGCTTGTGCGGACTAAGGTCGGCAATGAAGTCCAGGAAGTCCACACCAATCCCGCAGAAATTCAGAAGAACGGCCGCCTTTCCCGCAGCGCCATATCCGACAACCGACTTGCCCTCATGCTTCGCCTTGAGCAGAAAAGTAAGCAGCCCATGCTTCACCTGTTTCGGGCGCTCAGCAAAATTGGCGTACGTCACGACATCTTCTAGGCCGAAACGCTGTTCTCGCGCTCGCAACGCATCTAACCTGGGCGTCGCAGCGGGCTCGCTGCGCTCAGCATGGCGGGCGTAGATGCGCAGCGACCCCCCGTGCGTAGGCAGCTCTGCGACGTCGAACAGCGCCAGACCATGTGCGCTGAACATGCGCTCGACCGTGACCAATGATAGGTAAGAGAAGTGCTCGTGAAATACTTGGTCGAACTGGTTTTCTTGCATCGTGCGCAGCAGATGCGGAAATTCCATGGTGAGCACGCCGTCCTCCGCTAGCAGGTGTTTGAGGCCGGCGATGAAATCGTTGCGCTCAGGCACATGGGCGAGAACGTTGTTACCAATAAGTAGGTCTGCGGCACCATGCTCAGTGCGCACCTCCTCTGCGGTCGTCAGCCCAAAGAACCGCGAGACCGTCGGGATGCCCTTAGCGTTGGCAATCTCGGCAACATTAGCCGCAGGCTCGATCCCTAGTACCGGTATGCCTGCGGCATGGAAATACTGCAACAAGTAGCCGTCATTGCTGGCAATTTCTTTGACACGAGATGTGGAGCCAAGACCAAATTGTTTGATAGCTTCGTCCGCATACCGCCTGGCGTGCTCGAGCCATGACGTCGAGACCGAGGAGAAATAGGGGTAGTCGATGAACATTTCATCTGGCCTCACCGCAGGCGGCAACTGGACGAGAAAGCACTGATGGCAAACATAGGCATGCAGCGGGAAAAAAGGCTCCATTCGATCTAGCGCATCGGCGTCGACGTAAGCATCCACGAGCGGGCCCAGACCGAGGTCGACGAAAGTGTGTTCTAGCTTCGTGTCACAGAATTTGCAGCGAAAGTTCGTCACCTTATACCCCCTCGTTAGCTTAGACGCCCTACCAAAATCCCCGCTTAGAAGCCCTAACAGAATGACTTCCGCGGCCTTCGAAATCAGACATTTGCGCAAGTCCAGCGGGCGCTTTGATAGCGCTTCTTAGCCTACACAAGTTGCTGAGTATTAGGGCGTAGAGGGCTACCCGTTAGGCGCTCTTAGCATACCCAACCACAGCCTTGATCTACTTGATTGCGTAGACCGTCGTCTGAAAGTCCGGTAGTTCAGTACCCACCTCACTAAAGCCCGCACCCCGACAGGCATCGAGCATCCACTGGCGTTGGTAGCCGACCGCCGCTTCAGGGTGCTTGGGGTTCTCGACATAGGCATCACCGACGCGGTGCTGGAAACGCCAGCGGCCACCCAACAAGTTGCGCTCTTTGAGGTCTTCCATGCAGAAAAATGTCATCGCCAGCACACCACCCGGCCGCAGCAAACGGTGCGCTTCGGACAGATTATGGCGCACATCGTCTTCGAGCAGGTGCGTCAGCAACGACTGAGAAAAGATGAAATCAACCCTGCCTGCAGCATCACCGATGTTGAGTAGTGCCCGTTGATTCGTGCCTGACTCGTTGTACAACCTGTTGGGTACATCGACTTGGGTGAACGTGAACCGATCGCTGGGAAAGTTGCGCTGGCACCAGTCAACCATCTCGGCATCAACGTCGAACCCGAAGTAATGCCCGGTAAACCGGGCATCGTGGTACCTGAAGTCCCTCAACGCAACCGCTGAGCGGCCGACACCGGAACCAACATCGACGATGATAGAGTCGAGGCTGACACTCCCCCTGGACATGTAGTACATCCAGTAGTGAGCACTAGACGTGAGATACCATAGATGGGGCCGGAGAATCGTGTTGCCGACACCAATTCTGACGATCAGCCGGCCTGGCGGGAGGGGCGCGTCGGTAAACAGGCGAATCGCACGGCGCGGCAGAAACTCCGCAACAGCATGCACAAAGCCGAATAACTTCGAGTGCGAAAGGATAGCCGTCGAAGGTATGATAGACCTCAACAACTTGTCAAGTATTTTTGCCATAATGCGTACTTTCTTGGGTTGCCGCTTTTCGCAAGACTTTCGATCCGCATACGATTGTATATTGCGGTTGCGGACAATATAACCTAGGGACTGTTTCTTGAGCCGAAAAATTTTCGCTCATCAGTCCACTCCATCTTGATCCCCTCAGACACAGGAGGAAGATCGTGCGCGACCCAACTCGCAAATCTGTACTGGTTACAGGAGGTGCAGGATTTCTTGGATCGCATTTGTGCGAAAGGCTGATCGCCGATGGCCACGAGGTGCTTTGTCTAGATAACTTCTACACTGGGGACAAGAGCAACTTGCTCGCTCTATTGGATAATCCTCGGTTCGAGTTGCTGCGCCATGACATCACCTTTCCACTATACGTCGAGGTCGATGAAATCTACAACCTTGCCTGCCCGGCATCACCGATCCATTATCAGTTCGACCCAGTGCAAACGACTAAGACAAGTGTGCACGGAGCCATTAACGTCTTAGGTCTTGCCAAGCGCGTCAAAGCGAAGATCATGCAGGCGTCGACCAGCGAGGTGTACGGAGACCCGCAGATCCATCCTCAGGTTGAAACCTACTTTGGTCATGTCAACCCAATCGGCATTCGTTCCTGCTATGACGAAGGCAAGCGCTGCGCGGAAACACTGTTCTTCGATTACCATCGTCAACACAACTTACGGATCAAGATCGCCCGCATATTCAACACCTACGGACCGCGCATGCATCCTAACGATGGTCGCGTCGTATCGAACTTTATCGTCCAGGCACTGCAAAATCAGCCGATAACGGTATACGGTAACGGCGAGCAGACGCGATCGTTCTGCTATGTCGACGATATGATTGACGGCTTTGTACGACTGATGGATTCCGCAGACAGCATTACGGGGCCGATCAATCTTGGCAACCCGAGCGAGTTCACGATCGATGAGCTGGCTAAGTTGATCGTCGAGCTGACCGGCTCAACCTCAACGATACATTATCAGCCGTTGCCCAGCGACGATCCCACCCAGCGTCAGCCAGATATCTCGCGCGCCATTGAAGTGTTGGACTGGCGGCCAACTGTTGCGCTAGTTGACGGCCTACGTCAGTCCATCGCCTATTTCGATGACCTTCTAGGAGGACGGCAGGACACGGTTGGGTAACAACCTGAACCCTGCCCGCGGAGACATCCGGTCCACGAGCAACCACAGCGAAGGCATTACCGGGTAGTAAAATGAAAGCTGTCATCCTCGCCGGCGGGTACGGAACGCGACTCAGTGAAGAAACAAGCAATAGGCCGAAACCCATGGTCGAGATTGGCGGCCGGCCGATTCTCTGGCATATCCTCAAAATCTACTCCGCGCACGGCATCAACGATTTTGTGATCTGCCTAGGCTATAAGGGTTATATGATCAAAGAGTTCTTCGCTAACTACATGCTGCATATGTCAGATGTGCACATTGACCTCAGCCGGCACGAGACGCATATCCTTGAAAAAGGAGCAGAACCATGGCGGTTAACACTCATTGATACCGGGGAAAGCACAATGACTGGCGGCCGACTCAAGCGTGTAGCGCCTTACCTAGACAACGAGACCTTCTGCTTGACCTATGGCGACGGCCTCGGCAACGTAGACATCAGGGCATCCATCGCGGCGCATCGCTCACAAGGAGTGCTCGCGACCGTCACCGCCGTTCGCCCACCAGGCCGCTTCGGCGCGCTTGAGATTGACAATTCAGGTGCCGTGCAACGTTTCCACGAAAAGCCTGGGGGGGACGGCAGCATGATCAACGGCGGATTCTTCGTCCTTGAGCCCGGTGTATTCGACTATATCGAGGACGATCAGACAGTGTGGGAACGCGACCCGCTCGAGCGTCTGACACGGAACGGCGAGCTTGGAAGCTACCGGCACGAAGGCTTTTGGCAACCAATGGATACCTTGCGCGACAAGCTGGCCCTCGAGCAAGCATGGGCTTCCGGTCGAGCCCCGTGGAAGGTCTGGTAGGCGCCAATGAACATCCATGGCATGTGCGTGATCAAAAACGAGGCTGACATCATTGCTCAGACGTTAACCAGCGCCGCCCAATGGTGCGATTATATCTACGTGTTTGACAACGGAAGCGGTGATGGTACCTGGGAGATCGTTCAATCGCTAGCAGCCAATAACCCTACAATCGTCCCATTCAAGCAAGATGACTGTACCTTCGTCGAGAGCCTGCGCCGCGACATCTTTCTCCACTATGCCAAGAACAACGCGCCCGGCGACTGGTGGGTACGCCTCGATTCCGATGAAATCTATGTTGACGACCCGCGCCAGTTCTTACCCAGAGTACCGCGTGATTACGACGTCGTGTGGGGCGCTATGCTGCAGTACTACTTTACCGATGAAGACCTGCGTCGCTATGAACAAGACCCATCGGCCTACGCAGACTCTCTGCCGGTGGAACAGAAGTGCCGGTATTACTTGAACAATTGGTCAGAGCCGCGCGCTTTCCGCTACGACCGTACCATCTACTGGCCGCCAAAACGCTCTTGGCCGATCCTCGGTCGCTCGGCACCAATGCGCATCCGTATCAAGCACTACCAATACCGATCACCTGAATCGATCCAGCGGCGCATCGAAGTAAGGCGCAGCAACGCTGCCAAGGGCGGATTTTCGTTCCCTCACGAGGTGCTACCGGACTGGCAACAGGTGATGGACAACCCGAACAGCTTCCTCGACAAGGATGTGGATCAGAACGCGAAAAAGGCCGCGCAGCACTTACTGAGCTTTTCCGGACAGGAGTGGAAAGAGCGGATTGTCGAAGCGGCAACGCTAGAGCGCGACGAACACGACGGTCGGTTCATCATCCGAGACGATCTGATGCCTGCTCTGCCACGAATCAGCACCGCCAAGCTGAAGACTAAGAAGTTGGTCGGTTGGGCCTTGAATCGAATTAGCCGATACCCCTGAGTGGAACCCCACATTCAAGACCGGACCTTATCGAGCTGACAGAAGAAGCTATGGATGCAAACTGAGCCTGAGCAGGCGGTCCTCAAGCACGTTATGCTCGGAAAAAGCTTCGAAAACTAATCGCTTGAAAGCAGCGAAAGACTTCTTTGGAATGGGCGCAAGTGTCGAAAACCTTTACACATGCACGCTCAAAAACTCTCCTTTTTTTTCATGGACTTAGCTCTTTTCACGACTCTTTCTACAAATTCGAGGGTGATTTAGCCTGCTGCGACTGTAAAGAATACTCCAAAGAAACACCAGGATGCCCCTCGTGACCTTACAGCGATGACGCTCTTTACGACAGACATAGCGTTTTCAGTCCCGTAAGTGCTTGTTTTTTCGGGTTCAGTTTAATCAGATACCTTCAGGATTGGCTCGTTGGCGGCAAGCAGCCTCTCCGGCATGTTTGATGCATGAGATTAGGCTTCTTAAGCCACGGATTAGATAGAAGACCATACGCTCTCGGACGGGTGTACGCTAGCTGCGGGAATTGCCGGCGTGCACCGCTCAAGACGGCAGGATGAAACTGGGCCGTCCGCTTGATCGTAATTTGCACTTTGCGAGGGGTGCTTGGCTGAGGCGAGCCATGCCATCAATAGTTTGTCGCAACGGGGCCTGCTTCGACTTCACTGGCCCACTCAAGACCTATAGCGCTCACGGCCTGAGCTGGCCTGTGTCGGGCCAACAGATGCAATAGAAGGGCTGCGGCAAGCCACGGTCGCTTATGCTCGCCGGCACACGTAGCCAGGGTTGCTCATTTGACGTATCTGCAGGACAGGCCCCAAAAAAGCCCCTAGCTCACATAACAATTCTTTTGGTGTTCGTCCGTGCAGCAAACTCGTCGACGCAAACTGGTCTCCATTGAATGAGTGTCTCGCCTTGACACGAGTAAACGAAGCACTAACAGGGCGCCGCTCATAGCGCTTTCCGGAACGCTGATCATGTATAAGCTACACCGTCGATTCCTACTCATTATAGCGTACCAGATCTACGAGGTTCTACTGATTTTGGCGGCTATCGTGTCGTCGCTTTATCTAACGACCGACCATCACGCCCTTACCCCTCTGGTTGACGTTCGAGCCCTGGCTCTGGTCGCGATCGTGATGCTAGCTTGGCATCTGTCGCTAGTTAATAGTGGCGCCTATCGATCACGGCGACTGGAACGCCCTATCGCGGAATTCGCGCGGCTTCTGCGGTCCACCTTTCTCGCCACCGGTGCGGTGGCGACGGCAGGTGTGATCATGGACGTTAAGTTTCTATCCGGGGAGTTTGTCTGGCTGTTCTGGGCCATGCTTGCCTTGCTGGCACTTGGGTCTCGACTTGTCCTCCGCGTTTTCCTGAGCCAGCTCCGGGCGCACAACCATAACATTCGCCATGTCATCGTAGTCGGCGCGGGAGACCGTGGGTTCCGTTTTGCCCAGACTGTAAAGCGTCAGCCTGAGATTGGCTACCGCGTTGTCGGTTTCGTGGACACGAGTCCTGATGTGATTTCGGAAAAACTGCTGGGTCAATCTATCTCTTATCTCGGTGACATTAAAGAGCTGTCTTCTATTCTCGCCCAACATTCAGTCGATGAGGTCTATTTGACGCTACCGATAAAGTCGTGTTATGAAGAGATCGAGAACGTGCTCGTGCGGTGTGAAGAGCAGGGCATACCCGTTACGCTAGCGACGGATTTTTTCGATATCGACAGCCTCAAGATGCGTGTCGAGCATCGTTTTCAACTGCCAACAATAACGCTATATAATGGCCCGAATATCGATTGGCAGCTTTCCGTCAAACGACTTATCGACGTGATTGTTTCGTTTTCCGTGTTGGTAGCGATGAGTCCGGTTTTGCTGTTGATCGCTCTAGCGGTGAAGATGAGCAGCCCGGGGCCAGTACTCTTCGTGCAGGACCGTGTGGGCCGCAACAAGCGAATCTTCCGTATGTATAAGTTCCGTACGATGGTTGAGAATGCAGAAGCACTGCAGGTGGAACTGGAAGGAGCTAACGAGTTGGTTGGCCCAGCGTTCAAAATTCAGAACGACCCACGCGTTACTCGCCTCGGACGTTTCTTGCGCAGCACTAGCCTCGACGAACTGCCGCAGCTAGTGAACGTACTGCGAGGTGATATGAGTCTAGTCGGCCCACGACCATTGCCGGTCCGGGATGTCGTTCTATTCAGTGAACATAGTCATCGTCGACGCTTTAGTTTTCCGCCGGGCCTGACATGTACCTGGCAAATAAGCGGCCGCAGCGGCATCAGTTTTGAGCGTTGGATGGAGATGGACATGGAGTATATTGATGGATGGTCTCTCGCGCGCGATTTTGCCATTTTGCTCGGAACGATTCCTGCTGTATTGTTGCGTAGAGGGGCTTACTAAGAAAACGTCTATCACCAATTTTGGTAGGTGGGAATGGATGGATGCTAGAAGCATACCTCAAAAACCCGAACAGAATACCTTTTTCGGCCTAGAATTTAACTATTTGTGTAGGCGAGTGGGCATTTTCATAGGGCGTCCTAGTGGCCTACTGCAAGCCGTCTTGCCAATATCGGCCATGAAGTAACAGCTGGGATATGTCTAAGTGAAGTATGTAAACCTCGGCCACACGTCGCTGCGAGTGTCAAGGCTCGGGTTTGGTTGTGCCCGCATCGCATCATTGACCACAGCATGCTCGCCACGGGCCGTTCGATCGACGCTAGATGCGGCTTTTGATGCGGGTGTGAACTTTTTTGATACCGCCGATATCTATGGCCAGGGCGATAGCGAGCGAATGCTTGGCGACGTATTTTCCGGCCGTCGTGCTGACATTATTCTTGCCACCAAAGCTGGCCTGACGCTGAGCATATCGCAAACGATGATTCGGCTTGCAAAACCGCTTGCCAATCCGCTACTACGTCATTGGAAAGGTGGGCGGCGGAGCGTGGCGCAGAATCGCCTTGCAAGTGAGCGCAAACGCTTTGAGCCAGGTTTTTTGCGTGAACGTATCGAGTCCAGCCTCAGGCGCTTGCGTACTGACTATATTGATCTGTTCATGCTGCATTCACCGCCGGTTGAGGTGCTGCAGAACCAGGATGTGCACCGTCTCCTAATCGATCTTCGCGACGCCGGAAAGATTCGGTATCTCGGGGTCTCTTGTGATGACGTAGCTAGCGCTCGGGCTGCGCTGGCCTGGGAGGAGATCGATAGCATTCAGGTGCCAGTGAGTCTCGACTACCGGGAAATGTTGCCCGAAATACTGCCGATGGCATCTTCCCGTGGTGTCGGGGTTATCGCCCGGGAGGTCTTTGCGGGCGGGCGGCTGCGCGATCATCCAGCAATTCGCCAGTTATCTGTGCAACGGCCAGGGTTGCAATGGTTTGAGTTCGCATTACAGTTCGTCCAGCAAATGCCGGAGGTCAGTACCGTCGTGATAGGCGTCACTACCCGCGCTCACCTTAACGCCAATCTCAATGCATTGGCGTCGCAGCCCTTGCCGCAAGAGCTCATGACCCAGTTTCGTTGCGTGACCTGACCGGCGGCCATTGCAAATGATCGAAGACGCCTATCACATTCAACGAGATTCGGTGCTGCGATGTGACCTGTGCATCGTCGGAGCAGGCCCAGCTGGCATTACCCTGGCACTAGAGCTTGGCGAGAGCGGCCGATCCGTTATCGTGCTTGAAGCGGGTGGCCGCAATCATGCTGGCAAGAGCCTGGATCTGTACCGCGGCGAACTGGTAGACCCGGCCTACCACTTGCCGACGCAGAAGGCCCGTTATCGCCAGTTAGGAGGTACGTCGGCGTTGTGGGGTGGACGCTGTGTCCCGTACGACGCGATTGATTTCGAGCAACGCGACTACGTGCGAGATAGTGGCTGGCCGATCGATCGCTCTGATCTCGATCCGTACTACCGACGCGCCCACGTCTACTGTGAGTGCGGCGAGTTTGACTACGAGGCGACGAGCGCGCTGGAAGGAGGCGAGCTCGTCGAAGGCCTTCACGATCCCGACGTTAGTACAGATACGATCGAGCGTTGGGGGCCGCCCACGCGTTTTGGTAAACGCTACGCTAGCCAGTTGCAGCGACTGCGGAACCTGCGCGTGTTACTCAATGCGGCTTGCCACCATTTGCGCGTAGCGCAAACTGGCGGCCATATAGAGGCATTGGAAGTGGCTACTTTAAGCGGAACGACTTTCGAAATTCGCGCCAGCCGCACCGTGCTCGCCGGTGGGTGCCTCGAAAGCACTCGTTTACTGCTGAGTAGCAACGCACGCGATGGCGCAAACTTAGGCGAAGACTCGCCGTGGCTTGGGCGAGGCTACATGTGCCACCTTAACGGGGTGATCGCCCGAGCGCGTTTCAAGCCCGATGTACGGGTCAAGTTTGGGTATGAAATCGATCGCCATGGCGTCTATTGCCGGCGCCGTTTCTGGATTCCCGCAGCAGTGCAACGGCGGTTTCGGCTACTCAACAGTTACTTTACGCTGGATCGGCCATTACTCGAGGATGCCGATCATCGCAGCAGCATCATGTCGTTGGCTTTTATTGTCAAGACTTTAGCGGGCAAGCTGGAGTCGAGCGATAGCACCAGGTCAGGCAAGTACGAACTGTACTGGAAGCACCTACGCAATGTGCTTGCTGGATCACCTGAAATGCTCAGTGTGCTGCCGTCTTGGAGCCGAAGTCGTTTCTTGCAAGAACGACGGATGCCTTCGCTTCTGGTGAAGCCCAAGAACAACCTGTTCCACATTTACTTCCACGCCGAGCAGGTACCAGACATGTCTTCCCGCATCGCTTTAAGCGAGGAACGCGACGCCTTAGGTCAGCCGCGCTTAATGGTCGACTTCCGGATCACAGACATGGATGTTGACAGCTTGCGGCGTTCTCATGAACTGCTTGATACAGCGTTTCGAAAATCCGGTGTCGGCGAATTAGAGTACAATTCTGACGACGTGGATGACGAGATACGCGCCCAAAAGGCAACTCTCGGCCACCATATTGGTAGCCTCCGAATGGCGGAGAACTCGCGCCAGGGCGTCGTTGACCCCGAGTGTCGGGTTTTTGGCACAGCGAACCTATATGTTGCCAGCAGCGCAGTATTTCCTACGAGTAGCCAGGCGAATCCCACGCTGACGATCGTCGCGCTCGCCATCCGGCTCGCTGATCATCTGAAGGGGCAACCGTGGGAGAGTATGGATCAAAGAATGATGTCACCGACGTCTGACAATTCTGCAGTGGCGGTGCATGCCTAATGTTTCGAGCTAGATAGCGAGATTGCTTATGAACAATGCATGTATTTTGGTCACTGGAGGTGCAGGGATGATCGGCTCCAACCTTATCAAGCGGTTGGTGTCCATGGGGCACTCAGTAAAGGCTGTTGATAACCTTTGGCGAGGCCAACGCGAGAACCTTCTAGACGAGCATGGGGAGTATATTATCAATATGGAGCGGGACTTCCATGAGCTGGATCTTACTGTGCCTGGTGCGCTTGATATGATCACCGAAGGCATTGATTATGTCTATCATCTTGCTGATGTGGTGGCAGGTGTAGATTATGTGTTCAGTAATGAGGGCAGCGTTTTCCGTCAAAACCTGCTGATCAATACGAATACCATTGCATCGCTGCGCGATCGCCCACTTAAAGGTTACATTTACGTCGGCACCGCCTGTAGCTTTCCGGCCGACAAACAGACGGGGGTCGATGCGCCGCCGCTCAGGGAGGAAGATCAATATCCAGCATGGCCGGAATCGGCCTACGGTTGGAGTAAGCTGATGGGCGAATATGAGGCTTTGCTGATGGAGCGTGAAACTGGCATCCCAGTATCGGTATTAAGTCTGCACAACGTCTATGGCACGCCATGTGACTTCGACGCCGAGCGTTCGCAAGTCATCCCGTCATTGGCGCGCAAGGCCGCGCGTTATCCGGCCGAGCCTTTCGTAGTCTGGGGCAGCGGCGCCCAGGGTCGCGCGTTCGTGCATGTAGACGATGTCGTGACTGCGCTGGTGCTTGCCATGGAGAAGGGGCTTGGTAAGGGGCTGGTCCAGATCGGACCTGATGTGTGTACGTCAATTAAGGATATCGCCGAGGCCCTCGTCGAGGTGTCGGGCAAAGATATCTCGATCGAATTCGACACATCTAAGCCAGAAGGCGATCGCGGCCGGTGTGCCGATTTTAGTAGAGCTCGCGAAGTGCTCGGCTGGGCTCCAGAGGTCGATCTAAAGACGGGCATGTCTTCGCTTTATCAATGGGTCGCAGAGCGCTGCTAGACTTAGGCACTCATTTATCCTTTTTTTTATCTAACTTGTAGTACCAGTTGAGACTGACTCAAGTGGCGAGTGACTTAGAAGCCCTAACAGAATGGCTCCTGCGGCTTGATAAATCCGGAGCTTGCGCGAGTCACGCAGCCGTCTTGACAGGGCCTCTTAGAGCGCCTGGCCGGCGCGCCCACACACGGTTAGCCTGCGCATAAATAGGTGTTTCTGCATGATCTTGTACCTGCGCCAGACACTGGTTGTGGCGATTCTGGGCTGCCTCGTGCTTTGTGCAGCCTTTGGAGCTCGGGGTGGCGAGGATCAAGTACCTGGAGCCCTTGACCGGCTAGGCCCCGGAGACAGTATCCAGGTCATTGTTTGGCGTCTGCCGGAGCTGTCGCAGCGCGTCGTGATCAGCCCAACCGGTAAGATCCAATATCCGCTCGTTGGCGAGATTCAAGCCGCCGGACTCACCGCGCCCGAACTGAGCGCGAAGCTAGCCGAGGCGCTTAGGCGCCACATGCTCCAAGACGAGGAGCCGGAGGTCACAGTCAGTCTCGAAGCGCTCAACAGTTATCGCATCTATGTCATGGGTGAGGTGATGTCGCCTGGTGAGCTCGCCCCGCGCAGCGCCATTACACTGGTCCAAGCGCTCGCGATGGCCGGCGGGTTCACCGCCTATGCCAAACGTAAGGACATCTTGGTGTACAACCGGAAGGCGGATCGCGCGCCAATTCGCTTCGATTACAAAGCCTTCATTGACGGAGCGGAAGATAGCGAGGACCCGCTCTTGTTGCCTGGCGACACGGTTATAGTCCGTTGACCTCTTGTTGCGAATAGGCCAACGGTAACGATGTCCCGGTTTTGTGGCACTCTGGCTAGTATTCTTGTTGCATTGAGCTGCCAATCGGCGTACGCCGAGGTATCCGGTAACGATGACCGCAACCCGGAACTCGATCTGCTCCAGCAGGTTCAGCCTCGCTACGCGAGCGGCTTGTCGCAGCGACGCCCTCTGCAGGAACGAGAGCTCGAGGAGTGGGGTGGCCGCATTAGCGCGCCACCCCGGCAAAAGTTCACCGGCTTCGAACCGCGGATCGGGCTTGGCTTCGAATATACTGACAATTTGTCCTTCTCCAATACCGAACAGGAGGATGATGTCATCGCCTTGTTGAGTCCGGGGTTTAACTATGTCGCCAACAGCCCTCAGTGGCGCGTCGGACTCGACTACGGTTTTGAGGCAGCCGCTTATCGGGACAATACTGAGCTTGATCGGTTGCTCGACGCGCAAACAGTTTCTTTATCAGCAACTTACAACGCATCGCCGCTATTCGGGATCACGGTCAGCGAGCTGTTCCAACAGACCCATGATCCTACGGCCGAGGCGCTGGTTACCGCGGCGTCGCCTGCGACGCGGTTTACCACCAACATCCTCAGCACCTTAGCTACGCTTCGTCCTAACCGGACGTCGGATGTCAACCTGGGCGTTAGCCATCAGTTGCTGCTGACCAGTGACGATGACGGCGCTGATGCTCAGGCCTACGCATTCGACGCCCAGGCCCGCTGGCTTCTCGGGCGCGCTGCTCGACTCACTGCTCGCTATAACGCGCAGTACCTGAGGTTCGATCTACCGCCGGCGACGCTCAGCAGTGCTGCGGCGAACGCGCGGGATGATCACGGGATAATCCAAGGTTTGCGGGTCGGCTACCAGCGCGCGCTGGCGCGGAATCTCGCAGCCGACATCGAGTTGGGTTTTCTGGAGCCCGGTCCGTTTGCCGACGAAGACTGGCAGGGTCGAGCCCAACTTAGGGCTGCGACTACGAACCAGCTGGCCACCCTTGATGCTTCGCGCGACACGACGGTCGTGGCAGGCATCGGTGCACCGTTGTTGAGAAACCGACTGGCATTCGACGTCGAGAATCGCCCTTTTGCAGGGTTGCGTGTTGGCGGCACTATCGCGTTGACCAGGTTCAAAACACTAGACCGCGAGCCGCAAGAGTTCGATACCATCGATATCGGTGTCGCCGTTCGCTACGCGCTTGGCAGCAACATCTGGCTGGAGGGGCTACTAAACCGTCGCCAACAGGAAGTTTCCGGTGACACCACGCATGCAAACAGCCTGACCTTCAGCATCGTAAAGGGCCTGTAATTGCCTCGGATGGCAATCCGTCTTTAGAAAAGGTTTTGACGAGTGAACATCCTTCACTATTGCGCTCACGCCGGCGGCTTCATCTATGACTGGCACCAGTTTCACATGGTGGATGAGCTACGCCGTGCGGGCCATGACGTTCACTATCTGAACCCGGTTGCAGTGCTTGGTCGGACTGGCAGTTCAGCGGACTATTCTCAGGTCTTGCTCGATGAGATTGCGGCCCCGACCAGTGGTGCCGACCGCTATGACCTGCTCTTCGCCACGGCGACAGATGACACGATTGTGCCCGATGCGATAGACGAGGCACGCCGTCGCGGTCTCGTTGCGGTGAATCTGTCTACAGATGACTATTCGCATCCCTTTCGTGTTGCTCGCGTGGCCTCTCGCTTCGACCTCAACTGGAGCACAGTGCGTGAAAACCTTGCGATTATCCAGGGATACGGCGCACGCGTCATCACAATGCCCTGGGGCGCAAATCCGCATGTGTTTAAGCCCGGTTCCGGGCCAGCAGATCGGGTCATTGGATTTATCGGCACAACCTATGGCGCTCGGGCTCGCAACATCGCCTACTTGCAGCAGGCGGGCTTGCCGGTGCGCGTACACGGGCGCTCGCCGGATGAGTATTACCAGACCGATGGCAAGGGAAGCAATCCGATTGCCCGGGCAATCGCCAATTTTCCCGAATCCTGGCAGCGCTTTCGCCACGGCATCCGGTTTCCCGCGGGACGACAGTGCATGCTCAGCCTGCTCTGGCGGTCGATACAAGAGTTGCCTGGACATCTTCCGGAGCAGCGCCTTGACAACAGCCGCATAGAGTACATGCCCGGCCCGCCGTTCGAAGGGATGAGCGCGGCTTTAAGCCGCATGGCCCTGAGTCTCGGTTCGATTGAGCTTTGCAGCACCTATGTGTTTAGGCAACCATTGCTGTTTATCCGGCTACGCGAGTTCGAGGTGGCGATGTCCGGTGGGGTGCACCTCGTTAATCGCTTCCCGGAGCTCGAAGAATACTTTGAGCCAGATCGTGAGATGTTGTTCTACGGAAGCGCGGAAGAGCTCGTCGACAAGGCGGGATTCTACTTGCGTCCCGAACAGGACGCGGAACGCCGCAGAATCGGTGAACGAGCGAGGCTCCGTTCTGAGGCAGAGCATACCTGGCTCGCCCGCTTTCGCCGAATCGGCAAAATGCTTGATCTGACCTTCTAACGGCTGTGCATGCCTTTGCGCATAATTTTTCGGCACAATCGGCGCGTTTATGCTATACGCCACCTAGAGTTTTAGGTTTAGGTAGAGAGCACAGTTGAACAGAGTAGGCCGAATCAAGCTAAAGCAACTTATTGGTCCAAAGTTTTACAGTCAGCTCTGGGAGTTTGCTTCATCTCTGCATGGAGTTGATCAATACCGCGACCTGGCTAAGCGCCTGCCGGCCTTTGCTCCAAGGACGATTTTCGATATTGGCGCAAACATAGGCCAGTCTGCAGATCGGCTGCTGCGCTGGTATCCCGACGCGAGCATCCATTGCTTCGAGCCGGCCGACTCCACCTATAGGATGCTAGCAGCCAACATGCGCCCATTTAGCAGGGTTCATTGTCATCGACTAGCGATGAGCTCCGGTTCAGGCACGGCGAAGATGCTAATTTATGGTCCGGGTGATGTTGCGAACCGGTTGCAGAGCGATACAGTTGTTCGCAATGACGGCAAGAGTACAGGCATTGAGGATGTAGACGTAACAACTATCGATGCGTTTTGCGAACGATATCGAATCGACTTCATTGATTACCTGAAGATTGACGCTGAAGGTCACGATCTTGACGTTTTGCATGGTGCTGACGGGATGCTGACCTCTCAACGGTGCGGGATCGTGCAGGTTGAGTGCGGCATGAATCCAACTCCCGCCAAACATATCGGCTACGCTGAGCTCGATAGCTACCTTCGCAATAAAGGGTTTGTTCTTTTTGGCATTTACATGCAAGCGAATGGCGATCCCGCTCGGCCGGTTTTAACCCATGCCGACTGGGTATTCGTAGGCGAGCTATTATTGCGTCATCCTCTGAAGCCAGTCAATGTTTCAGCATTGCCTGCGTCTGCGGTATAGAGAACGCCACGGGTTTGGATGTTCGTAGCCTAAAGGGAACGGTAGTGGGCAACGGTGCGGGCAAGCCCTTCGTCGATTCCGACTTGCGCTCGCCAATTTAGAAGCTCGGTCGCCTTATCCACGGATGCGTAGTTGTGCCATAACTCTCCGTTGCGGTGCGGCAGCGCGTCGAACAGCGGGCGCCCCCCCTTTCCGGCAAGTCCGTAGATTTTCTGCACGATCTCCCGCACCGGATGTTCGACCCCGGTGCCGAGGTTGATGATCTCTCCTACGGCGCTCGGCGCCACTGCGGCGCGCAGAAACCCCTGTACGAGATCGTCGATGTACGTCAGTTCTCGGGTCTGGCGGCCAGAGGTCATCGGGAAATCTTCGCCGCGCAGCGCTGCGGTAATCGCGCTTGGGATTAGCCGGTCGCTGCGGTCCCCTGGCCCATAGGCGAGAAACACCCGTAAAACCACAGTTGGAAAGCCGAGGGTGCTATGGACCATGCGACACCAGTGGCTGACAGCAGCCTTGGAGGCTGCATAGTGAGATACGGGGGCCAGTGGCATAGTTTCGTCAAAGGGCGCCGTCGCCAGACCGTACTCTTCGCTAGAGCCGACAGCGATAAAGCGCTTAACAGATTTTGCTTTTAGCCCATTGACGAGGTTTATGGTACCGAGAAGGTTGGTTTGCATTGCGGGCACCGCGTGCTCCATTCCGCGCCCGACATTCGTGTAACCGGCGAGGTGAAACACGATCTGTGGCTGAAGCGGCGCTACGGCCGCTGCGGTTGAGGCTGCAGAGATTAGGTCGGCCTGCACAGTGTGGACGCACTTGCTTCGCGCTCGGAGCGATGCCAGGTTTTCATTGTCGCGACCCAGCACCGTAACCTCGGCCCCGATAGTCTGCAGGGCGCCTAGAAGATGGGAGCCAATAAAGCCGTTTGCGCCGGTCAGAAGTACCCGCTGGCCGTTGAGTGAATCTAACACTGGCAGTCCCTCAACGAGACCCACGCTATCTTTGAGCTCGGAAGCGTATTATTATTAGCACAATCTCGTTTGTTAATAGCTTGCATGAGGCTTTATGCACAGCGCTCATCGTTGTTGGAATAATCCATTGCGAATCTTGTTTTTGTCACCGACCGCGCAGGCAGGCACTGCGCAGTACAATCATAACCTGATGAATGCTCTGGCCGATCGGGGCCACGAGATCACCCTTGTTACCAGCCTGGGCTACGAACTTGCAGAGTTCCCACGTCGTTATCAGCTGCTAGAGGTCATTGACCGCTATCGCCTGCAATATTCGCGGCTAGCCGCTCTGCTACGGCTGTTGCGAGTCTTGCGTCCTGAGATCATCCACTTTCAGGGCGCGCAGCGCCCGGCAACCTATGTCGTTGCGTGGATCGCGCTGCGGCTTCTGACGCGAGCGAGATTCGTTTACACCCCTCAGGATATTCTCCCATTTTCTGAGCGTAGTCACCACACTCATATGCTGCGGTTTTTCTATGGCCGCATGGCGCATGTGTTTCTTAATGCGCAGCAGAATCTTGCCACCGCAACCAAGCTCTTCGGTGTCGACCGGGCCAAGTTGACCGTGCTGCCAATGCCCGATCTTCTGGCGTTCATGCGCGAGCAGGATGTTGCCGTACCGCCGCCGATTCCGGACGGCCGTCGCGTCGTACTATTCTTTGGCCAGATACAGGAACGCAAAGGTGTCGATCTCCTAATCGATGCATTTGCTGAGACCCTCCGGCAGGTACCGGACATACATCTCGCTATTGCCGGCAAAGCATACATGAATACCAAGCCGCTCGAGGCGCAGATTGAATGCCTTGGCCTAACTGAGCACGTTTCGTTTCGGCCCGGCTACGCGACGTTCGCCGAAATGGCCGGCTACTTTGAACGCTGCGATATCGTGGCGTTACCCTATCGCTACGGTTGGAACAGCGGAGTTCTGGCGTCCGCGTTCGGCTATGGCAAAGCAGTAATCGCGACCCGCGTGGGTGGATTCGACGAAGTTGTGGTTGATCGCTACAATGGATTGCTGATACCACCCTGCGATTCGTCGGCCCTCGCACAAGCTTTGATTAATATGCTCAGTGATGGCAGGGTTTACCATGAACTTTGTGCGGGCGCTACCGAAACAGCAGGCAGGCATTCATGGGGTCAGGTCGCGGAGCTAACCGAGCAGTGCTACCTGAATGTCTTGGGACGCACCGCGCCAAAATCGGCTTAGCGCTCGACTAGCTCGATGCCCCTAAGGTGATGCTAGAAGATTGTCATCTCAGCCCTCATCCATAGCTTCAGTAGCTCGATCCAGGTCTGTCAAAGTCTGCCCTATGCCAACCGGCAACTCCACTATGGACATCAAGGTATCGATCATCATACCAACGTATAACCGGGGGCGTCTCCTCAGGCAGTGCCTGGATGCTGTGCTGATGCAGCAGGAGGCACCACCTTTCGAGGTCGTTGTCGTCAACGATGGTTCAACAGACGAGACGGCGGAGGTCATCAAAGAGTATGCAAATGTCCGCTTGATCTCACAAACCAATGCTGGTCCTGCAGCAGCCCGAAACAATGGCGCTGCTCAGGCGAGAGGCGAGATTGTCGTATTCACCGACGATGACTGTATACCGGAGCCCGACTGGCTAAAACAGCTTGTTGCGCCCTTCGGGCGCCCGGAGGTCGCAGGCGCAAAGGGCGCCTACTATTGTGACCAGCGCGAGCCTATTGCGCGTTTTGTGCAGTTGGAGTACGAGGAGAAGTACAAAGAACTAGAGCGCCACGAATACATTGACTTTGTCGATACCTATTCTGCCGCGTTTCGGCGGAACCTATTCCTAGCCGCTGACGGCTACGATACCGCGTTTACAACCGCCTCGGTCGAGGATCAGGAGTTCTCGTTTCGGCTGGCCAATGCGGGTCACAAGATGGTGTTCGTGCCTGAGGCTCGTGTTTGGCATCGGCATACCACCACGCTCGGCTCATATTGCCGCAAGAAATATAAGATTGGCTTCTGGAAGGTCTTGGTCCTGGCTAAAAACCCAAATAAGGCGAGCGGGGACAGCCACACGCCGATAACGCTGAAGATTCAGATATTGCTGGCCGCGGCGTTCTTACCGCTGAGCGCGCTCGCCTTGCTGATACCATCGGCCTCGTTAGTCCTGTTTGCCCTTGTGTTCACGTTCTTTGCGTCCAGCGTCCCTCTGACACTGCGCTGCTTGCGAGCCGACCCCCTCGTTGGTCTGTTTGCGCCGCTATTTATTGTGTGTCGGGCAGGATCTCTCGCTTGGGGGCTAGCACGCGGCACACTTAAGCGAATCAGCGGTGATCCGAGGTTTCGCGTCGGCGACCGGCCTCCGCAGGCTGAATAGGTATCGATCATGGACGCAAGCCAGAATCCAACCAATGCTCGCGCCTGTATCGTTACCGGGGGCTCGGGGTTTATCGGTACACACTTACTTCGGCGCCTGTTGCTCGATGAGAGTTGGCAGGCGATCCACGTGCTTGACTTGAATCCTCCGCAGGTCACGGATTCGAGGATTTTTTATCACGCTGTTGACCTTCGGCGACCTCTCGGGTTAGAGCTCGACGTGCCGGGTGGCACCTGTTTTCACCTAGCAGCGATCTGCAAGGAGCCGGGGTTCCCTTGGCACGAATACTTTAGCAGCAACCATGTCGGTACTCTACATACCTGCCGCTTTGCAGAACGTTGTGGCATTGACAATATGGTTTATACGAGCACCGAAATGGTGTTCCAAGCCGGAGAGCGTGAGAATTTTGAAAACAGCCTGACTGCGCCGGATACCGCCTATGGCATGTCAAAGCTCCTTGGTGAACTGGAGGTGTTTCGCTGGCAAGCGCTTGCGGACGGTCGCCGGATTCGGATTGTGCGTCCTGGTGTGGTATTTGGATTGGGTGAGAACGGGAACTTCACGCGCCTTTATCACGCGATCCGGCGACACCTATTCTTCTACATAGGGCGCAAAACCACCATTAAGAGCTGGATCTATGTTAAGGATGTTGTCGGATTCCTGCTCGCCTTGAGCGAGGATTCAGGCCAACGCGAGGTATTCAACCTAACCTATCCAAAACCGACCAGCATTAGCGAAATTTGCCAAACTATGTGCAAGGTGTTTGGGTTTTCGGAGCGGATTCCTGTTGTGCCGTATCGGCTGGCCTTGCTAGGGGGCTACCTGTTCGAGTGGCTGAACGCGATCGGCATGCTGAAATCCGCTGTGCATCATCGCCGCATTGAAAAGCTCTACTACTCGACTCACATGAACGCCGATGCTCTAGCAAGCATTGGCTTCACGCCGAAATATGACCTTGCCGCCGCATTGCGCGACTGGCATCGGGAATGTGACTACACGCATTTGTATTGATGACTCGAGCTAGTCATCCTTAGATCGAGAACGCAGCCCGAGGTTGAGATAGCAACCGCGAATGCAGGAGGCGATGTTGGTAATAATTGACCTTCTGCGACAGCGGTTGCACAACCTGGGCGCGTTTCGGTCTCAGCTACGGAACATCCTCTACAGCAGTGGCGACCATGTGATACTGCTGTTGTTGTGGGTGGTGACGACCCCGATTTTCTTGCGCAGCTTGGGGAGCGAGCTGTTCGGGATCTGGATGATCGGCAATGCCTTCGTTGCCTCGAGTGTGATTTTCGGCCTCGGCATCCGCGACGCAACCATTCGGCTCGTAGCGGCGCGCATGGCCCAAGACGACCGGTCAGCGGTCGTGCGACTGCTTCGCACCGCAATCATGCTGCATGTTGTGCTTGGCGTATTGGTGGCGGCTGCGATGTACGTACTATCCCCTTTCTTGGCTTCTGATCTGTTCACGATCAGCGCCCCTAATCAGGATGCGGGAACGAATGCGTTCCGTCTCACGGGCCTCGTGATCCTGCTCTTGTTCGTCGATCAGATTGGTGAGGCAGGCCTGCACGGTTTCGAACGTTTCGACCTAACTGCTCGTATCAACATGCTGGCCCGCTCGTCAGGCATGCTTGTTAGTATTGGTCTCGTTGTCTCGGGTTATGGCCTGAATGCCGTCTTTCTGACCCTGATCGGTACCTACTGCGTACAGGCCGCGTTGAAAGCGCAACTGCTTTCCCGGCGCTTCCTTCCCGAGCTAAAGTGGAAGCCGTTGCTGAACTTGCAGGAGGTGCGGGTGTTATGGAACACGGGACTCCCACTCTGGTACCAACTTGTTGCTACCGCGATCGGCGGTCAGTCGGACAGGTTCATTATTGCAAGCCTGCTCGATACCTCCAGCGCGGGGGTCTACAGCGTATGCATGCAGGTCGGGCAGCAGGTCCAGACATTGCTGCTGCGAGCGATGGCGTTCATTCTCCCGGTCGCCTCTGCTCTCTATGAGAAGGGGAATCTCTCAGAATTGCGACGTCACTACCGTTATGGATTGCAGTTGAGTGCAGTAGTCATCGCGGGAGCGTCGTTACCGTTGCTGACGCTAGCGCCCGAAGTGCTGCAACTGTGGATCAGCGAATCATTTGCGAATCAAGGGGCTCAGGTATTGCGGTTGGTTGTGGTCGCTTTCACATTCAGTAGCCTCGGTGTAATCTCGGTCTACATGCTTATGGGCACCGGGTTCGCCCATTGGTTGACTGTGGCCAACTTGCTGAGCGGGGCTATCGTGGTTACCCTATCGCTCATGTTAATTCCTTCGTCCGGTCTTGAAGGTGCCGGCTGGGCTCGCGTGGCCACGGCACCCACACTCATCTTATTATTTTCTATTGCGCACCTTCGCGTAATGAGAGACCGCAGCATGTATTCTTTTACTCTGTCTACTTTCTTAGTTCTAATAATAGCAGCGGCGGTCTGGTTGCTCAACCCGATAGCGACAGCATTGGGCTCTGGTATTGGTTCGTTAATCCTTGCGGCTTCAATGCTCTCTTTAATCGGAATGGCGATCGCCAGCCTCCTTATCGCAGGGCTGCATCCCTTTTCGATCCAGAGGTAGGCACACAGAGCTAGGGAAAACCCTTTAAGGGGTTCGCAAATTCTTCGGTGTTGGGATTGGGCGAGGCGGTGACAGCTCGCTCAAAAAGGAGTTCCAAGCCGGCTTTGGCGACCCATCGGCTTTGAGGAGGCCAATTGAGCCCAGAGATGCCGTTACCGTATCCAATATCATATTCGTCATTTCCTCATTATTATTTGTCTCCTCCATGAAAACCGGCCGCAGGAGTTCTCGATAGTAGTTAAGCAACCAGTCACCCCAATCCATCAACTGAAAGACCATGGCAACGCGAATAGAAGGGCGCGACTCCATGAGCGTGAAGGTGGTTTCAAACCACTGCTTCTGACGCTCTAGCATTGCGGCTGCCGCGGCTGAATCAGTGTCTATACCGGACGCGCAGCCCAATTCCTGAATCATCACCGGCTTCCCTTTGGCCGCGTTTATGCGACGGTCTAGGCGCGCAGCAATCTGTTCCGAATCAATTTCGAAGTTTTCGAGCGAGCAGTAAAAATTGAAGCTGGCGAAATCGCTTTCGTCTACGATATCGATCGAATACGGCTGTAACTTATCGAAACCATCTGACAGCGCGATGGCGACGGCCATGTCAGGATTTATCCCGCGGATATGCCTCTTTGCTTGGCGCAGAAACTCTAAGACCTCCGCGGCTTCCCCTGGATGATCCTCTAGGTGATTATCTGGCTCATTCCCGACCATGATCGCGAAACCGTCGTATTCTGCAACCATTGGCACGACCCAATCTAGGAGGGCTTTGTAGCGCTCCATGATCGCCGAATCTGTGATATCGACTTGACTCAATGATATTAACTCTTCGTCATCAGGGTTAAGGTAACTGGGAAGAAGCACGCCCTCGGAGTCAATGAGGTAAAGCAACGGCACTGGCTTAAGCCCGCGCTGCTTCGCATACTCCAAGCGTTGCCGAAGCGCCTGCTTGTTGTAGTTGTTACGCGATGGTTCGAGCTCAGGCCACTCGGCGCCGACAGGCACTACAGAGACACCCGCATCGAATGCTTCCTGGAGCTTGGTCTGGACCGCAGCTGAGGCGCCATCGGGATCGTTCAGCTCGAAGCCCGGTTGCACTCCTAGATAGATTCCGCTGTCGAGTAGGGAAAAAGCGTTAGCAGGTCCAGAAAGCGCGCCCATCACCAAACTCCACACGACCACTCGCATTAGGTTCACTAGCGCAGGACTCTTGTTCATGCTGTAACTCACAAAGTCGTTGATCAAAAAAAAACACTGTAAAGAGCCAAGGGTTTGCAGAAGGGCAAAGGGACCCTGGCATAGATCGAGCTGCTCAGTAATTGATAAATTATAGGCAGTTGTTGTGACGCAGTATGTGATAGCGGTAACAGGTCGGTGAAGCCACCGGCATCGAGCTCAAGGGTGACGGGCTCAGAATGTTGACGATGCCTCCAACGACTGACGGTTTGTTGGTATGGTGGCGCAAGGCCCAGCCCTAGATTGTGCCCTGTGCCCAGGCGTCTAAGGTAAATTCTTGAACTCCATCACAGTCTGAGCGTTCAGCCGCCACCCAGATGGTGGCTAGAAGGCGGCCAGCGGCAAGACGAACACGGCCGCGGTCACGCTGCTGACGGTCCATGATTAGGAAACTCTTCTTGCGATGTAAGAGCCGCAGCTCGTGTCTATGCCGCGTTGCTTTTGTAGACGGCGATCTCGCTGTCTTTGGCCTCGGCAATAGCCGCTACAGCCTCCGAGTTGCCATTCCGCTCCAGGAACTCCGCAAACCGTGCCGGAATCGGACGGTGGTAGTTGTTCAGCCAGCAATGCTTGGTAAGGAACAACGGAAAATTTCACTTCGCCTTAATACGGATTATGGGGTTAGCGACAAATGGGGAAAGCATCGGCGCCCGTCTCTCGTACCGCACTCACCGGCTTGCGCCATGCTGGCCCCACCTTCCGCTTTCGGTGACTGCAACTTGCCCTTGATGCACTGCGACGTCGTACCCGTAGCGCTCAAGGCTAAGATGAACGCGCTCTGTCTGGCGGGGCCTGCTTTGCAGAACGCACCTGCAGGTGGCGCTTCGTCGCCGAGAGGTAACGGCTTGTCAGTGGCTAGCTTCGCCTGATCCGAGAGTTCGAAGAGAGCCACTGTGTTTGAAGGATGATCCAGCCGCAGCGATCGAGCGAGCCAGTGCTTGCCGGAATCGCTTACCATCAGCTGTCCCGTCCCCGTCTTGACCACCATCTACAGTAGAGCAACACATGACCGACATGAACACCAACCCATCCGTCGCGCCGATTCCACCGTTTGGCGACCTCGAGAAGAACTGGGGCTGGTTGCTTGCCTTCGGGCTGCTGTCGATCATCCTCGGCACCATCGGCCTTGGGATGACCTTCATGCTGACCGAGCTCGCGATCGTGTTCTTCGCGGCCCTGCTGATCGTCGGCGGGGTCTTCCAGTTGCTCGACGCGCTCAAATGCAACGGCTGGAAGAGTACGGCTTGGCATGTGCTGATCGCGCTGCTCTATGTCGCCGCCGGTGTCTACATGACGCTGCACCCAACGCTGGCGGCGGTGTCGCTGACGCTGCTGCTCGGCTCGATGTTCATCGCAGTGGGTATCCTGCGCGCGATCATGGCGTTCCAGGTTAAGCCAGCGAAGGGCTGGTGGTGGCCGCTGGTCTCGGGGCTGATCTCGCTCCTGCTTGGCGGCCTGATCCTAGCCGAATGGCCCCAGTCGGGCTTGTTCATCATCGGGCTGTTCATCGCGATCGAGCTGATCTTCAACGGCTGGTCCTACCTGTTCATCGCATTGGCCGCGCGCCGTTCCGGCAAGCAGCGGCGTGCGGGAGGCGGGTCCGTTAGCGCCTGACGCCCGCGCGCCAAACTCGAGAAGAAACAAACCAAGCCCTTCAACACCCCTCTGTCGCCTAACCAACACCGAGCGCGAGACACCACAACGGCCCCGACACGCACCAGGCGGCCGACACCACTGAAGGAGGCCCTGATGAAAGACGGCGTCATCCTGTCGATCGACCAAGGCACCACCGGGACGACGGTGCTGATCTTCGACCACGCGGGCCAGATCCGCGCCCGCGCTTACTCCGAGTTCACCCAGCATTACCCGAAGCCGGGCTGGGTGGAGCACGATGCCGAAGAGATCATCGTGGTCACGATGAAGGTGATCGCCGATGCACTGCGCGCCGGCAACGTTGCGGCCAACGACATCCAGGCGATCGGCATCACCAATCAGCGCGAGACCGCAGTGCTCTGGGAGCGGGCGAGCGGCAAGCCGCTCGGTCATGCGATCGTCTGGCAGGATCGGCGCACCGCGCCCTATTGCGATGAGCTCAAGGCCCAGGGCCACGCCGAGCTGGTCCAGCGCAAGACCGGGCTGGTGATCGACCCGTACTTCTCCGGCACCAAGGTCAAATGGATGCTGGACAACAGGCCGGGCCTGCGCGAGCGGGCAGCTCGCGGCGAGGTCTGCTTCGGCACCATCGACTCCTGGCTGGTGTTCCGTCTGACCGGCGGCAAGCGCCACATCACCGACTATTCCAACGCGTCACGGACCATGCTCTACAACATCCGCGCGCTGCAGTGGGATGATGAATTGCTGGAGCTGTTGGATATCCCGGCCGTGATGCTGCCCGAGGTGCGCCCATCGTCTGAGGTCTATGGCGAGACCGATCCACAGATGTTCTTCGGCACGCGCGGCATTCCGGTGGCCGGGATCGCCGGTGACCAGCAGGCGGCGCTCTTCGGTCAGGCCTGCTATCAGCGCGGGATGGCGAAGAACACCTATGGTACCGGCTCGTTCGTACTGATGAACACCGGCACCGAGGCGGTGAGCAGCAACGAGCAATTGCTGACCACGATCGCCTGGGGTGTCGGCGACCAGCCGGTCGAGTACGCGCTCGAGGGCGCGATATTCGTGACCGGCTCGGCGGTGCAGTGGCTGCGCGACGGGCTCAAGATGATCGAGCACGCAAAGGAGACGCGTGAGCTGGCGCGCTCGGTGCCCGAGAACGAGGATGTCTACTTCGTGCCGGCACTGGTCGGTCTGGGCGCGCCGCACTGGGACCCCTACGCGCGCGGACTGCTGATCGGGATCACGCGCGGGACCAGCCGCGGCCATATCGCGCGCGCAGTGCTCGAGAGCATGGCCTATCAGACCCGTGACGTGATCGAGGCGATGGAGCGCGACTCGGGCATCCAGCTCAAGGAACTGCGCTGTGACGGCGGTGCATCGGTGAACAGCGTGCTGATGCAGTTCCAGTCCGACATCCTCGGCGTGCCGGTGGAGGTGCCGAGCATCGTCGAGACCACCGCGCTCGGCTCCGCCTATCTGGCTGGTCTCGCGGTCGGGTTCTGGGAGAGCCGGGACGAGATCGCCGAGCAGTGGGCGCTCGATGTGCGCTACCGCCCGCGCATCGATGATGCCAAGCGTGAGAAGCTGTTCAAGCGCTGGCACCGAGCGGTGGAGCTGGCCAAGGGCTGGGCGGTGGAAGTTTGAAGTGAGAAGTTTGAAGGGTGAAGAGGGGGAAGTTTGAAGTGGGAAGTTTGACGGGTGAAGGGGGAAGCGATGGGTCTGCGGGATAGCAATATCGCCAAGTTGCGGGAGCCTGTCTTTGATGCGCTGATCATCGGCGGCGGGATCAACGGCGCGGTCTCGGCGGCGGCGCTCTCCGGGAAGGGGGCGAGCGTCGCGCTGATCGATCAGCGCGATTTCGCCGGCTTCACCAGTCAGCAGTCGTCGAATCTCGCCTGGGGGGGGATCAAGTATCTGGAGAGCGGCGATTACGGGCTGGTGCGCAAGCTGTGTCTGAGCCGCAATCATCTGATCGACAGTTACCCGAGCCGGGTGCAGGAGATCCGCTTCTTCGCCACCATCGACAAAGGGTTCCGCTTCTCGCCGCTGTTCCTGTGGCTCGGCACCTGGGTCTATTGGCTGTTCGGCAACGGCTACACGCGCATCCCGCGGCTGCTGAGTAAGGCCCGCATCGAACGCGAGGAGCCGGTCGTCAATACCAGTAAGGCGGCCGGCGGCTTCGAGTATTCGGATGCCTACCTGCACGACAACGACTCGCGCTTCGTCTTCCAGTTCGTGCGCGCGGCGATGGACCGCGGCACCATCGCCGCGAACTATGTCGAGGCGCTGGGCTCAAGGCGCGAGGCTGATCTCTGGATCACCGAGGCGCGCGATACGCAGAGCGGCCAGACCTTTCAGATCCGATCGAAGATGCTGGTCAACGCGGCCGGCCCCTTCGTTGATGAGCTCAATCAGCACAGCGGCGAGCAGACCGAGCATCAGCACCTCTTCTCAAAGGGCATCCATCTGATCGTGCCGCAGGTCACGGAACAGCAGCACATCCTGACCTTCTTCGCCGATGATGGGCGGCTGTTCTTCGTGATCCCGATGGGGGTGCGGACCTGCATCGGCACGACCGACACCCGGGTCGAGAGCCCGTTCACCGAGGTCTCCGACGACGACCGCGACTTCGTGCTCGAGAACATCAACAAGCGCCTCGACCTGAAGCGGCCGCTGACCCGGGAGGACATCATCGCCGAGCGCTGCGGCGTGCGGCCGCTCGTGGTCAAGCGCACGCCTGAGCGCAACAACGGTGGCGATGGCGGCGACGGTGCAGGCGCCGAGCGCGACTGGATGCAGCTCTCGCGCAAGCATGAGATCGATGTCGATCACGACCAGGCGCATGTCTCGATCTACGGCGGCAAGCTGACCGACTGCGTCAATGTGGGTAACGAGGTCTCGGCAATCGCTGCCGAGCTCGGGATCAAGCTGCCGCATCCGCGCTATCGCTGGTATGGCGAGCCGCATCGGTCGGTCTACGAGGAGTACATGCACCAGGCGCGGCTGATGGATCTCGACAGCTACACGGCGCCGGAGTCGATCGAGCCGCTCTCGAGCCGGCTGTGGCGCCGCTACGATCAACAGGCGTTCGAGCTGCTTGCGCAGATCCGCGAAGACCCGCGCCAGGCCGAGGTGCTGATCAAGGGCACCGACTATCTGCGCTGCGAGATCCAGCTGGCCAAACGTCAGGAGATGATCGTCAAGCTCGAGGACTTCCTGCGGCGGCGGTCGAAGATCGCGTTGGTGGTGCCACGTCAGACCATCCAGGAGGCCGAGGGCCTGATGGAGGCCTGCGCCATCCTGTTCGGCGAGGCGCAGGCGCAGGCGCGCTACGACGAGTATTTCTGTGAGGATTGCCGGATCACCCCGGCGCAGTCGGAGCAGCCCGAGGCCTGAGCTGTCCC
Organism: Halochromatium glycolicum; assembly: GCF_016584085.1. Lineage (GTDB taxonomy): Bacteria > Pseudomonadota > Gammaproteobacteria > Chromatiales > Chromatiaceae > Lamprobacter > Lamprobacter glycolicus. The sequence goes on along the minus strand of NZ_NRSJ01000001.1, from coordinate 228,705 downwards.
ATCGCCGGCCCACCCGCCCTTCAGAGGCATTTCGGACCGAGCACCAATGCGCGCGCATCGGCGCTCTGAAAGAGAGGCCCGCGTGCGTGGCGCGACTTGGCCGGATCGCGCGCCGCGCCACCAAGGTTGAGCAAAGAGGGCCTAGGCTTTGCGCACGCTGAATCTACAGGTCGGCAGGCCGGACGGACTCAAAAGAGCGGTAGCAAGAACGATGATCCTGAGGACTCGCCCATGACGCCATTTCTCGCCGAATTGCTTGGCACCGCCCTGCTGATGCTACTCGGCAACGGGGTGGTGGCGAATGTCGTGCTCAACGGCACCAAGGGGAACGGCGCCGGCTGGATCGTCATCACCTGGGGCTGGGGCATGGCGGTGTTCGTCGCGGTGTTCACGATGGCGTCATTCAGCGGCGCCCATATCAATCCGGCCGTCTCAGTCGGTCTGGCGATCGCCGACAAGTTCGACTGGGCGCTGGTGCCCGGCTACGTCGCCGCCCAGTTCCTCGGCGCGATGCTCGGCTCGACGCTGGTCTGGCTGATGTATCGTCCGCATTTCGCCCGCACCGAGGATCAGGACCTGAAACTGGCCTGCTTCTGCACCGCGCCGGCAGTGCGCGATCCGGTCTCGAACCTGATCTCGGAGATCGTCGGCACCTTCGTGCTGGTGTTCGCGGTGCTGTTCTTGGCGGTCTCGGTCTTCGGGCTCGGCGCGCTCGACGCGCTGCCGGTCGGTCTGCTGGTGCTGGCGATCGGCCTGAGCCTCGGCGGCACCACCGGCTATGCGATCAACCCGGCGCGCGATCTCGGGCCGCGCATCGTCCATGCCCTGCTGCCGATGCCCGGCGGCAAACGCGATAGCGACTGGAGCTATGCCTGGGTACCGGTGGTGGGACCGCTGATCGGCGCCGCGCTGGCCGCCGGCCTTTATCTGCTGCTGGCAGACCCGACCAGCGTGCAGTTCCGATGAGCCATCGCCAGCGCGATCACGCCAGCGGCGACGGCGCTCGCAATCCCAAAGGCGCCGGCCCGGGCGAGCAACGTCGTACAGCGAGCGCCGAGGCTCCCCATGCCTCCGTCGCCGATCGCAAGCGCCGGCAGCTCCTCATCGCTGCGGCGCTCGGTGCTGCCGCCTGGCCGTGGCGCCAGGTCCCCGGCGCCGCAGAGTTCGCTAGCGCGCGCCCGGGCGTTGCCCCTCTCGGCGAGCTCGAGCCCCAGCGCGCGGCCGCCGCCCGCCGCTGGGTCCGCGGCGAGTTTCAGCCCTCGACGCTGAGCGAGCCGGAGCAGCTGGCCGAGATGGCCTTCTTCATCCAGCAGGCGAGGCCGTTCAGCGGTGAGCGCATCCATATCGCCTCCGAGACCATCCCAACCCACGTCTACGAACAGCGCTTCCTGGCCCGCGCGTTCTTCGAGATCACCGGCATCCGCGTCCAGCATGATCTGCTGCATGAGGGAGAGTTGGTCGAGCGTCTGCGCCAGCAGACGCGCACCGGCCGTAACCTCTATGACGCCTATATCAACGACGCCGATTTCATCGGCACCCACAGCCGAAACAAGGCGGTGGTGCCGATCTCGGACTGGATCAGCGGTGAGGGCGCCGCGGTTACACTGCCGACGCTGGACCTGGACGACTTCATCGGTCTGCCCTTCACCACCGGTCCCGAGGGCAAGCTCTATCAGCTGCCGGATCAGCAGTTCGCGAACCTTTATTGGTTCCGTCACGACTGGTTCGAGCGGGAGGACCTCAAGCGCGCGTTCGAGGCGCGCTATGGCTATCCGCTCGGCGTGCCGCTGAACTGGAGCGCCTACGAGGACATCGCCGACTTCTTCACCAACCGGGTCAAGGAACTTGACGGCCGGCGTATTTGGGGACACATGGACTATGCCAAGGTCGACCCGTCCCTCGGTTGGCGTTTCACCGACGCTTGGCTGGCGATGGCCGGCGTCGGCGACGAGGGTCTGCCGAACGGCCGGCCGGTCGACGAGTGGGGCATCCGCGTCGAGGACTGCCACCCGGTTGGCTCTTCGGTCAGCCGCGGTGGCGCGACCAACAGCCCGGCCGCGGTCTATGGGCTGCGAACCTATCTGGACTGGCTCGAGCGCTTCGCGCCACCCGAGGCCAAGCAGATGACATTCAGCGAGGCCGGACCTGTGCCGGCCCGCGGCGACATCGCCCAGCAGGTGTTCTGGTACAGCGCATTCACACCAGAGCTGGTCCGCCCGGGCTCGCAGGTCATGAATCCGGACGGCACGCCGAAGTGGCGGGTCGCCCCCTCGCCGCATGGGGCCTACTGGGAGCCGGGCATGAAGCTCGGCTATCAGGACTGCGGCGCCTGGACCCTGCCGGCCAGCACGCCGCTGAAGCGGCGGCAGGCGGCCTGGCTCTACGCCCAGTTCTGCGTCTGCAAAACGGTCTCGTTGAAGAAGACCCTGGTGGGGCTGACGCCGTTCCGCGACAGCGACATCCGCTCCGATGCGATGAGCGAGGCCGCGCCGAGCCTCGGCGGGCTGGTCGAGTTCTATCGCAGTCCGGCGCGCACCGCTTGGACCCCAACCGGCCTCAATGTGCCGGACTATGCGCTGCTGGCCCAGCTCTGGTGGACGCGCATCGGCAAGGCGGTGAGCGGGCGCGCGAGCCCAGAAGAGATCATGGACGATCTGGCGAAGGCCCAAGACGAGACCTTGCAGCGGCTGGAGCAAGCCAGCGCCGATGCGCGCTGTGCGCCAATCCTGGCCGAGACTCAAGATCCGGCCAGTTGGTTGGCCCGGCCGGGCTCTCCCAAACCCCCGCTCGAAAAAGAGAAGCCGCCGGGGCGCACCATTGCTTACCGGAACCTCATTGCAAGTTGGAAGTCAGGGGGTTGACTATGAGCCCACAACAAGCTGGATGGCAGAGCGACATCCGCAGCCCCGTCAAGACGCCCGCCGCACGGCCGATGCTGTCCGGAATCAGCGTCTAGCGATGCGTCGTCTACCGGCTGAATGGGAGCCGCAGGCGGCGGTGATGCTGACCTGGCCGCATGCCGAGACCGACTGGGCCGAGCAGCTCGATGCGGTCGAAGCCGTCTACCGACGCCTGGCGGAGCTGATCACGCGCGAGCAGGGGTTGCTGATCGTCTGTCGTGATGAGGCGCATCAGCGCGCGGTCCAGGCGCAGCTCGCCGACCTGACCAGCAGCCCGCGGACCCGCGTCAATGACGCGCCCGATCAGCCCGACCCATTGCAGCTCGACCCAATGCAACGGGACCCATTGCAGCGCGACCCAGTGCAGCGCGACCCAGTGCAGCGCGACCCAGTGCAGCAGGGGCGCGGCCAGAACCTGTACGGCCGCATCCAGTTCGCGCTCGCACCGAGCAACGACACCTGGGCGCGGGACCATGGGCCGATCACCGTCATCGATGGCGGGACCGAAGACCGCGTCCTAGTCAATTTTGGCTTCAACGGTTGGGGTGGAAAGTATCCGGCCGCTTTGGACGACCGGATCACCGCGGCCATTCACGCCGCCGGCGGCTTTGCGGCGCTGACCACGGCGCACCCGAACGCCTCAGCGCACCCGCGCCTCGAGTCGAGTCCGCTGGTGCTCGAGGGCGGCGCAGTCGAGAGCGACGGCGCCGGCACGCTGCTCGCGGTGCGCCGCACCATCGTCGATCCGGCGCGCAACCCCGGATGGAGCGCGGCAGCGATCGAGCAAGAGCTGCGAGAGCGGCTCGGCGTCGCGCGCATCCTTTGGCTCGAGCACGGCCAGCTCAGCGGCGACGACACCGACGGCCATATCGATACCCTCGCGCGCTTCTGCGATCCGGAGACCATCTGCTATGCGGCGAGCGATGATCCGAACGACCCGGATCATGCGTCACTCAGGCTTTTGGCGGATGAGCTGCGCGGCCTGCGCCGGCAGAACGGCGCGCCGTACCGGCTCGTCCCGCTCCCGCAGCCGGGGCCGATCTTCGACGCGGAAGGCCAGCGGCTGCCAGCGGGCTACGCGAATTTCCTGATCATCAACCGGGCGGTGCTGGTACCGGTCTATCGCGATCCAGCGGACGCCCTGGCCTGCGAGCGCTTGCAGCAGTGCTTTACCGGCCGGCGGATCGAACCGGTCGACTGCCGAGCGCTGATCCGCCAGGGCGGCAGCCTGCACTGCATCACGATGCAGCTGCCGGCAGCAGACGCCGGGCATCTTCCCTGCGCCTAGCGCCGATCGGCCCCGAGCTGCTCGATCTGGTAGCCGTCGGGATAGGTGCGGTTCGGCCGCCGGGTGGCGAGCCAGGGTCGCCGGCGCGGGGGCAGCTGTCGGAGCAGATGGGCGCGGGCGCGCATCCCGCGGTTCAAGGCCCACCGCAGCGCTCGCGGCGCCGCCGGCAGGCCGACGGCATCGAGCATCGGCTGATCCAGCATCGCATCGATCACCGGCGCTCCGAGCCCTTTCAGGCGGCGCGGCAGCACCCAGCCGAGCATCAGGTCGCGGCTCGCAACCGCGAGCCGATGATTGGCGTCGGCGTAGCGAAACTGGGCGCGCTCGTAGGCAACGTTGAACCGTTCCAGCGCCGCGTAGCTCGGCGGGATATCGCGAATGCCCATCCGGCGGCCGATCGCGCGCCAGAGATAATAGGTGGCATCGCACTCGTGCCGGGTCAGCCTGCGCCAGCCGAATCGCGCATTCCAGCGGATCGGCTCCAGGACGAAGGTCGAGAGCGTGTAGACGTACTCATCGTTCGGGATCGAATAGCGGCCGTGCTGCGTGTTCATTCGCCGCAATGCGGCGCGCCCGCGCGGGTGATCGACCCCGTTCTCCTGAATCTCGGCGAGGATCAGCACGGTATCGTCGTAGCGCTTCTGGGTGCGCTCGGTCAGCTCGCCGGTTTGCGCGAGCAGCGGCGCGCCCTTCGCGACCCCGAAGGTGCGCAGCAGCGCGAGCTCCAGCGCACGGGTGGTGTCCCAAGGAAACTCGTAGGAGGCCAGGAGATAGCCGATCTGCTCGCAGTCGCGCTCGGCATCGAGGCCGGCGATGTAACGGGCGCGGGTCCAACGCGAGCGCGGGGCGCGGATCTCGGGCGGGATCAGGGCCTCGAGCGCCGGAGAATGGACTGAAAGCGTTGAGCGCATTGATCACCTCAGCGGCGTGACGCCCTTTCACCCGCCCTGCATCGAATCGCGCAGACCGACGGGAACGATCCAAGACTGCGTCGACATGGTCTTTGGCCCCTCGTCGGCTTCACCGGCAAGCTCGAGGAATAGTCGCGCAAGCCAGGAATCTCGTCCTAGCGCGGTGCTGCAGTTGGTGTCTGTGCCGCGCATAGCGATGTTGGGGCGAAATCTCTAAATTGACGATCCCGGAGAGTCGTGCGGGATCTCCGATGAGACAGGAGCTTTTGATGGCAGTTTCAAGATACCTAGCGGCTGAATCACGGTCGACGCCAACGACAGGATTATCGCACCCTTTTCTGCTGCACCGGGAAGCCGAGTCTGCGGACGATCTGCGTGCAATGGGTGATGTAAGTAGACGTTCGTTGAGCCATGTAACCGGAAAGCTGGTTAGGCTGCGAAGAGCCGGTGAGCGTAGTGAAAAAGACTTCCAGACACTCATGCGAGCGGTGACAGCCAAGAGTGTCGAGCGAAATGTCGTTTCGAGGGTTGATCAGGCAGCGAAAAAGGTCGATAAGGTGCTGTGGCGATCGCTCGACCGAGCTTTCGGTAAGAGGCGTCCTTAATGCCCAGTACGGAGAACACTCCTTCAAACAACCTGGCGGGTTCTAGCGCGAAGCCGTCTGAAACAAGGAACGACTCAGAAGTCCAGCCCGAGCATCGTCTCGACGAGCATGAACACCGCGCCGCTGGCCCAGGCTTACGGTGCACAGGCCGACGGATAGTGGGCCGGCGCCTGGCCGGGCTTGCGGTCGAAGCCGCAGAACAGTTCCGGCAGCCGGTGCAGATCGAAGTGGATCGCCGCGTTGAAGAGCCCTTCGATCAGCATCAGCGCCGCGTCCGAAAATCCGCCGCGCGCCAGGCCCGCGGCTAGCCGAGCGGCGCCCTACCCACCGACAGTTCAACCTAGAAACCGTAGTTGGACGGCCGCCAGGGTGCGTCCCGCGTGCCTGATCGGGAATTGGCCAGCGAGGCACAACGAGGGTGAATAGTCGCTCTATTTCAACGCGTTGTAACAACGCTGGGCACCGCGCGGGGCGTGCACGGGTGGTCGTAGCGGCCGTCACCCACGGGTGCGCTTCATGAAGCGCCAACAGTGGAACCATTGGCAAGGGTTGCATGCTGGGCTAAGCGGTCAACTGCGGTTTCTAGGTTCAAGTGTGACGCCTGCGAACTGGGGCTTGCGAGGGAACGGGCAGGCCGCCGACAATCCACCGCCTTCTGATCGCCGCCATCCGGCCCCGCCAAGGCCCCGGGCACTCGAGCCCGCTGATCCCCCTGGCGCCGTTCGCCGCAGACGCTCGCTGGGTTACGCTCTGCCGATGACCGCACTCACCAACCCGTCTTTCCGTCTCGCCCACCTCCACTGGCGGCGGCTCCTCGCAGCGATGCTGCCCGTGCCGGTCATCGTGCTTGCCTACTGGGTCGCGAACCACCTTGCCGCGGTGTTCGAGATCACGACGTACGTCAGCGCCGCCTACCTGCCCGCCGGCGTGACGGTCGCGGTCACGATGATGCTGGGTGCCGGTTACTTGCCCGTGATCTACCTGGCCATCTGCAGCATGGCAGTGCTCATCTATGGGCTTCCGTTTGCCGGGTTCGGCTACATCGATCCGCTGCGCGAAACCCTGGTCTACGGACTCGGCGGCCTGGCGCTGCGGCCGATCTGGAGGCACGCCTCGCGGCTGGTGACGCTGAAGACCGCGACGATCTTCCTATTGGTCGCACTGGCGGCCAGTGCGGTCTCGGCGCTATTGATTCAGCATATCCCGCCGTTTCAGGGCCTGCTTGCCAACGGCGAGACGGCCATCGTGTTCCTTGGCGGCGATTTCGCAGGCGTCGTGATGGGCGTGCCGGCGATCCTGATGCTGCGCGAGCTGGTGACCAAGATCGCCCGCCGCGAGCGGCCCAACCTCAGCTGGGATCGTTTGGGACGTGATCTCGTCTACACGCTTGTTGCGACCGGGACCGCACTCGCTGCCGCTTGGCTTCCCGCTGCGCTTCAGCTGGACACGCAGAGCATGGCGTTGCTGATCTTTCTGCCGATCATCCTCGCCGGCCTCTCCAACGGCATCCGCATCGGCTTCCTCGTCGCAAGCATCGCCTGCCTGGTCTACCTCCACGCGAGCGTTGCCTGGACCGCCCACCCGATCCAACCGATCGCGATCCAGATGATCTTCGCCGTGTCGGTCGCCGTCGCGCTCCTCTCCGGCGCCGCGCATGACGACAGACTCTTCGCCTGGGAGCAGGCAACCTACGACCTGCTGACGGGGCTCCCGAACCGTCGCATGCTCGAAGACCGCTTGGATCAGGAGTGCCTGCGCGCCGAGCGCGGGGATCAGAATTTCGCTCTACTCTACCTCGACCTCGACGGTTTCAAGCCGGTCAACGATCGCTTCGGCCACCGCGCCGGCGATCAGGTCTTGTTCGAAACGGGCATCCGCCTCAAGCAACAGGTGCGCGCGTCGGCGGCGATGAGTTCATGATTCTGCTGCCGCGCGCAAGCGCCCGCGAGAGTGCACAGGCACTCGCCGAAAAGATCGGAGCCGCCATTGAGCGCCGGATCGCGCTCGAATCGGGCGCGACGGTCTCCGTCTCAGCGAGTATCGGCGTCGCCATGCATCCCCACGACGGCGAGGACCGCGAGACATTAACCCGCACCGCTGATCGTGCGATGTACGCCGCAAAGACACAGCGACATCATCCCGGCGCTCCCGGACCGGGCCGGTACCCGCAAGCCTGAAACGGAGCCGGCGCAGGGAGGTCATGATCGGGTGCGAATAGACGGCGAAGCTCGGCGGAAACGCTTGAGCGTCCAGCGTTAGCGAGCGGTTGCCGGGAAAGAAAAAGCGCCGCCGAGGGTCGGCAGGCGCTTGATCGAGTTGGCGTCCCCACGGGGATTCGAACCCCGGTTGCCGCCGTGAAAGGGCGGTGTCCTAGGCCTCTAGACGATGGGGACAGAGGCGGTCGACATAAAAATCCGGCGTTCCGAGATGCGTTGCGGAGACGCCGGACTCGTCATGTTTGGTGGAGCCAGGCGGGATCGAACCGCCGACCTCAACACTGCCAGTGTTGCGCTCTCCCAGCTGAGCTATGGCCCCGATGAGCGAGCCGGGAAGTATAGGGGGAGTGGTCTCGGATGTCCAGCCCCATTTTGGAACAACGCGGCGACAGCAACGCCGAACCACCTCTTGCCAAGACCCTGCTCAGGATGCATGTTTAGCGCAGTTTGTCGCCTGGACTCTAACTTCCTGATGAGGTTCACACGCAAATGATGCGCATCTTGCTCTTCTTGGGTACCAACATCGCGGTGCTGGTCGTCGTCAGCATCGTCTTCCGGCTGCTCGGGATCGACGGGCTATTGGCCGCGAACAACGTCGACCTGAACCTCGGCGCCTTACTGGTGTTCGCCGCGGTGATCGGCTTCTCGGGCTCGCTGATCTCGCTGTTCATCTCGAAGTGGATGGCCAAGCGCTCGATGGGCGTGCAGATCATCGAGCAGCCCTCGACCCCGTTTGAGCATTGGCTCGTCGACCTGGTCCGACGCCAATCCGAGCAGGCCGGCATCCAGATGCCCGAGGTCGGCATCTTCGACCAGCCCGATCCGAATGCCTTCGCGACCGGCTGGAACCGAAACGACGCCCTCGTCGCGGTCAGCACCGGCTTATTGCAGCACATGAACAAGGATGAGATCGAGGCCGTGGTCGGCCATGAGATCAGCCATGTCGCCAATGGCGATATGGTGACGCTGGCCTTGATCCAGGGCGTGGTCAATACCTTCGTCGTCTTCCTAGCGCGGGTGATCGGCCACACGGTCGACCGGGTCGTGTTCAAGAACGAGGAAGGCTATGGGATCGGCTATTTCGTCGTCAGCATCGTCGCCGAGATCCTACTGTCGATCCTGGCCTCGATGATCGTGATGTGGTTCTCGCGCTTCCGCGAGTACCGGGCCGATGCAGGGGGCGCCCGGCTGGCCGGCCGCGAGAAGATGATCAGCGCACTGCGGGCATTGCAGCGGGTGCACGAGCCGCAAGACCTGCCGGCCGGCGAGTTCGCAGCGTTTGGCATCTCCGGGAAGATCGCCCAGGGACTGAAGGCTGCGTTTGCAAGCCATCCACCGCTCGAGCAGCGTATCGCGGCGCTGCAGGCGGCACGCTGATCCTGTCCCGGATCGTGGGGCGCTGATTCGTTCAGCGCCTCTCAATCTGGGCAGGATGCCGGCCCCAGCTGGCGGGCCCCATCTGGCGGGCCCGGCCGCTCGCACTCCTGAGGCGACCTGAGGCGATTATCCTGATGAGCGCATCAGGCGCACGAACGAGTCGATTCAGCTCAGTCGAGAGCGTTTTTATTCGGGGTTCTCAGAGTCGTGAGAACGGATCGCCCGCCCAGCCTGAGCCAACCGCTGTATCACGGAGTGCACGGAACGCGCGCGGTCTGCGCTAGACTTAGGGATTGGCTCAGCAACCGCATCAGCGCAGCAACCCCTCCCGGCTATGAGCGCCATTCTCGAGCTCTTCCGCAACAGCTCTGCCTACTACGGCGGCAATGCCGCCTTCATCGAAGACCTCTACGAGCGCTTCCTCAAGGACCCCGAGAGCATCGACCTGGCCTGGCGGCAACGCTTCGAGGCGATGCATCGGGAGGCGGCCAACGAGGTGCCGCACGGACCGGTACGGGAGAACTTTCAGCGCCTCGCCCACGAGAGCCGCAATCGGGCTCAGCGCCGCTCGCTGAAACGCCTGGAGCCGGCCGCCGCGGAAAAGCAGACCGCCGTCATCCGGCTGATCAACAGCTATCGCTATCGCGGGCACCAGGTCGCCAACCTCGACCCGTTGAAGCTGCGGCCGGCTCCGAAGGTCGCCGATCTGCAGCTCGGCTACAACGGGCTTGAAGACAGCGACCTGGACCAGGTCTTCCACACCGGCTCGCTATACGCGCCGGACCGGATGCCGTTGCGCGGGATCATCGACCTGCTGCAGCGCATCTATTGCGGGCCGGTCGGGTCCGAGTACATGCACATGACCTCGACCAGCGAGAAGCGCTGGGTGCAGAAACGCATCGAAGGCTATCAGGCGCGCCCGGAGCTCAATGCCGCCGATCGGCGCTGGCTGCTGACGCTGCTGACCGCGGCCGAAGGACTCGAGAAGCATCTGCACACCCGCTACGTGGGACAGAAGCGGTTCTCGCTGGAGGGCGCCGAGGCCTTGATCCCGATGCTCGATGAGCTGGTCCAGCGCGCCGGGCGCAAGGGGGTCAAGGAGATCGTGATCGGGATGGCCCACCGGGGCCGCCTGAACGTGCTGGTCAACATCCTCGGCAAGCCGCCGCAGGAGATCTTCGCCGAGTTCGAGGGGAAGGTCCGGATGAGTCCGCGCCAGCTGGCGGGAGACGTCAAATATCATCTCGGGTTCTCGACCGATGTCGACACCCCCGGCGGGATCACCCATGTGGCGCTGGGCTTCAACCCGTCCCACCTCGAGATCATCGACCCGGTGATCGAGGGCTCGGTGCGGGCGCGCCAGCGCCGCCGTGGCGACGACAGCGGGGATCAGGTGATGCCGATCCTGATCCATGGCGATGCGGCCTTCGCCGGGCAGGGGGTGGTCACCGAGACCCTGCAGCTGTCGCAGACGCGCAGCTACAGCACCGGCGGCACCGTGCACATCGTCGTCAACAACCAGATCGGCTTTACGACGAGCAATCCGCTCGATACGCGCTCGACGTTCTACTGCACCGATGTCGCCAAGATGGTGCAGGCGCCGGTCTTCCACGTGAATGGCGATGATCCGGAAGCCGTGATCTTCGTGACCCGGCTCGCGCTCGATTACCGCAACCAGTTCAAGCGCGATGTGGTGGTCGACCTCATCTGCTATCGCCGCCTCGGCCACAACGAGGCCGACGAGCCGGCCGTGACCCAACCGATGATGTACAAGCGCATTCGGCAGCACCCGACGGCCCGGGCGATCTATGCCGACCGCCTGATCGATCGCGGGGAGCTGACCCGCGAGCAGGCCGTGGCAATGATCGAGGACTACCGCGCCAACATCGAGCACGGCATTGTCGTCGCCCGACCCGTGCTCTGCGGTCTGGAGAATACCTATCGGGTCGATTGGAAGAACCGGTTTGGCGACGACTGGCGGCTGCCCGCTGATACCGGCTTCTCGAAGGCGCGCCTGCGCGAGCTCGCCGAGCGGCAGCTGCAGCTGCCGGACGGCTTCGAGCCGCATCCGCGGGTGGCCAAGATCTGGGCCGAGCGCCGTAAGATGGCGCAGGGTGACCAACTGGCCAACTGGGGCTTCGCCGAGAACCTGGCCTATGCGACCCTGCTCGACAGCGGCTATCCAGTGCGCCTCTCGGGTCAGGACTCGAGCCGCGGCACCTTCGTACATCGACACGCCAAGGTGCACTGCCAGCGCACCGGCAACGAGTACACCCCCTTGCAACATCTGGCCGCACCGCCAGGCTGGACCCTCGAGCCCAAGGAGCACCAGGCGCCCTTCATCGCCATCGACTCGATCCTCTCGGAGGAGGCGGTGCTCGGCTTCGAGTACGGCTTCGCGACCGCGGAGCCGAATGCGCTGACGCTCTGGGAAGCGCAGTTCGGCGATTTCGCCAACGGCGCCCAGGTCGTGATCGACCAGTTCATCAGCTCGGCCGGCAGCAAATGGGGCCTCGACTGCGGCCTGGTGATGCTGTTGCCGCACGGGCTCGAGGGCCAGGGCGCGGAGCATTCGTCGGCTCGGCTCGAGCGCTTCCTGCAGCTGTGCGCGGAGCACAACATCCAGGTCTGCGTGCCGACCACCCCAGCGCAGATGTTCCATCTGCTGCGCCGCCAGCTGCTGCGCGACTACCGTCGCCCATTGATCGTGATGACACCAAAGAGCCTGCTTCGGCACCGTCTAGCGGTCTCCTCGCTCGATGAGCTGGCGAACGGCGCCTTCCTGCCAGTGATCCCCGAGTCCGACCCATTGGACCCGGCACAGGTGGAGCGGCTCATCTTCTGCTCCGGCAAGGTCTACTACGATCTGCTGGAGGCACGCCGCGCGCGCGGGCTCACCGATGTCGCCATCATCCGGATCGAGCAGCTCTATCCGTTCCCGAAAGAGGCCTTCGCAGCCGTGATCGCCGACTACCCCGACACCATGGAGGTCATCTGGTGTCAGGAAGAGGCGCAGAACCAGGGCGCTTGGGATCAGGTCAAGCACCGCTTCCACGGGCTGATACTCGACGGCAAGCAGGCCTTCTATGTCGGCCGCCCCGCTGCTGCGGCGCCGGCGGTCGGTCATCGCTCGGTGCATGTCGAGCAGCAAGAGCGCCTGATCGACGAGGCCTTGACAGGCCGCATCAACCCCAGCATGAACCGGCGCATCCCGATGCCAACATTCGATGGCAGCGAGGAGACCGATAGGGTGCCCTGAACGGCCGTCAAGCCCACCCAGCACCTTCCTGAGGAACCGACAACCCGACCCGCGGGAGTCTTATGCCCACTGAAGTTCGCGTCCCTGCCCTGCCCGAATCGGTGGCCGATGCCACCGTCCTGACCTGGCATTTCAAGCCTGGCGATTGGGTGCGCAAGGATGACAATCTAGTCGACCTCGAGACCGACAAGGTGGTACTGGAGGTACCGGCTCCGGCGGAAGGCGTTCTGGCCGAGATCAAGGTCGCTGAGGGCGAGCTGGTCACGGCCGATAGCGTCCTCGGACAGATCGACGCCCAGCAGGAGGCCTCCCGAGAGGACGCACCCCAGCAGGAAGCGACTCAAGACCAGGAGGAGGCGCCGCCGAAGAAGGGGTCGCCAAAGCAGCCCGCAGAGCAACAGTCAGGGCAAGCCCCAACGCGGGAACCGGCAATGGCAGCCGACGCGAGATCCGCTCCTGCAGCCGGGACCGCGGTGACCTCAGCGGAACCACAGGCGGACTCCTCCGACTCGAAGCCTGCAGACGAGCCGGCATTGGCGCCAGCGGCCAGACGCCTGGTCAAGGGCATGGGGCTCGATCCCAAGCGAATCCCTGGCACGGGGAAAGGCGGCCGGATCACCAAGGCCGATGTGATCGCATGGCTGGATGAGCAGGAGGCCACTGAGCCGGCCGTCGATCCCGATGCCGCGGCCGCGGCACGCGCGCAGCCGGAAGAGGAACCGCCCCAGGAAGGCGTGGTTCAGCCGCCTGGACTCACCGGCGAGGCCGGCCGCCCGGAGCAGCGGGTGCCGATGACGCGGCTGCGTGCACGGATCGCCGAGCGCCTAGTCGAGGCGCAGCAAACCACGGCGATGCTGACCACCTTCAACGAGGTGGACATGGCCGCCGTATTGGCACTACGCCGCCAGTACAGGGACCAGTTCGAAACGACGCACGGCGTGCGCCTCGGCTTGATGTCGTTCTTCGTCAAGGCCGCGGTCGAGGCCTTACAGCGCTTCCCGGTCATCAACGCATCGGTCGACGGCGAGGACATCATCTATCACGGCTACTACGACATCGGGATTGCCGTGAGCTCGGAACGCGGGCTGGTGGTCCCGATCCTGCGCAACTGCGATCAGCTCAGCATGGCCGATGTCGAGCGCGGCATTGTCGATTTCGCGGACAAGGCGAAGGACGGGTCACTGAGCTTCGAGGAGCTCACCGGCGGCACCTTCTCGATCACCAACGGCGGTGTGTTCGGTTCGTTGCTGTCGACGCCGATCCTGAATCTGCCGCAGAGCGCGATCCTTGGCATGCACAGCATCCAGGATCGGCCGATCGCGGTCGATGGCGAGGTTGTGATCCGGCCAATGATGTATCTCGCACTGTCTTACGACCACCGGATCGTTGATGGGCGCGAGGCGGTGCAGTTCCTGAGGACGATCAAAGAGACCTTGGAAGATCCGGCACGGCTACTGCTTCGCGTCTAGCCGAACCGGCCGCGGTTTGCTGGTGAGGGCAAGAAGCTGGGCTAAGGATTCACCCGATAGGACCTGCCTGCCGACCGGCCTTAAGGGCCGGCGCCGACGCAGGGCAGGCTCCGCGCGAAGCGCGGGGGTCGGTGGCTGAGCTCAGTCGGCCGGGATCACCTCGACACGAACGGTCACATCGACGTCCGAGTGCAGGTGGAGCGCGACATCGTAATCGCCGGTCGCTCGGAAGGGTCCGTCGGGCATCCGAACCTCGTTCTTGAGCACCTCGACATCGATACCGCCATCAGTGATCGCTGTCGCGATGTCCGCAGCGCCGACCGAACCGAACAGGCGGCCCTCGTCACCGGCCTTGCGCGGGATGGTCACGATCACACCTTCGAGCTTGGCCTTGCGCGTCTCGGCCGCGGCCAGTGCCTCGGCCGCCTCGCGCTCGAGCTCGGCGCGGCGCGCCTCGAACTCCTTCAGGTTCTCGGCAGTGGCCGGCTTGGCCAAGCCGGATGGGATCAGATAGTTGCGGCCATAGCCGGCGCGAACGGAGACCTTGTCTCCGAGCTCGCCCAAGCCACGCACCTTTTTCATCAGGATCAGGTCCACAGGGGATCTCCAGGTCGTATCGTTGAGGCCTGCGCGGATGCCTGCATCGGCAATCGCGCGGCGGTCAGGCTCGGCGATTGCTCGCCCTCTACCTCAGTGCCCGTCGGTGTAGGGCAGCAGCGCGATATAGCGCGCGCGCTTGATGGCAGTGGCGAGCTGGCGCTGATAGCGCGCCGAGGTACCGGTGATGCGGCTCGGCACGATCTTGCCGGACTCGCTGACGAAGGCCTTGAGCAGGTTGAGATCCTTGTAATCGATCTCGGTGATACCCTCGGCGGTGAAGCGGCAGTAACGCTTGCGGCGGAAATAGCGGGACATGGATGGCCTCGGCTGGAATCGGATGCTGAAAGACGGATGGGACGCGCGTCGTCGGAGGCGGTGCTATTCGGCGCTCGCCTCGCGCGGCGCGGACCGACCTTCGCCCGAGTCATCCGAGCGCCGCGGCCGGCGTTCGCCCCGCTGGCCGCCCCCCTCCTCGTCCGAGCCATCACGCTCATCCTCGCTCTTCAGCAATGGCGAGGGCTCGGTCACCGCGCAATCACGCTTGATGATCATGTTGCGCAGCACCGCATCGTTGAAGCGAAAGGCGCTCTCGAGCTCAGCCAGCGCCTCGGCATCGCATTCCACGTTCATCAGCACGTAGTGCGCCTTGTGGACCTTGTTGATCGGGTAGGCCAGCTGGCGCCGTCCCCAGTCCTCGAGCCGATGGATCTGCCCGCCGCGCGCTTCTAGGTTGATCCGGTAACGATCCAGCATGGCCGGGACCTG
Source organism: Halochromatium glycolicum (assembly GCF_016584085.1). Lineage (GTDB taxonomy): Bacteria > Pseudomonadota > Gammaproteobacteria > Chromatiales > Chromatiaceae > Lamprobacter > Lamprobacter glycolicus. The sequence continues at coordinate 213,315 of NZ_NRSJ01000001.1, read as the reverse complement.
CTCGCTCTGGCTCGGGTGCACCAGAAATACGATCTCGTAATGACGCATATTGCTCCTCTCGGATATAAATAGCCCCCTGGCACCCGATCGAATCGGACTCGCGCATCGACCCAACCGGCGGACAGTGGAGCAAGGAGAAACGCCGCAATCAGGCCCCGAACCAGGGCCCTAAACGGACGAAGCCGTACATTGTGAGGCAGAATTTGCGTATCAGTCAATCCTCTGCGAAGGTCGTTCGCATACAGGCCGTTCGCATACAGGCCGTTCGCATACAGGCCGTTCGCATACAGGCCGTTCGCATAGCGGTGTCTGGCCGTCAGTCCCTGCCCCATCAGCGTCGCAGACCTCCTCAGACCGCACCAGCCGCGGCTGCGAGGGACGGCGCAGCGGCGTGGCGCCTCCTTTGGCTGGGGCTGCTCGGTCTCGCAGTCTCCGTGCTGATCGGCGCTTGCGCCGGCGGCCCCCAGGTCAGCGCCAATGAGCGCTACACCGGACAGGTTGCGGCCGGGGTCGTCCGGCCGGCAGGTGCAACCGGGATCGCGGTTCAGCGCCGTCTGATCTCAGCGCTCGAGGCGTCAGGCGATTTCGCCGGCGTCTACCCGTTGTTCGCGCCGACGCAAAGCAGCGAGGTCGGGGTGGTGATCACCCCGAGCATCCTCGACGAACGGCACGGCCCAAACGGACTCGAACAGTTGCGCGTGCAGGTTCGCGCCGAGCGCCAGTCGCAGACCCGCGATGCCCTCAAGAAGACCTACAGCGGCCGCTCATCGGCACGCAACACCGCGCTCGATGACCTGATCCAACCACTGGCTCGGGACCTCACACGCCGTTACGGACGCAAGCCGGTCTACTGAGAAGCCCCACCAAAATGGCCGCCTGACTCGCGCAAGCGCCTGATTCATTCGCTGTCACCGGTAGCGGCGCAGGTACCACCACTCGAAGAACCGCTTGAGCCAGTGGAAGACCCGGGTGCGCGGCAGCACCAGGTTGTACTTCGGCGTGCGGGCGACGAGCATCCCCTGATTGTTGGCGTCGACGATGCAGAGCAGTTCCACCTTGAAGGTCTCGTTCGGCGTGGCGCCGGCGAGCTCTGTGATCAGGTTCTTGGCTGCGGCCCCGGCCTGCAGATCGGCCATGTGCGCCTGCTTCGGCATCCACTCCGGACCGGGGAAGCTGCCGGAATCGCCAACCACATAGGTGCGCTCGAAGCCCGGCACCCGGCAGTATTCGTCGGACTGGACCAGCCCGCCCGGCGAGCGCGGCAGGTCGGTCTCGTCGAACCAGGTGTTGCCGGTCATGCCAGGCATGAAGATGATCAGATCGGCCGGGAACTCGCCGCCCTCGGTGACGACCTTGTCCGCGGTGAACTGCTTCGGCTTGTGTCCAAGATGGGTCTCGATGCCGACCCGCTCCATCTCAGCGAGCAGCCTGTCGACCGCCTTGGGCCCGAGCCGGTTGCCGGGGCGCGGCGCCGGCGTAAAGAAGATGATCCGGAACCGATCGCGCCGTCCTTCACGGCGCAGCTGTTGATCGAGACCGAATAGGAACTCGAAGATCGGGCCGCCGCGCATCGAGGCCGGCTCGTTCGGGTTGCCGGAGAAGCCCATCGCCACGGTGCCGCCATCCAAGGTCTTGATCCGATCGCGGATCGCCTGGGCGGCCTCGACCCCCTCGCAGGGGGTGATCGCATGCTCGATACCGGGCAGTTTCTTGATGAAGCGCCCGCCGCTGGCGATGATCAGCCCGTCGTTCTCGATCGGGTCCGCATCGGTCAGCAGTGTCCGGCCACCATCACGCAGCCCGGTCGCTGACGCAGCGACATGGGTTGCCTTCGTGCGTTGGAAGAAATGCCGCAGGTCCAGCCGCAGGTCTTCGCCGGAGCGCAGTCCGGACGGGACCCAGATCAGCCCCGGATAGTAGACGAACTCCGGGCGCGGACTGACGACCGTGATCTCGCCCTGAAAACCGCGATCGCGCAAGGTATTCAAGGAGGTCAAGGCACCGAAGCCAGCGCCGACGATGGTCACGCGTTGCATAGATCTCTCCATCGGGAATCAAAGGGACTGGACCAGCGACGAACGGGGCGTTGCGCCGAGACTGCTTCCGATACGGCTTCCGATAAGGCCTGATCAGCAGGGCGCCTAGCCCGCACAGACTGCCGATCTCGGTGGTTAAAGGGTGCATCGAGGGACCTAAGCCACCCGGTCAGACGAGCCGAACCGACCGCACAAGCTGCCGTTCACCCTACCTCCACTTCGGGCCGCTCAAGCCCCAGGCCCTGAGCTCGACTGCTCGAGTAAGGGCAGCACCACCGGCCAAAGGTTCTCCAGGATGCGCGGTTGCGCCGCTGCCGTCGGATGCAGGCCATCATCCTGCATCAGGGCAGCGTCTTCGGCGACACCGTCGAGCAGACGCGGCACGAGCGCAGCACCGGTCTCATCGGCGACCGTTGCGTAGAGTCGTTGAAAGCGCTCGGTGTAGGCCGGACCATAGTTCGGAGGGAGGCGCACACCGGCCAGCAGCACCCGCGCCCCGGCCTTTTGCGTCTGCTCGACCAGCCGGATCAGATCGGCCTGGATACGCCCTGGAGGGAATCCGCGCAGACCATCGTTCGCCCCGAGCTCAATGACGACGATCTGCGGCCTCTGCTCCGCAAGCAGCGTTGGCAAACGCGATAACCCGCCGGCGACCGTATCACCGGAGATCGAGGCATTGACCACCCGATGCGGCAGGTTATTCGCCTCGATACGGGCCTGCAACAGATTCACCCAGCCCTGGTCCAAAGGCAAACCATAGGCGGCACTCAGGCTATCGCCGAGTACGAGTAGGACTGGCGCGGCTGAGCTTGCGTGGGCGTTGAGAGAGGAGCCGGCAGACCGGCCAGCGATCGGCTCGTTGGGAGCTGCAGAGGGCTCGGATTCGCGCTCAGCACGCTCGCCCGCGGCGCCCCTGAGGTCAGCTTCTGCTGAAGCGACCCGTGACAGAGGGGCAGCTGGCGCGCCTGCGGTATCGACCACCGTCGCGCACCAAGCCGCCGGATGAACCAGCGCGCCAAGCGGCGCGGTGAACACAATGATGAGGAGAATGCGCAGCATGTTGGATCAGTCCCGGAGCGACGACGATCGGCAGGAGAGTATGGGCACCAGACCGGCGCAAGCCAACCAGGTCGATGACGGCGCGGGTGATCAAGCGGCCGCGCACCACGCCAACGAGGCGGAAGGCGTCGGCGCGGGCGAGCCTGGCGGCGCGACCGCAAGGGCAGAGGCGCCACACGGCGGACCGACACAGGATACGACCGCGACCGAGGCGATCTGTCGGGCAACAGGACTGACCAAGCAGGTCAATGGTCCAGAGGGCGTCCTAACGATCCTCGATCGCGTCGATCTTGCCGTCGCACCCGGCGAGGCGGTCGCGATCGTCGGCGCCTCGGGCAGCGGCAAGTCCACCCTGCTCGGTCTGCTGGCGGGTCTGGACCGCGCCAGCGCCGGATCGATCCGGCTCTGCGGCGAGGCCCTCGAACCGCTGGACGAAGACGGCCGCGCCGCGCTGCGCGCCGGTCGAGTCGGCTTCGTCTTCCAGAACTTCCAGCTGATCCCGACCCTGACGGCGCGCGAGAACGTGCTGTTACCACTGGAGCTCACGGCGACTGTCCAGGCAGGCGAGGCCCGCCGTATCGCCGACGCCGCACTGGAGCGGGTGGGATTAGACGAACGGCGCGGCCACTATCCGCGCCAGCTCTCGGGCGGCGAGCAGCAGCGTGTCGCCATCGCGAGGGCGTTCGCCCCGAGCCCCGCCGTGCTGTTCGCCGATGAGCCGACGGGCAATCTGGATGAAGCGACTGGCGGCCGGATCATCGATCTGCTGTTCGCATTGCGCGAGGATGCTGGGGCGGCCCTGATCCTAGTGACCCACGATCCGGCGCTTGCACAACGCTGCGACCGGCGTTTGGGCATGAGCGGCGGCCGACTCGAGGCGCTCGGATGAGCAGTGCAACGACCCCTAAGGCCCAGTCGATGATCCGCAAACCCGCGCCCAGCCGCAGCCAGGCGATCCCGGCCTGGCGGCTGGCCGCACGGCTGCTGCGCCGTGATTGGCGCAGCGGCGAGCTCTATCTGCTCGCCGGCGCGTTGGTGCTGACGGTGGCCGCGATCACCGCGGTGGGCTTCTTCACCGACCGGATCGAGGCGGCGATGCAGCGTCAGGGCGGCGAGCTGATCGCGGCCGACCTCGCGCTCGACGCCAGCGCCCCCCTCCCCGAGCGACTCGCCGACGAGGCCACCGCCCGCGGCCTCACCATCGCTCGGACACTGACCTTCCGCAGCGTGATCTTCGCCGGCGAGCGCAGCCAGTTAGTCCAGGTCAAGGCCGTCGACCCGGGCTACCCCCTGCGCGGCGAGCTCAAGCTGCGCGCGAGCCTGACCGAGCCGGAGACAGCCGTCGGATCGGGCCCGGAACCGGGAGCGGTCTGGGTCGAGCCGCGCCTGCTGCACGCACTCAAGCTGGCACCCGGCGACTCGCTGCGCCTCGGTGAGCGCACGCTGCCGATCGAGCGCATCATCGCCTATGAGCCGGATCGCGGCGGCAACTTCTTCCAGATCGCCCCGCGCGTGATGATGGCGTTGGAGGACGTCGACGCGACCGGGTTGGTCGGCGCGGCGAGCCGCGTCCGCCACCGGCTGTTGATCGCTGGCGACGCCGAAACGGTCGCTGACTACACCGACTGGGCGGCCGAAAGGCTGCCGCCGAATGCCGAGCTGATCGATGCCCGTAGCGCGCGGCCGGAGTTCGAGTCGGCGGTGGACCGCGCCAGCCGCTTCCTGCATCTGGCTGCGCTGACCACGCTGCTGGTCGCCGGTGCGGCGATGGCATTGGCGAGCCGGCGCCTGGTCGAGCGCCAGACCGATGCAGTCGCGGTCATGCGCTGCCTCGGCGCACCGCGACATCTGCTCACCCGGGTGTTCGCGCTGCGGCTCCTGTTCTTCGGGCTGACCGCCGGCGTGCTCGGTGTCGCCGTCGGCTGGGTCGCGCAGTTCGGACTCGCCAGGCTGCTCGCCGATTGGTTCGCCGGCGAGCTGCCGGCGGCGGGCTCCAGTGCTGCTTGGATCGGGCTCGGCGCCGGCCTGGTCGCATTGGCCGGCTTCGGGCTGCCGCCGCTGCTGCAGTTGGCCGAGGTGCCGCCGCTGCGGGTCTTGCGTCGGGACCTCGGCCCACCGCGGGTCTCGGTCGCGCTGAGCGCCGGCGGGGCGCTGCTGGCACTGGCGCTGCTCGTGGTCTGGCATGCCGGCGACACCGAGCTGGCCTGGAAGCTACTCGCCGGCGTCGGCGCCGCCATCACAGCGCTGGCGGCGCTGGCGGCAGCCCTAGTCTGGCTCGCCCATCTGGCCGCAGGCCGGGCGCGCGGGACCTGGCGCCTCGGCCTCGCCGGCCTCGCCCGCCGGCCCGGTTCAGCGATCCTGACCATCGTCGGGCTCGGCCTGGGCATCCTGGCGTTGTTGCTGCTCGCCGTCGTGCGGCTGGACCTGCTGCGCGCCTGGCAGGAGACCCTACCCGAGGGCGCGCCGAACCACTTCCTGATCAATATCCAGCCGCATGAGGTCAACCCGATCGAGGACTTCCTCGCGGCAAACCGGATCGAGTCCTCCGGGATCTACCCGATGATCCGGGGCCGGCTTCAAGGGATCGGCGGCGAGCCGGTAGAACCGGAGGATTATGAGGACCCGCGCGCGCGCCGGCTCGCCGAGCGCGAGTTCAATCTGAGCTTCGCCGCTGTAGCGCAGGAAGACAACGCGATCATCGCCGGGCGCTGGTGGAACGGACCCGAGGCGCCGGACCAGTTCTCGGTCGAGGAGGGGATCGCCGAGACCCTCGGGATCGAGCTCGGAGACGCGCTGCGGTTCTGGGTCGCCGGCCGCGAGATCAGCGCGCCGGTCACCAGCCTGCGCCGGGTGCAGTGGGACAGCTTCAACGTCAACTTCTTCGTGATCGCCTCGCCGGCGCTGCTGGCACAGGAGCCAGCGACCTATGTGACCAGCTTCTATCTGCCGGCCGAGCGTGAGGCGCTCGCCGCCGAGCTGATCGAGCGCTTCCCGAGCGTGACGCTGATCGATGTCGGCACCCTGCTCGAGCAGGTCCAAGGCATCATCCGTCAGGGCATCCAGGCGGTCGAGTACGTGTTCCTGTTCACGCTCGCGGCCGGCTTGCTCGTGATGTACGCCGGCATCCAGGCAAGCCTGGCGGCGCGCCGCTCCGAGCAGGCGGTGCTGCGTGCGCTTGGCGCCCAGCGGCCCCAGCTGTTGCGCGCCCTGGCTGTCGAGCTGACCACCGCCGGGCTGCTCGCTGGGCTGATCGCCTCGCTGTTCGCGGAGCTGACCGGCTGGTTGCTGGCGCGTGAGCTCTTTGACCTGCCGTTCGCGTTCAATCCCTGGCTCTGGCTGGCCGGGGTGCTCGGCAGCGCGGTGCTGGTGGGCGCAGCTGGAACGCTGGGCACCTATGCGGCGCTGATCCGACCGCCGCTCGGGGCGCTGCGCCAGGCTGGCTAGGAAGCCCTAACAGAATGCCCTCTACGGCCACGCAAATCAGTAGCTTGTGCAAGCTACACTGCGTCCAGTCTGGGATGTGCAATTTTGTCCGTGCCTGCTGCGGAAAGATTGCGTTTCTGTCTCTGGACGCGGTTTCGAACCAAAAAACCCCGAGCCGCTGTTTCAGATCGATCACGGGCAGTGCCCGGTCCAATGCCCGGTCGCGCAGCCAAACCGCCGCGTCCGTTGACCGCGTTATCGGTATAGCCATTGCGCCTGATCGCCGGACAGAACGCGCAGGAACAGTCAGGGCGGAGGGCGATACCAATCGGCCGCAGCAGACACCCTGCCATGATCGGCAATTCGACAAGCGCTGCGCGCAGAGCGCAGCGGGAATGATCGCCGCCTAGAGCAACTGGGGTTCCTGCTATCATTGCGGTCAGTTCCGACAGCCGGGGACCTTCATGCGCCGACAGCACCTCTGCCGCCCGCTCGCCAGCAGCCTGCTCGGCGGCTGCATGATGGCGGTTGTAATCACAACCGCCTGGCCACAGCCGCCGCTTAGCGAACTCGATCTGCGCGTCACCGAAGCCGACATCGCCCCACAGGTTCGGGTGCGCGACTACGCGAACCGTACCGTCGAGGAGTACAGCGTCAACAACAACGTCTACATGATCAAGATCACGCCCACTGCCGGCGCCCCCTACTACCTGGTCGACAGCGACGGCTCCGGCGATATGGAATGGAATCGCGGACAGCCAGGACGTGATATGGAGGTACCCCAGTGGGCTTTGTTTTCATGGTGACGACGAGGATTCGACCGATGCCACGCTCGATAGGACCGCTCAGCGCGCTGTTGCTCATCCTGCTTCTCCTGCCCGGTTTGGCTGTGGCCGACCAGCTGGCCGATCTGCGCGAGCGCGGCACGCTGCGCTGCGGCGTCAATGGCGCGATCCCCGGCCTTTCTTATCAGGACGCGAATGGCGCCTGGAGCGGCCTCGACGTCGATCTCTGCCGCGCCGTCGCGGCCGCAGCGCTCGGCTCACCCGAGGAGGTCGAGCTGATACCGCTGAAGACCGCTGAGCGCTTCAACGCCCTGCGCGACGGCCGCGTCGACCTGCTCGCCCGCAACACGACCTGGACACAGGCGCGCGACCTCGGCCAAGGCATCTCGTTCACGGCCATCCTCTACTACGACGGGCAGGGCTTCATGGTGCCGCGCGCGAGTGACAAGCTGAGCACCTTGGGGCTGAATCAGGCGCGGATCTGCGCGATTGCCGACACCACCAGCAGCGCGAACGCCGAACGCTATTTCAAGCGCCATCAGATGGCGATGACGCTCAAGGCGTACCCAGACCTGGACGCGGCCCTCAGCGCTTACCTGGCCGGGGAATGCTCAACGCTGACCACCGATCGCTCGCAACTCTATGCGATCCGCAGCCGCCTCGAGGAGCCGAGCTCGCACCGCATCCTGCCGGAGGTCATCTCCCGCGAGCCCCTCACGCCCGCAGTCAGGTCCGGCGAGGCGCGCTTGCGCGAGCTGGTGCAATGGACGATCTATACTCTCATCAACGCCGAGGAGATGGGGATCAGCTCCGACAATCTCGCGACTGTCAGAACACGCGCCGAGAGCGACGCCGTGCGCACCCTACTCGACCTCGACGGCGAGACCGCCAAGGCCTTCGGCATCGAGGGAGGTTGGGGTGAACGGGTACTCAGTGCAGTCGGCAATTATGCCGAGGTCTTTGAGCGCAACCTCGGCAAGGCGTCCGGCCTCGACATCAAGCGCGGGATGAACGCCCTCTGGAGCCGGGGCGGCCTACTCTATGCTCCGCCGCCACGCTGAAGTGCGTGGATTGAGGCTTCCCATCTCCGAACCATGGGGCGTTTCCTGGATGCCATTGATCATTCCCTTCGCAGGGCTTCGTCCGCGGGCCGATCATGCCGAGGCCGTCGCGGCTCCGCCCTATGACGTGCTGAGCGCCGAGGAGGCGCGGGCGATGGTCGCTGGACGCCCCGCGAGCTTCCTGCATATCTCGCGCGCCGAGGTCGACCTGCCCGCCGGAACGGACCCCTACAGCGATGCGGTCTACGCGAGGGCACGCGACAATCTGGAGCGGCTGCGCACCGAGGGCATCCTGATCCAGGACCCGGCGCCTCAGTATTACGTCTATCGGCTCGAGGTCGAAGGACACCGCCAGACCGGACTGGTTGCGGCCGCCTCGGTCGAGGCCTATCGCGACGGCCGCATCCGGCGGCATGAGCTGACACGCCCGGCCAAAGAGCAGGACCGGGTCAGGCAGATCGCAGCGCTCGACGCCCAGACTGGCCCGGTATTCCTAGTCTATCGGGCCGCGCCTCAGATCGACGCCCGACTCGGGGCCCTCTGTAATGAACCGCCGGTGATCGACATCACCGCCGGAGACGGTGTGCGCCATCAGCTCTGGCCGGTCGCGGACGCCGAGGCGATCGCCGCGCTCACTGCCGACTTCGATGCCCTGGGGCGCCTCTATATCGCCGACGGCCATCATCGCGCCGCGGCGGCCGCGCGCGTAGCCGACGAGCGCCGGAAGGCGAAATCCGCCGGCACATCGAGCCACGGAGCGAGCCACGGGGCGAGCCCTGATGCGCAGGCGCCGCGTCCCAGCGAGCATTTCCTTGCGGTGCTGTTTCCGCACGACCAACTGCGCATCCTGCCCTACAATCGCGTCGTCAGTGATCTGAACGGCTTCAACCCGGAGGCATTCCTCGCGCGCATCGCCGAGAACTATCAGGTCGAGCCGAGCGCAAAGCCGGTCGCCCCCAAGGCGCGCGGCGAGGTCGGACTCTATCTCGGCGGTCAGTGGCACCGCTTGCAGCTCAGGGTCGATCTGATCCCGGCCGACGACCCGATCGGACGGCTCGACGTGAGCCTCTTGCACGATCAGCTCATCGCGCCGCTGCTGCAGATCAGCGATCCACGCCGTGACGAGCGCATCGATTTCGTCGGCGGCGTGCGTGGGCTCTCGGGGCTCAGCGCACGTGTCGACAGCGGCGAGATGGCCGCCGCCTTCGCGCTGCCCGCCACCCGGATGGAGGACCTGCTGGCGGTCGCCGATGCCGGTGCGATGATGCCGCCGAAATCGACCTGGTTCGAGCCCAAGCTCGCCGACGGTCTGGTTACACACCTGCTCGACTGAAACCGACTCGATCGTGTGCGGCGGAACGCTCCGTCCGCAAACGCCACGCCATGGTCACGCCCAGCTCGAGGCTCCCTCCCCCCCCTACCGACGATGCTACGACCGCACAGCTCTGGGTCGAGCGTCTCCCCGAGAGTTACGACGCGGAGGCGCGCGCGCGGATCGGCGATGCGACCGCGTTGATGCAGCGCTGCGTCGGCGACGAGCAGCTCGAAACCGGCGACAGCGCCGTGCGCCATCGGCTCGCGAGCGCCGACATCCTGGTCGGCCTGCGGATGGATGCGCAGACGCTCTGCGCCGCGCTGCTCGGCGGCTGTCTCGGCCGGGGCAACATCGACGTTGCCAGCCTCGACACCCGATGTGGTGCTGGTGTCGCGCGCATGGTGCAGGACCTGGGACGGATCGGCCAGCTCGCCGAGCTCGAGCCCAAGGCGTCCGGCGGCAGGCGGGGCAAGCCGCGCGAGCACCAGCGCCGCGAAGAAAACCTTCGGCGGATGCTGCTCGCCATCGCCGAGGATGTGCGCGCAATCCTGGTCGTCCTCGCCGAACGGCTCTACCTGATGCGGGCGGCCAAGCGGCTTCCGGCCGAGCGCCAGCGTGAGCTCGCATACGAGACCCAGCGCCTCTATGCGCCCCTGGCGAATCGTCTCGGCGTCTGGCAGCTGAAATGGGAGCTCGAAGACCTCGCACTGCGTTACCTTGAACCGGCCGAATACCAACGCATCGCCCGGCTGCTGCGCGAGCGCCGGGATGAGCGCCAAGCCTATATCGCCGAGGTCATCGCCACCCTGGAGCGCGAGTTCCAGCGTGTCGGACTGCACGCCAACATCTCCGGGCGGCCGAAGCATATCTATAGCATCTGGCGCAAGATGCAGCGCAAGCGGGTCGATATCGACGAGATCTTCGATCTGCGCGCGGTGCGCGTCATGGTCGACAGCGAGGATGACTGCTACACCGCATTGAGCGTGGTGCACGGACTCTGGCCCTACATCCCGGACGAGTTCGACGACTATATCTCCAAGCCCAAAGGCAACTTCTATCGCTCGCTGCATACCGCGGTCACCGGCCCCGACGGCAAGGTGCTGGAGGTGCAGATCCGCACCCAGGAGATGCATCAGCACGCCGAGTACGGGATCGCGGCACATTGGGCCTATAAGGAGTCGGCCGGCCACGACGCCGCGTTTCAGCGCCGCGTGGTGCTGATGCGCAACTGGCTGGAGCGGACGCTGGAGACGCCAACGGATGCCGAGGCGAGCGACGAGGCGAACAAGGACCTGGATGCCGGCGATCCGGTGCAGGCGGCCGGATCGGCCAGCATCTATGTACTGACCCCGCAAGCAAAGGTGATCGAGCTGCCGCCCGGCGCGACGCCGCTCGACTTCGCCTATGCGATCCATTCCGAGGTCGGCCATCATTGCCGGGGCGCCCGCGTGGACGGCCGCATCGTCCCGCTGACCTACCAGCTCAGCAGCGGCGAGACAGTCGAGATCATCACCCAGAAGAACGCCGCGCCGAGCCGCGACTGGCTCAGCGTGCATCACGGTTATCTGGTCACAGCCCGCGCGCGCAACCGCGTGCGGCAGTGGTTCAAGCAGCAGGATTACGAGCGCCATCTCGCCGAGGGGCGCAGCCAGCTCGATAAGGAGCTCACGCGCCTCGGGATCGACACCAAGGCCTCGCTCGAACCGCTGGCGGCGCGCTTCAACCTACAACGCGGCGACGATGTGCTGGCCGCGATCGGGCGCGGCGACCTCGCGGTCGGCGCCGTCGCGCGCCAGCTCGATGCGTCTCGCCCGGAGCGCCGCGAGGCGAGCGCGGAGTCCGAGCCGGCAGCGCTGGCACCATCGCCTCGGCGCCGCAGACGCTCGGGCGATCGCCCTGAGGTCGTCGTCGCCGGCGTGCCGGACCTGATGACGCAGATCGTGAGCTGCTGCCACCCGGTACCCTATGACCCGATCGTCGGCTTCATCACCCGCGGTCGCGGTGTCGCCGTGCATCGTGCCAACTGCCCGAATGTCATCGGCCTGCGCGACGACGAGCAGGAACGGCTGATCGAGGTCGAATGGGCCGAACAGCCGGATAGCGCGGCCTATCCGGTCGACATCATCATTACGGCGGCGGATCGCAGGGGACTCCTGCGCGATGTCTCCTCGGTGCTGGCCGACGAAGACGCCAACGTCATCGACACCGAGACCCATACCGACGCGACCAACGACCGCGCCAGCATGCGCTTCACCGTCGAGGTCAGCGACGTCGATCAGCTCGATCGCGTCTGCGGCAAGCTGCGCCAGCTCACCGATGTGATCGAGGTCCGGCGAACCGGCCGCTGAGCGCACCAGCGCCGCGCGCTTCCCCGAAACAGGATCAGATCCAGCACGTCGTCATTGGCCGTGATCCGCTCGGCGAATAGGCGCAGGGTCTGCGCAGTTGCAGTGTCGATGTTCGCCTCACGCTCGGCCTTCATCGTTTCTGCCACGTCGTGGAGCAGCGTGCTGCTGAGTTGTTGCGTTGTTCGCATGGCGAGCTGAGACCTCGGAGCTGAACCATTAGACCGAGGTGTTATCATCCGCCTCTGGTTCAGGAAAGCCCTTATCAGACCCATGCGCACCCTCCTCGTAACCGGCGGTGCCGGCTTCATCGGCGGCAATTTTGTGCATCTGAAGATGCACCAGAGCGCCGAGCGGATCATCAACCTCGACAAGCTGACCTACGCCGGCAACCCGGACACGCTGGCCGAGTTTCGCGATCATCCGCGCCATGTCTTCATCGAAGGCGATATCGGCAACCAGGCATTGGTCGGGCATCTGCTGCGCGAGTATCAGGTCGATGCGGTGGTCAATTTCGCCGCCGAGAGCCATGTCGATCGCTCGATCGACGGGCCGGCCGCCTTCATCGAGACCAATGTGCTCGGCACCTTCAGCCTGCTCGACAGCGCCAAGGCGTATTGGGGCGAACTCGAGGCCGGGCGGCGCGAGGCCTTCCGCTTCCTGCATGTCTCGACCGACGAGGTCTATGGCTCGCTCGGATCAAGCGGTAAGTTCACCGAGACCACGCCCTACGCGCCGAACTCACCCTATTCGGCCTCGAAGGCGGCCTCGGATCACCTCGTGCGTGCTTGGCATCATACGTACGGGTTACCGGTGCTGACCACCAACTGCTCGAACAACTACGGTCCCTACCAGTTCCCGGAGAAGCTGATCCCGCTGATGATCGCGAAGGGACTGGCCGGCGAGCCGCTGCCGATCTACGGCGACGGCGGCAATATCCGCGACTGGCTCTATGTCGAGGATCATTGCCGGGCGATCGACCGCGTGCTCGAAGCCGGGCGTCCCGGCGAGGTCTACAACATCGGCGGCGACAGCGAGCGCACCAACCTCGAGGTCGTCGATACCCTCTGCGCCCTGCTCGATGAGGCCAAGCCAAGCTCTCCGCACCGCCCGCACGCCCAGCTCAAGCAGTTTGTCACTGACCGGCCCGGCCACGACCGCCGTTACGCGATCGATGCCACCAAGGTCCAGACAGAGCTCGGCTGGCGCCCGGCGGAGAGCTTCGAGAGCGGACTCAGGCGCACCCTGCACTGGTACCTCGAGAACCAAGACTGGACCCAGCGGGTCACCGACGGCAGCTATCGCGGCGAGCGGCTCGGGTCCGCCTAGCCATCATCAAGACAGGTGTCGATGAGCATTACAATGAACCGAAAAGGCATCATCCTCGCCGGCGGCGCCGGCACCCGGTTGCATCCGCTCACCTTGAGCGTCAGCAAGCAGCTGCTGCCGGTCTATGACAAGCCGATGATCTATTATCCGCTCGCGGTGCTGATGATGGCCGGTATCCGCGAGGTGCTGGTGATCACGACCCCGCAGGATGTCGACGCCTTCCAGCGGCTGCTCGGCGATGGCAGCCAGTGGGGCGTACAGCTCGAGTACGCGGTCCAGCCGCACCCAGGTGGGCTGGCGCAGGCGTACATCATCGGCCGGGAATTCCTCGACGGCGCGCCTTCTTGCCTGATCCTGGGTGACAACATCTTTTACGGCGGCGGGCTGCGTACGCATCTGCGAGCCGCGGCGGCACGCACAGAGGGTGCAAGCGTGTTCGGTTACTGGGTGCGCGACCCGGAGCGCTATGGTGTCGCAGAGCTCGATCGTGACGGCAGCGTGATCGGGATCGAGGAGAAGCCAAGCCAGCCGCGTTCGAACTATGCGATCACCGGCCTCTATTTCTACGACGGGCAAGCACCGGCGCATGCCGCCGAGCTGACCCCATCGGCGCGCGGCGAGCTCGAGATCACCGACCTGAACCGGCGCTACCTCGAGCGCGGGCAGCTGCATCTGGAGCGACTGAGCCGCGGCATCGCCTGGCTCGATACCGGCACCCACGAATCATTGATCGAGGCGGCCAACTTCATCGAGACCATCGAGAAGAGGCAGGGGCTGAAGGTCTGCGCACCCGAGGAGATCGCCTACGACAACGGCTGGATCGATACCGAAAGGCTGCGCGCTGTCGCCGAGCCGCTGCGCAAGAGCGGCTATGGCGATTATCTGCTCGGCCTGATCGGCCGCGGGTTCGCGCCATGAAGGTCACGCCTACCGCCATCCCCGACGTACTGCTGATCGAGCCACAGGTGTTCGGCGATCACCGTGGCTATTTCGTTGAGACCTGGCAGCAAGCGCGCTACGCCGAGCACGACATCGGACCGACATTCGTGCAGGACAATCAGGCGGCCTCGGGCCATGGCATCCTGCGCGGACTGCATATCCAGAATCCGTATGGCCAGGGGAAACTGGTCCAGGTGATCGTCGGTGCCGTCTTCGATGTCGCCGTCGACGTCCGGCGCGGCTCGCCGAGCTTCGGCCAATGGGTCGGCGCTGAGCTCAGCGAGGCCAACAAGCACCAGCTCTGGGTTCCGCCGGGGTTCCTACACGGCTATCTGGTCACCAGCGAGCAGGCGATCTTCAGCTACAAATGCACCGATACCTATCATCCCGAGACCCAATTCGCGGTGCGCTGGGATGATCCGGAGATCGGGATCGACTGGCCCAGCGGCGTCGCGCCGGTGCTGTCGGAAAAGGACGCACAGGCACCCTCGCTGCGCGAGATCGCGAGCGAGCGACTGCCGGTCTACTCGGCGGATTAAGAAGTCGTTACAGAATGCCCTCTTCAGCTCGAAAATTCAGCAGCTTGTGTAGGCTAGGCGGGCATTTTGATAGGGTGTGTAAGCAGCTGGGGCTGGCGAGGAAGACTTATGCTCAGCGCGCTGCACCACGCTGCATGGTCTCGGACAGTTCCTCGAACACCTGGCGCCAGGCCGCGAGTCCCTCGGCATCGAGCTCACCCTCGAGGGTATCGCTGAGCGTCTCCAGTAGCACCTCCTCGAACTTCGCATAGTCTTCGGTGTGAACGCCGTAGTCGGCATGGCGTGCGCCCAAGGTCTCGATCAGCGGACGCACCCGCTGCGGATGCTCGAGCGCACTGATGACCGTGTTGATCATCGTGACAAAGAGGTCGGCTTGCTCGGCGATCTCAACCTTGAACAGTGGACGCAGTTCGGGATAACGGGCGAATAGACGCTGATAGAAGTCGCGGCAGACCGTCTTGCGTCTGGGCAGTACCATCGCCCAGGACTGGCGAACACGCGCGGCGGAATCAGGTTGCATAGGCATGGCGCAAAGCCGGTAAGCGGCGCGATGCAAAGAGGTCATCGAGATAGTAGGCGAGCCCCGACGAAGCTTCAATGCAGAGCGAACAGCGCTGCTCACGTCGGGATCGAGATCATCAACCGGCCCGCTGCCCGGCAGCCAGATCAGGGTCAGTCTCATTGCCAGGCCGATAAGCGATCGGAGCCCTTTTTCAGTAACATGGGGAGCCCGTGGGCCGCATCGGCGCATATGCATCGCGCTGTGATGGTGCTGATCGGCGGATCGCAGTCTTCGCCTGCCTTGTGTTTCCGGGAGCGTTTGGATGAGTAGATTTGTCACGGGCATCTCGGTGACGGACGTCGCCGGCGCAGTGCTTGCCGTCTTCGCGATCTGGCTCGCCGGCCAGGTGCCTTCGCTCGAGATCGCCTGGGTCATGGCGGTTCTGGTCCTGACCATCTTCCTGTTCGCATTCGAGGTGGTCCCGGTCGACGTCGCCGCGGTCACGGTGATGGTGCTGCTCGGTTTGACCACGCTCGCGGCACCCGTGATGGGTCTCGATGCCGGTCTGGTGCCACTGCAGAGTCTCTTCGACGGCTTTGCCTCGAATGCGGTGATCTCGATCATCGCCGTCATGATCATCGGCGCCGGGCTCGACAAGACTGGGATCATGTCCCGGGTGGCCAGTTTCATCATGGGCATCGGCGGTCGCACCGAGGCGCGCATTATCCCGCTGGTCTCGAGCACCGTCGGCGTGATCTCGTCGTTCATGCAGAACGTTGGCGCTGCCGCGCTGTTCCTGCCGGTCGTCAGCCGTATCTCGGCGCGTACCGGCCTGCCGATGTCGCGGCTGCTGATGCCGATGGGCTTCTGCGCCATCCTGGGCGGCACCATCACGATGGTCGGTTCGAGCCCGCTGATCCTGCTCAATGATCTGATCAGGACCTCGAACCAAGGACTTCCGCCAGAGCAACAGATGGAGACCTTCGGGCTGTTCGCGGTCACCCCGATTGGGCTCGCGCTGGTCGCCGCCGGGATCATCTACTTCGTCATCTTCGGGCGCCTGGTGCTGCCGGCGCGCGGCAGCGATAAGCTCCAGGCCGGCGACCCGATGGCGTACTATGCCGAGACCTATGGTCTCAGCGATTTCACCGCCTATGAGGTCCGGGTGCCGAGCGCGAGCGCGCTGGCCGGGCTCAGTGTCGATGAGATCGAGCAGCGCTGGAACGTGCGCATCATTGCAGTCGACAAGGGTGACGGGGTGCGGCTCGGCTCATCCGGTGTCGACCGCAGTCTCGGCATTGAGCAGGGGACGCAGCTCGGCGTTCTGGCCACCGAAGAACGCTTCCAAGCCTTCGTCGACGAGACCGAGGCCGAGACGCGACTAGAGCTCGAGGTCTTCGCCGATGCGCTGTCGGCAACAAAGGCCGGCATTGCCGAGATCGTGATCCCGCCTGGGTCATCGCTGATCGGAAAATCGGCGCGCGACATCTATATGCGCAAGGTCTATGGACTCTCGGTGCTGGCGATCCGCCGCGGCGACGAGACCCTCACCTATGCCAAGGGCGGTGTGCGCAACATGCCCTTCAAGCCTGGTGATACGCTGGTCGTCCATACCGCCTGGGCGGACCTGGCCCGGCTTGAATCAGACCGTGACTTCGTCATCGTCACCACCGAGTATCCGCATGAGGAGCTGCGGCCGAACAAGCTCCCGGTCGCGTTGCTGTTCTTTGCGGTGACCTTATCGCTGGTGCTGTTCACCGATTTGATGCTCTCGGTCGCGTTGCTGACCGGTGCGGTCGGCATGATCCTGACCGGCGTGCTGTCGATCGATGAGGCCTACGAGGCGGTGAGCTGGAAGACCGTTTTTTTGCTGGCATCGTTGATCCCGCTGGGTGTGGCGGTCGAGCAGTCGGGCACCGCGGCCTGGATCGCCGAGGAGACATTGAACGCACTCGGTGACGTGCCGATCTGGGTCATCCAGGCCGCACTGGCGGTCCTGGCCACCTTCTTCACCTTGGTGATGTCGAACGTCGGCGCAACCGTGCTGCTGGTACCGCTGGCGGTCAACATGGCCCTCGGCGCCGGCGCCAATCCGGCCATCTTCGCCCTGACCGTCGGCATCGCCACTTCGAATTCGTTCCTGATCCCAACCCATCAGGTCAATGCATTGATCATGGGGCCCGGCGGTTATCGGGTACCGGACTATCTGCGTGCCGGCGGCATCATGACGATCCTGTTCCTGATCGTCTCGCTGCTGATGCTGAACCTGGTGTTCTGACCAACACCTCGGAGGCGATGGCCTACCTGAAACCCTCAGGGATAGCCGCGTCGCCGAACAGGATATCGCCCGCCATACCGTTCGCCATCGAAAGCCTTCCGATACCGTTGCGGCCGGTCTGATCGAGCACGATCTGGGCCTGACCCTGACGCCCATCGCTGCAGTGGACCCGGAAGATCGGTTTGGTATCGCCGGCGAAGGCGCTGTATCGGCCCCGGCAGATCGTCGCCCCGTCGCTGACCGTGAACGCGGCTGCGAATGGATTCGAGACGTAGCGGCCGCGGTAGAGCACATCGTCGATGAAGGCGACGAAAGGTCCTTCGGTGGCGTCCTGGGCCGGACGGTCGCGACCGCGCACCTCGCGATAATGCGAGACGACCTCGGTCATGCAGGTATGACGCTCGAGCATCGGCTCGAGCCGGCAGAGCCGCCGCGCATAATCCAAGGGCCTGACCTCGACGAAGACGCGGTCAAGATCGTCCGGCGGGCGGCCCGTCGTGCAACCGATGATCAAGAGCACGAGGAGCGGCCACCACCGGTGGCAGCCAGCAAAGCGCCGAGACATCGGCCAAACCCCGCTGTGGGCCTGACAGCCAGCAGAGGAGGACGGCCGTTCAGTCTTCGCTCGGACGCTCAAACAGGTAGTGGCCGACCCACCACGCCTGCCCGCGTTCGAGCCCGAACAGCTCGGCACAGGCCATGAAGAACAACCGCCAGCGCATCCACCAGGTCGCGGTCTGCTCCTTGCCATAGGTCTGTTCCAGGATCGGCCAGACCTCAGCGCGTGAGCCATCCATCCGCGCCAGCCAGGCATTCAGGGTCTTCTCGTAGTGGCGCCCATCCCAGCGCCAGCGATCGACCAGCTGCAGCTGCTGCTGAAAGTGCAACGGTAGATCATCGCTCGGCATGATGCCACCGGCGAAGAAATAGTGGCTCATCCAATCGTCCGGGCCGGTGTCCTCATAGGGATAAGGGTGAGCGCGGTGACAGAATACGTGCATGAAGAAGCGCCCGCCCGGCTTCAGCCAGCCGTGAACACGGCCGAACAGCTCGCGCCAGTTGCGCATATGCTCGAACATCTCGAGCGAGACGATGCGATCGAACTGTTGATCGATCGCGAAGGCGTTCATATCGGCGGTGATCACGGTCAGATTCTCGATCCCGCGGCGCTTGGCCTCGCCTTTGATATAGGCGCGCTGCGAGCTCGAGTTCGAGACCGCTGTGAAGCGGCTACCCGGAAACCGTTCGGCCGCCCAGAGGCTGAACGAGCCCCAGCCGCAGCCGAGCTCGAGCACCTCCATGCCGGTATCGACCCCGGCGCGGCGCGCGGTCTCGGCCAATGCGGCCTCCTCGGCATCAGCCAGGGTCGTGACCGATGCATCCGGCCACCAGCAGCAGCTGTACTTGCGCCGTGGACCCAGGACGGTCGCGAAGAACTCGGCCGGCACCTCATAGTGCTGCTCGTTTGCGCGCTCCGGCACCGCGGCCACCGGTGAGCCATCCATCATCGCGATGAACGCCTTCTTGTGCTCCAGAGCCGCCTCGCAATCGCTCTGCGGCAGCTCGGCCAACGTCTTGCGCAGCCGCTGGCGGATACCGGCGCGGATAATCGGGTCCGGCACCAGGCCGCGTTCCACCAGCGAGATGATCATGGCCTCAGAGATCGGCATCGACAGCTCCTGCAACGAGAATTTCAGCGTGATCTGTCAGGTATTGGCTGCAAGCCCCGTATGCAATCTTTTTCGTCCAGCTGCTATCCAGCTGTCCTCCGTCCGCGTAGTCGCTAGACCCAGTGCCGCAACATTGCAAGACGGAACATAATCCTAGACCAGCGGCCGTTTTCGGCGCAGACTCAGGCCTCCTACCCGGCCGAGAAACGCCCGATTGGCCTGTCATGCCTCTTCGCTGCCGCCCAAGCGACCGCCCGAGCTGCCGGAGCAGATCGCCGCGACCTTAGCCGATCAGGGCTGGTGCGTCACCGATGACTTCCTGCCGCCGCTGCTCGTCTGCCAGCTGCGCCAAGAGGCGCAACAGCTGTGGCAGGCCGGGGGTTTCCGGCGCGCAGGTGTCGGCCGCGGCGTTGAGCTCAGGGTGCGCGACGCGGTGCGCACAGACCGCGTTGCTTGGCTCGATCCAAGTGCGCTGAGCGCAGCGCAGAGGCTCTACTGGACCCAGCTGGAGCAGCTGCGGCTAGCGGTGAATCAGATGCTGTTCCTAGGGCTCTACGAGCTCGAGGCGCATCTGGCCGTCTACCCGCCCGGCACCTATTTCCGCAAGCACCTTGACCAATTTCGCGGCCTCGGCGCCCGTACACTGAGCTGCGTGCTCTACCTGAACGACGATTGGCTCGAGCAGGATGGCGGTGCGCTGCGCATCTACACCGGGCCGGAAGCGCCCGAGTGCAGCGTAGCGGTGCTGCCCAAGGGCGGACGCTTGGTGAGTTTCTTCAGCGCCCGCTTTCTGCACGAGGTGGAGCCGGCGCAACGTGAGCGCTTCAGCCTCACCGGCTGGTTCAAGCGTCGCTCAGCTCAGCACCAATGAAATAGCCCTGAGGGAACAGCGGCCCGATCCGCACCGACCGCGCTGGCTCAACTCGAGACCGGTTCCGGCTTTGCCCCCGCATTGGCGCTGTCATCCCCCTCGGCGGCGTTGCCATTGGGGTTGGCCGGACCGGAACCGGCATCCTCCTCGGCCGGGGCCGTGTAGCCGCATTCCTTCTGCGGGCAGACCTTTTGCGCGCCCTTGCTCTTGGTGACCTTCAGAGTCAGCACCGGCCAACCGCAGTTCGGGCAGGGCTCGGCGAGCGGCTCGTTCCAGACCGCGTAATCGCACTTCGGGTAGGTCGAGCAGGAGTAGAAGACCTTGCCGCGGCGCGACTTCTTCTTCTGCAGTGTGCCCGCCTCGCATTTCGGGCAGGGGACGCCGGTATCCTCGGGCTTCTCGAGCGGTTCGATGTAACGGCATTTGGGGTAGCCCGTGCAGCCGATGAACTTGCCATAACGGCCGCGTTTGACGGCCAGGGCCGAGCCGCACTCGGGGCAGGACTTGCCCTCGACGATCTCCGGCTCGTCGCTTGCGCCGCGCTCGGCGTTCAGGTCGCGGGTGTAATCACAGTTCGGATAATTCGAGCAACCGACGAAGAAGCCGTTGCGCCCGAGCCGCTTGGCCAGCTGGCCGCCGCACTTCGGGCATTGCTCGTCGATCGCCTCCTGGGTCACATCGCTGCGCTGGACGTGCTCCTGGGTGTGATCGACCCGGTCCTTGAACGGTTTCCAGAACTGCTCGAGCAGCGGGATCCAATCCTCCTCGCCGCGCGAGACCGCATCGAGATCGTCTTCCAGCCGGGCGGTGAAGTCGTAGTCGACGTAGGAGGTGAAGTGTTCGGTCAGGAACTTGTTGACGATGCGTCCGACATCGGTCGGGATGAAACGCTTCTTGTCGAGCTCGACGTACTCGCGCTCCTGCAGGGTCGAGATGATCGAGGCATAGGTCGAGGGCCGGCCGATGCCGAGCTCCTCGAGGGCCTTGACCAGCGAGGCCTCCGAGTAGCGCGGCGGCGGCTCGGTAAAATGCTGCTCCGGACGGATCGCGAGCAGATCGACCTGCTGCCCTTGCTTGAGGTGGGGCAGCATGCGCTCCTCGTCATCATCGGCACCGCTGGCATCGTCGCGCCCTTCGAGATAGACGCGCATGAAGCCGGGCTCGGCGATGGTCGAACCGGTCGCCCGGAAGCGATTGCCTTCGCCGCAGCCAAGGTCGATCGAGACCAGATTGAGCAGCGCATGCGCCATCTGACAGGCGACCGTTCGCTTCCAGATCAGCTCATAGAGCCGCGCCTGGTCATTCGTCAGCTTGGCCTTGATCTGCTCTGGTAGATAACGGACCGAGGTCGGACGAATCGCCTCGTGCGCCTCCTGGGCGTTCTTCGACTTGGTCTTGAACAGCCGTGCCTGGGGCGGGAGGTGATCCGACCCGTAACGTTCAGCGATGAACTCGCGCAGCTCGGCAAGCGCGTCCTGCGACAGGTTGACCGAATCGGTCCGCATATAGGTGATCAGACCAACCGCACCGTTGCCGATATCGACGCCCTCATAGAGCTGCTGGGCGGTGCGCATCGTGCGCTGCGCGGTGAAGCCGAGCTTGCGGGCAGCCTCCTGCTGTAGCGTCGAGGTGATGAACGGCGGTGCCGGGTTGCGCTTGCGCTGCTTGCGCTCGACCTTGTCGACCGTCAGCTTGCCGTTAGCCGCCGCGATCAGGACGCGCTCGACCTCGCGAGCGCGTTCCTCATCGGTGATCGTGAACTGCTCGACCTTCTCCCCGCCATACTCGACCAGCTTGGCGGTGAAGGTCTTACCCTGATCGGCCGCGTCGGCCTCGACCGTCCAGTACTCGCGGCTCTGGAATGCCTCGATCTCCTGCTCGCGCTCGACGATCAGGCGCAGGGCGGGGCTCTGGACGCGGCCGGCGGACAGACCGCGCCGAACCTTCTTCCAGAGCAGCGGCGAGAGATTGAAGCCGACGAGATAGTCGAGCGCACGACGCGCCTGCTGGGCGTTGACCAGATCATGCGAGAGCTCGCGCGGATGGGCGACCGCGTCGTTCACGGCCCGTTTCGTGATCTCGTTGAAGACCACGCGGTAGACCGGGCGCTGACCGATCTGACGCCGCTTACGCAGCAGCTCGAAGAGATGCCAGGAGATGGCTTCCCCCTCGCGATCGGGATCGGTCGCGAGATAGAGGGCATCAGCGGTCTTCAGCTTCTTCGAGATGGCCTGAACATGCTTTTCGTTACGATCGATGATCTGGTACTTCATCTCGAAGCCATGATCCGGATCGACCGCACCCTCTTTGGGGATGAGGTCGCGCACATGGCCATAGGAGGCCACGACCTCGAACTCTGGGCCGAGATACTTCTTGATGGTCTTGGCCTTGGCGGGTGACTCGACGACGACGAGGTTCATAGACTTGCCAATGCGCTGAAATGGAGCGCTAGGAGATACGATCCGCCGCCGCCGCGTCAAGGTCAGGGCTCAGGTCGAGGCCGCCGCACAGTGCCGACGCAGACGTGCCGCTCGCCCAGTCAGCCGCTCAGCCCTAGCCGCTCAGCCCTAGCCGCTTCAGCACACCTCGAGCAGCGCGAACGCGCAGAATTAGCCCGCCATGGCGGCCCGGGCTCAGTGCAGGTAGGCGGGCTCGTCGCCGTAGATGAGCTCTTCCATTTGGGTAAAGGCATCCTCCTGACCTGGACGATTCATCAGCACCAGCAGCACCACCCACTTCAGCTCATCCATCGAGACCGCCGCCTGCTCGATGGCCAGCGCGCGGTCGATGACGAGCTCTCGGCTCAATGGGTCAAGAATGCCGTTCTGCTCGAGGAACAGCAGCAGACCCCGAGCCTCGAGATCGAGCTTGGTCGCCTCGGCAGTCGTATAGATGCGCATCGCTCCGAGGTCGCGCGGGCGATAGTCGCTGTGCTCGGATCGGCGAGCCAGGTCGTCAAGCCAGGTCAGCGCCTGGGCTACCTCGTTACTGGTGAAACCGGCACGCGTCAGCTCGTCTTCGAGCTCGCCATGATCCTCTGGCGGCAGCGCCTCGCCGTTCATGTAGTTCTCGAACAGGTAGATCAGGACATCGACCATGTTGTCGTACATTCAAGGTCCTCGAATGAGATGGCGGATCTCAGGGCCAGCAGCCCACTGAATGGGAGGGGTATGATGCCGACGGGGACATCGCCGCGGTCACCCGCGGATTGGGATAACGAGCGCACGGAACGAACTAGTCCCCCCTCCGTGCAAAGCGGCCACCGGGTAGACATGATACATGGCCCTGTAGCTCGAGGAGCAACAACATCGAAGAAACTTCTTGGGCTGAGAACCCGGTCCGCTCAACCAGCTCATCGAGCGCAACCGGATCATGGCCCATCCCCTCGAGCAAACGACGGTAGTCGGCATCGAGCCCCGGCGTCGCCATCGCCAGCGGCGGCTGCGGGTTGGACGGATCGAATGTCTTCCCAGCAGGCACCGCCTGCGCTGCCGGAGGGGCGAGGAAATCTTGCAGCTGAGGTGCCAGCTCCTCGAGCAATTGATCGACGCTGTCGATCAATTTGGCACCTTCGCGGATCAGCGCATGACAGCCGCGCGCGAGTGGATTATGGATCGACCCCGGAACGGCGAACACCTCCCGACCCTGCTCAGCGGCATAGCGCGCCGTGATCAAGGAGCCGCTGCGCGGTGCCGCCTCGGTCACCAGCGTCCCGAGACTCAGTCCACTGATGGTCAGATTCCGCCGCGGGAAATGGCTCGGCTGCGGGCCGGTTCCAGGGGGAAACTCGCTCACCAGCACCCCCTCCACGGCGATCCGGCGCGCCAGCTCGCGGTTCGCTGCCGGGTAGACGCGGTCGGGGCCGGTTCCGAGCACAGCGATCGTGCGTCCAGTCTCGAGCGCCCCCTGATGCGCCGCCGAATCGATACCGGATGCCATGCCGCTCGTGATGACCAGCCCGAGCCCAGCGAGATGGGACGCGAACGCCTTCGTGGTCTGGAGCCCGCCGGGGGTCGGATTGCGACTGCCGACGACGGCCAGCTGGGGCTCTTGCAGCAGCCTCGGATCACCTCGCACGAACAAGACCGGCGGCGCCGTTGGCACCTCGGCCAAGCGGGACGGATAACGCGGATCGGTTCGGGTCAGCACGGTCGCGTCCTCGTGCTCCGCCCAAGCCAGGGCCGCCTCTAAGGTCGCTGCATCCGGTGCCCTCAGCGCGGCGATCATCGTCTCACTGAGCCCCGCCGCAGCCAGGGCCTGCGTGCTGGCGTCACAGGCGGCCTGGGGTCCACCGAACGCATTCAGCAGCTTGGCGACACGCCGCGGCCCGAGCCCGGGTGCCAGCAGCAATGCGAGCCAGGCCCTGAGCTCGGCATCGGCAGGCCCCGCCATCCGTCAACCCTCGCCCGGCCGGGCGACCGTCTCACCCACATGCATCGCCTGGTTGGCCCGCATGACCAAGGCAAAGCTCACACGCGGAAAGACCCGGAACACCATGACGAGGCCGGCGCGGGAGCTCGGTACGATGTAGGTCTCCGACGGCCGCTCGGCTCGGCGATGCAGCGGCAGAGGGGTGTTCGGGTCGGGCCTGTCGCGGTTCCACCCGGTGATCTGCCAATCACCGAGCCAGAAGGCGCTATCGAGCGGGGTTTCGTTTCGCCAGTTCCAATCATCGCGGTTGCGTGCGACGGGGTCCTCTGCCTCTTGGCCGCCGCGAAACACGCCGAACACATGCCCGACCTCGACGCCGTCGCGGCGGCCCCGATCCAGCACGACGACATCGTACTGACCGATCTGCGAGACGCCATCGAGCACCGAGATGATGTGCCCCTCGAGCGCGGGCGGCGCCGGTTTTGGCGCAAAGCTCCGGATCGGGTTCTCGTCGCGCGCGGGGTGGAGCCGATCGCCGACCTCAACCTGCATCGCTGTATTGGTCACGAGCAGGATCGCAGGGTCACCGGGGCGCTCGAGCCGCGCCTCGGCCACGAAGGACGCCTCATAGCCGAGCAATTCATCGGTGTCCGGATCACGCAAGGCCTCGCCCGGACGCAGCACTTCGTAGCGGCGGCCAACCGGCTCAGTGATCTGGCGCACGAAGATGCGGTCGCCGCTCCCAGCCAGCAGACGCTCGCGCGGAAAGCCGACCACATAGGGCGCATCATCGAGCTCGCGTGAATCCGCTACCCACGGGCGCGAGAGGAATGGCGCTACCGTACCGATCGGCACGGTCGGGATCGCCGCGTCCAGCTCGGTGACCCTGACCCGCGGTGACAGCTTGACGACCCGCATCCCGTCAGTGGCATAGCGCACGCGCGGCGCGCCAGCATCGCTGAGATCGAGCACCAGCCGATCCCCTGGATAGATGCGATTCGGGTCTGAGATCTCAGGATTGCCTCGCCAGACCTCGGGCCACCGCCAGGGAGCACGCAGAAACCGCCCGGCGATCTCCCACAAGGTATCTCCGGGACGGACGACGTAGGCCTCCGGCGCATCCGGCTGCAGCTGCACCTGCGCCTGCACTGGGCATACCGATGAGCCGGCACAAAGACCGAGTACGGCCAGCATAGGCCAGCCACTGAAACGACCTGGTAGCAATCGCGGCCACCTCTGCGGCATCGATCGGGCCACCTCGCTGAACGCTCCGGCCGGCGTCCGAGCCAGCGTTCGCCGAAGAGACCCAGGCCAGCAGGGGCGCCGAAAAGAACCGAGAAGCACTAGCACCCAGGTCAATGGTCTTGCACAATAAGCTATCATCGCAATGTAAACCAGACGATTTTTGCCTTGCCCCGGACCCAGCCCGAGCCGGGAGCAGAGATTGATACGCAACTATGGCTCAACTCGATATATTGACGTTCCCCGACGCACGTCTGCGCCGAACCGCAGAGCCGGTGGAACAGGTAGACGACAGCATCCGGCAGCTGATCGATGACATGCTGGAGACCATGTATGCAGCGCCCGGGATCGGGCTCGCCGCGATCCAGGTGAACGTGCCCAAGCGCGTGATCGTCATCGACATCTCGGAGGATCACTCCGAGCCCCTCTGTCTGGTCAACCCTGAGATCCTGATGCGCACCGGCGAGGAAGAGATGGACGAGGGATGCCTTTCGGTGCCCGGCTTCTTCGAAACCGTCAAGCGTGCCGATCGCATCCGCGTTCGAGCCCTGAACCGGGACGGGGAGCCGTTCGAGCTCGAGACCGACGGGTTGCTCGCGGTCTGCATCCAGCATGAGATCGATCATCTCGACGGTCGTCTGTTCGTTGACCATATCTCGTCACTGAAGCGCCAGCGCATTCGCAAGAAGCTCGAAAAGGAGCGGCGGACACCGCAACCGGCCACAGCCACCGCACAACGATCCGCAATCTGATGCGACTCGGCAACCAACCGCCCTTCGAACATCAGCGCTTCTGAGATCAGGGACCGAATGGCCGCAACGCGCATCCTGTTCGCCGGCACCCCCGACTTCGCGGTCCCTGCATTGAGCGCCCTGATCGCGGCCGAATGGTCGGTCGTCGGCGTCTATACCCAACCCGACCGGCCCGCCGGCCGCGGCCGTAAGACGGTGCCGGGGCCGGTCAAGCAGGTCGCGCTCGACGCGGGCCTGCCGGTGTTTCAGCCGCCTTCCCTAAAGAACCCGGCCACCATCGAGCAATTGCGGGGGCTCAACGCCGACATCATGATCGTCGCAGCCTACGGGCTGATCCTGCCGCCTGCGGCATTGGCCAGCCCTCGTCTCGGCTGCATCAATATCCATGCCTCGCTGCTGCCGCACTGGCGGGGCGCGGCTCCAATTCAACGCGCCCTGCTTGCTGGCGACGAGGCCACCGGCATCAGCCTGATGCAGATGGAGGCCGGATTGGATACCGGCCCTGTCTATGCGACGCAGCGCACCCGGATCGCACCACGTGAGACCGGGGGCAGTCTACACGATCGCCTCGCAGCGATCGGCGCCAAGCTCTTGCTGGACAAGCTGCCAGAGATCATGGCTGGACAGCTCACCCCAGCACCGCAGGATGCCGGGCAGGCGACCTATGCAGCGAAGCTGGAGAAGGACGAGGCGCCGATCGACTGGAGCCAATCGGCTGAGGTGATCGACCGACGTATCCGCGCGTTCAATCCCTGGCCGGTCGCCCAGACGCGCTGGGGCGGGGAGACCCTGCGCATCTGGGAGGCGGTGCCGCTTGAGGGCGATGACACGCACAATTCCCCACCGGGCAGCATCCTCAGGAGCGGCCCCGACGGGATCGATGTTGCAACGGGTGCCGGGGTGCTCAGGATCACCCGACTCCAGGCACCGGGCAAGCGCAAGATTGCTGCCGCCGACTTTGCCCATTCACGCCGCCTCGATGGCACCGTCTTTGGCTAGCCGCCATATCGGACAGGAGCCCCGAGACGGTAACGCCAACGAGCAGCAACCCAGGCCCGAGTGATGCGGTCTGCACCGAGCCGAGCCAAACCCGTCTCCAAATCCGCGCAAGCAGGCAGCGACGCCGCGGCCAAGGGCGCCGCTGTCCGGGCGAGCGCGGCCCGGTTGGTCCATGCGGTGCGGGCCGATGGGCGGTCGCTGACCGACGCCCTCGCTGCAAGCGCGGCGCAACCGGCCGCTCGGGACGAGGCGCTGCTGAGCGAGCTCGCATTCGGAACCTTACGCCTGTTGCCGCGCCTCGAGGCCATCGCCGACCAGCTCTTACAGCGGCCGCTCAAGCCGAACGACCGAATCATCGGCTCGCTGCTCCTGGTCGGCCTCTATCAGTTGATCGCGCTGCGCATCCCGGATCATGCGGCGGTCTCGGCAACGGTCGCGGCGACACGCCAGCTTGAGCGACCACGCGCGGCCGGGCTGATCAACGCCACACTGCGGCGCTTCCAGCGCGAGCGCAGCGAGATCTTGGCCGAGGTCGAGCGCGACGACCAGGCGCATTGGCTTCTGCCGCAGTGGCTCCTGCAGCGTATTCGCCAGGCCTGGCCCAACGACTGGCAGGCGATCGCCACGGCCTCGAGTGGTCGCGGGCCGATGTTCGTGCGCATCAACCCATTGCAGATCGCGCCATCGGCCTATGCGGAGCGTCTCGCAGCCGCTGGCATCGAGGCCGATCCGCTATCAGAACGGCCCGGAGGCCTCAGGCTGCAGCAACCGCTCGCATCGGACAAGCTACCCGGATTCGCCGAAGGGGAGGTCTCGATCCAGGATGCCGGTGCCCAGTGGGCCGCGCCGCTGTTGGCGCCGCAGCCGAGCGAGCGTGTCCTCGACGCCTGCGCCGCCCCTGGCGGCAAGACCGCCCATCTGCTCGAGTATACCGGTGGGCGGCTGGAGCTCACGGCGTTGGATTCAAGCGCCAAACGACTCGAGGCCCTGCGCGCCAACCTCCGCCGCCTTGGCCTAGATGCTCGGGTGCGCATTGGCGATGCCGGCATTCCCGACCCGAGTTGGGCCGATGGCAGCTACCAGCGCATCCTGCTCGACGCGCCCTGCTCGGCAACCGGCGTGATCCGCCGACACCCCGATATCAAATGCCTGCGCCGCGACAAGGACATCGCCGCGCTCGTCCAGACCCAAGCCGCTCTGCTGGACGCCCTCTGGCAGCACCTGGCGCCGAACGGGAAGCTGCTCTATGTTACCTGCTCGTTACTGCCCGACGAGAACGAGGAGCAGATTACGGCCTTTCTCGCGCGTCAGCATGATGCCCGCGAGCGGCCTTTGCCAGCCAAGGTCGGACGGGCGTGCCGCCATGGACGACAACTGCTGCCGACCGAGGAGGGACCAGACGGCTTCTACTTCGCGCTGCTGCAAAAGGACCCAGCGAGCGGTAACGAGACGAGGCCATGACCCTGCTGCGGCCAGTGCATCCGCTCTTGGCAACGCTCGCTTGGTGGGTAATCGGGCTGCTCGTCGCGTGCGTGCAGATCGCAGCCGCCGCCGATGATGGCTTCCGGGTGGTCAGCGCCGAAACGCGCCGGGTGGACGACAGTTATCTCCTCTCGGCCGAGATCGACTATCGTTTCAGTGAGCGGGCGCTGGAGGCGCTCGAGAACGGGGTCCCGCTGACCCTCGAGGTCCATATCCAGGTGCGCGCGGCCGACGCCTGGCTCTGGGACCAGAGCCTGGCCGACCAGCGCCTGCGTTACCGGATTCGCTATAAGCCCCTCTCCGAACGGTACCTGGTCTCCCGGCTTCCAGACGACAAGGGGCGCACCTTTGTGACCCGTCAGGCCGCGATCGCTGCGCTCGGTGAGCTCGACGGGGTCTATCTGGTGAGTGCGCAACGCCTGGCCCCGGAACAGGACTATGAGGTGCGTCTGCGCGCCTCGGTCGATATCGAGGAGCTCCCGCTGCCGCTGCGCCCGATGGCCTACCTGCGCACCGGCTGGAAGCAGAGCACCGGCTGGACCAACTGGCCGCTGACGCCTTGAGCACGCTGACACGACAGTTGCTGCAGCCTGGCACGCTCGCCGTCGGGCTGCTATTGGCGATCCTGATGGTGGCGCTGCACCTGATGACCAGCGCGGTTCAGAACTCCGAGCTGCTGAGTCGGCTGTTCGTGCCGCTGCTCGGATCGGTCTTGGTCGGTCTCTTGGTCCTGGGGACCCTGGTCGGCGCGAACCTGATTCGCCTGATGCGCGCCCTGCGCCATCAGGCCGCCGGTTCCAGGCTGGCAGCGCGGTTGTTGGCAATGTTCGCGCTGATCTCGCTGCTGCCGGTCGGGATTGTCTATTACTACTCGCTGAGCTTCCTGATGCGCGGCATCGACAGCTGGTTCGATGTCGAGATCGATAGCGCGATGGAAGATGCACTGACCCTCAACCAGGCGTCGCTCGATCTCAACCAGCGGGTACTGATGAAGTACAGCAGCCAGATCCTGGCGGGCATTCAGGACCGCTCTGCCACTGCGCTCACGCTGACCCTCGGCGATCTGCGCCGCCAGGCCGGGGCGCTCGAGCTGACCCTGTTCGATCGCAGTGGGCAGGTCCTTGCGACCGCCAGCGATGATCCCCTGCAGCTGGTCCCGGACCAACCCGAGCGCGAGGTGATGCAGGCCGTCCGCCAGGGCATCAATCACGTCGGTCTGGAGCCCGGGGCGAGCGGCGAGCTGGTGGTTCGGGTACTGGTGCGGGACCCGGATGCGCGGCCGTTGCTGCTG
Source organism: Halochromatium glycolicum (assembly GCF_016584085.1). Lineage (GTDB taxonomy): Bacteria > Pseudomonadota > Gammaproteobacteria > Chromatiales > Chromatiaceae > Lamprobacter > Lamprobacter glycolicus. Next base: position 183,026 of record NZ_NRSJ01000001.1, on the reverse strand, counting down.
CAGGCGATCTTCCCGACCTCGGCCCGGATCAGCGAGCTGGCGAGCCGCCTGGAAGACGCTTACAACCGCTACACGGAGCTCGCCTATCTGCGCCAGTCATTGAAGTTCAGCTTCACGATCACGCTCTCGCTCGTACTGGTGTTCGGCCTCATGGCCGCACTCTTGATCGCCTTCCGCACCGCGAAGGCCCTGACCGCCCCGATCGCCGACATCGCCCACGGCACCCGGGCGATCGCGGCCGGCGATTACGAGCAGCAACTGCCCCTGCCGCCTCAGGACGACGAGCTGGCCTTTCTGGTCGCGTCGTTCAATGCAATGACCAGACGGATCGCCCAAGCGCGCGACGAGGCGGCGCAGAGCCAGCAGGCGGTTGAGCAGCAGCACGCCTACCTGCAGACCTTGCTGGCAAGACTCTCGTCCGGCGTGGTCGCCTTCGATGGCGAGGCGGTCTTGCGTACCAGCAATGACGCGGCCCCACAGATCCTTGGCATCGAGCTCGACGAGAGCGACCCGGTCTCGCTCATCGCACTCGAGGACCGTCACCCAAGGCTTGCGCACTGGTGCGACACCGTCAGACGGCGGATCGCTGACGGTCGCGACTGGCGCGAGGAGGTCACCTTGCTCGGCTCCGATGGCCGCCAGGTCCTGATGTGCCGTGGCAGCCCGTTACCCTCTCCGACCTTCGCGACCGGCGAGGGCCTCGACAACGGTTCCGAGAGCCCGGGCCACGTCGTCGTCTTTGACGATATCACCACGCTGATCCGGGCTCAGCGTGATGCCGCCTGGGGCGAGGTCGCCCGCCGGCTTGCGCACGAGATCAAGAACCCGCTGACGCCGATCCAGCTCTCGGCAGAACGGCTCCGACACAAGTTGCTGCGTAAACTGCCGGATCAGGACGCCCGGGTCGTCGACCGTTCCACGCACACGATCGTGCAGCAGGTCGAGGCGATGAAGGCGATGGTCAACGACTTTTCGAGCTACGCTCGGTTACCTGAGATGCAGCAGGAGCCGTTCGCCTTTGACAATCTGATCAGCGAGGTACTGGAGCTCTATCGCGCCGGCCCGGTCAAGATCGAGCAGGCGCTCGGGGCCGCAGAGGCGATGGTCCGGGGTGACTCGAAACGGCTGCGCCAGGTGCTCCACAACCTGATCAAGAATGCCGCTGAGGCGGTCGAGCAACAGGCTGCTCCCTGGATACGGGTTGCCACCCGGGTGGTCGAAGACAACGAGATGCACTTCGTCGAACTAGCGGTCGAGGACAACGGGGGCGGCATCGAGCCTGAGCTGATCGGGCGGCTGTTCGATCCCTACGTCACCTCGAAAGCGAAAGGCACTGGACTGGGGCTCGCAATCGTGAAGAAGATAATCGAAGAGCACGGCGGTATCATTCGGGCGGATAATACCGAGCAAGGCGCCCGCTTCAGCGCACGCCTCCCCGTCAGCACCGGCTACGGAACACCTCGTCACTCGAGCAGTACGCCGCAAGCAGGAGAACCATGAGCGCCAATCACATCCTGGTCGTCGACGACGAGCCGGACATCCGCGAGACCGTTCAGGACATTCTCGAGGATGAGGGCTACGAGGTCGCGAGCGCCGAAAACGGGGAGAGCGCTCGGCACGCGTTGCGCGACCGGCGCCCCGACCTGATGCTGTTGGACATCTGGATGCCCGACCTCGATGGGATCACGTTGCTCAAGGAATGGTCCGAGAATCAGGGACTCCCTTGCCCGGTGATCATGATGTCCGGCCACGGCAACGTCGAGACCGCGGTCGAGGCAACCCGGCTCGGCGCCTACGACTTCCTCGAGAAGCCCTTGTCGATGGCCAAGCTGCTGCTGACGGTGGAGCGTGCGCTCGAGGCCGACAAGCTGGTGCGCGAGAACGTCGGTCTCCGGCGCCGCCCCGCGCTGGTGCTCGAACCAGCTGGACGGTCGGCGTCGATGCAGCGTCTGCGTGAGCAGGTCAAGCGCATTGCCCAGCATGATACCTGGGTACTGATCACCGGCGAAGCCGGAACCGGGCGCGAGACCTTCGCGCACTATCTGCATACCCAGAGCGCGCGCCGCGAGCGGCCCTTCGTCGATCTCGGTGTCTCGGCGATCGCCCGCGGCAACGCTGCGCGCGAGCTCTTTGGCAGCGAGGAGAATGGCCAGGTGCATTATGGCAGCCTCGAGCAGGCCGCCGGCGGGACCCTGTTCCTGGATGAGGTCGCGGATATGGACCTGGAGGCGCAAGGGCAGTTGCTCGGCGCGCTCGATACTGGCTCCTTCCTCCGGGTCGGCGGCAGCGATCCGGTCGCAATCGATGTGCGCATCGTTGCCGCGACTCAGCGCGACCTCAAAGAGGAGGTGCGCGCCGGAGGCTTCCGCGAGGACCTGTTCTACCACCTGAACGTGGTGCCGTTGCACATCCCGCCGTTGCGCGAGCACCCCGAGGACATTCCGGATCTGCTCAATTACTACGTCGACTATTTCGCCACCCATGAGAAGCTGCCCTACCGCCGCTTCAGCGTCGGCGCTCAGAACTTCCTGCGCAATTACGCCTGGCCCGGCAACATCCGAGAGTTGAAGAACCTGGTCCAGCGCGTGCTGATCCTCGGGGCGGGTGACGAGATCACCCAGAACGAGGTCGAGACCGCCCTCGGCTCCAATCCGCCGGTGCCGAGTCAGCCCCTAGAGGGTCTGGTCTCGTTCGATCAGCCGCTGCGCCAGGCGCGTGAGCAGTTCGAGAAGGCCTACCTCGAGTATCAGCTCGGCAAGCATGCCGGCAACGTGAGCAAGATGGCGAAAGAGGCCGGGATGGAGCGAACCCATCTCTATCGCAAGCTCCGCTCGCTCGGCATCGAGATCAAAGAGCGGCGGTGAAGATCATCATCCTCGGCGCGGGGCAGGTCGGCACCTCGGTGGCCGCCAACCTGGTCAACGAGGCCAACGACATCACGGTCGTCGACACCGACGCGCAGCGCCTGCGCGAGCTCGCCGACCGCTTCGATCTGCGCACCCTGCAGGGCCATGGCGCCCAGCCTGACGTCTTGGCGCGCGCCGGCGGCGAGGACGCCGAGATGATCATCGCGGTGACCAACAGCGACGAGACCAATATGGTCGCCTGCCAGGTCGCCTACACGCTATTCCACACCCCGACCAAGATCGCGCGGGTCCGCGCCCAGGGCTTCCTCGACCAGCACGACAAGCTCTTTGGCGGTGACGCATTCAAGATCGACGTCACGATCAGTCCGGAGCAGCTGGTCACCGACTATATCCTGCGGCTGATCCAAAACCCCGGTGCGCTCCAGGTCACCGACTTCGCCAATGGCCGAGTGCGGCTGGTTGCGGTGCGTGCCTACTATGGGGGCCCGCTGGTCGGCCAAGAGCTGCGCACCCTCTACGAGCACATGCCGCACATCGACGCCCGGGTCGCGGCGATCTATCGCCAGGACCGCGCGATCCAGCCCGAGGGCGATACCGTGATCGAGGCCGATGACGAGGTCTTCTTCGTCGCCGCGCCGCGCCATATCCGGTCAGTGATGAGCGAGCTACGGCGGCTGGAGAAGCCCTATAAGCGCCTGATCTTCGCCGGCGGCGGCAACATCGGCACCCGTCTCGCGCGCGTCACCGAGCGCAACTACCGGGTCAAGGTGATCGAGAGCAACCTCGAGCGCTGCAAGCACATCGCCGAGCTCCTCGAGCGCACCATCGTGCTGCATGGCGACGCCGCAGACGAGGAGCTGCTTCTGGAGGAGAACGTCGAGGATACCGACGTCTTCTGCGCCGTCACCAATGACGACGAGGCCAATATCCTCTCAGCGATGCTCGCGAAACGGCTCGGTGCCCGCAAGGCGATGGCGCTGATCAACCGCACCGCTTATGTCGACCTGGTCCAGAGCGGTCCGATCGATGTCGCGATCTCGCCGCAGCAGGCCACCATCGGCAGTCTGCTCAAACATGTGCGCCGCGGCGATGTCGTGGTCGTGCATTCGCTGCGCCGCGGCGCCGCCGAGGCGATCGAGGCGATCGCACATGGTGATCAAAACTCGTCTAAGGTGGTTGGGCGGCCGATCGATGCAGTCCAGCTGCCGAAGGGGGCGAGCATCGGCGCGATCGTGCGCGAAGACGAGGTCCTGATTGCACACCACGACACCGTCATCCAGTCCGACGATCACGTCGTGCTGTTCCTGCAGGACCGGCTTCGCGTCCCCGAGGTCGAGAAGCTGTTCCAGGTCGGCGTCACCTTCTTCTAAGAATCCCTAACAGAATGCACTCTACGGCCTTAAAGGTCCGCTGCTTATGCGGGCTAGGCGAGCACTTTGATAGGGCCTCTAAGGACGCGGCGGCCGTGATCCGTCCGGACCAACACGCCCGGCGTCTCCCAGCAACCACCCCCTATACCCAAGCCGAACAATCCCCGTAACGAGCCGGATGAAACGCTTCCTGACCGTTCAAAAGGTCCTGGGGCTGCTGCTGATGCTCTTCAGCGTGACCATGCTTCCGCCTGCCGTGGTCTCGCTGATCTATCGCGACGGAGCCGGACTGCCTTTCCTCTATGCGTTCGCACTGATCCTCGGACTCGGCTTTCTGATCTGGCTGCCGTCGATGCGTGCCAGTCATGAGCTTAGGGTGCGCGATGGTTTCCTCGTCGTGGTGCTGTTCTGGGTCGTGCTCGGTCTGTCAGGGGCGATCCCATTCTGGCTCTCGGACGAGCCGGAGCTCTCGTTGACCAATTCGGTGTTCGAGTCCTTGTCCGGCCTGACGACCACCGGCGCCACGGTCATCCTGGGCATCGATAACCTGCCGCACTCGATGCTCTGGTATCGCCAGCAACTGCAGTGGCTCGGCGGCATGGGCATCATCGTGCTCGCGGTCGCGGTGCTGCCGATGCTCGGCATCGGCGGGATGCAGCTCTATCGCGCCGAGACGCCCGGCCCGATGAAGGACACCAAGCTCACGCCGCGTATCACCGAAACGGCGAAGGCGCTCTGGTACATCTATCTCTGGCTGACGGTCAGCTGCGCCCTCGCCTACTGGCTGGCCGGCATGAGCTCGTTCGACGCCATCGGGCACGCGTTCTCCACAGTCGCGATCGGCGGCTTCTCGACCCACGACGAGAGCATCGGATACTTCGACAGCACCCTGATCGAGATGATTGCGGTGCTGTTCATGCTCCTGTCGGGCATGAACTTCGCGCTGCATTTTCTGGCGCTGCGGCGGCGCAACCTCGGCGTCTATGCACAGGACAGCGAGCTGCGCTTCTATCTGTTCCTGATGATCGTGGTCACCGTCATCGTCACGGTCGCCTTGTTCTACACCAACACCTACATCGACTGGGAAGAATCCTTCACCCACGCGCTGTTTCAGACCGTCTCGATCGGGACCACGACCGGATTTACCACTGCGGCCTTCTATTACTGGCCGCCCTTCATCGAGATCCTGTTGATCTTCCTGGCCTTCATCGGCGGCTGCGCAGGCTCGACCGGCGGCGGGATCAAGGTCATCCGTTTTCTGTTGCTCATCAAGCAAGGGCTGCGCGAGATCGGACGTCTGATCCACCCGAATGCGCAGCTACCCGTGCGCATCGGCGGCAAGGTCGTCAACCATCGTGTCGTCGATGCGGTCTGGGGGTTCTTCTCGCTCTATGTCGCGACCTTTACGCTGATGTACCTCGGCCTCGCCGCAACCGGGCTCGACCTGCTCACGGCCTTTTCCGCGGTCGCTGCCTGCATCAACAACCTCGGCCCGGGCCTCGCCACCGTCGGTGCCCATTACTTCGGCATGCACGACGTCGGGATCTGGATTCTCTGCGTCGCGATGCTGCTCGGTAGGCTCGAGATCTTCACACTCTTGGTCTTGCTGAGCCCGGCCTTCTGGCGCCGCTGAGCACTGCCGATCGCTGTGGGGCCAGCCCCGCGGGCCGCCCTCAGGGGGCCTATCAAAACGGCCGCTTGACTCGCGCAAGCTTCTGATCCAGTTGGTCTCAGGATGATCTAATCGGCGTCAGGGGCTTAGAGATCATGAGCCTGTTCAGCTGGTCAGGCGTTTTGATTGGGTCTCTTGATGTTCGGGCGCGCTGCTCGCCAAGCGGGGTGGCGCGGTGCCGGGCATCGGAAACCGATCCTGGTCAGACGGTCATGGCTCTGGCTTTGGCCCGCTGCTTGAGCTCGGCGATGCGCCTTGGCACCGTCTCGCTGTGTTTCTGGGACGCCTCGAGCTCCTCTGCGAACAGCGACAACTGGGCCCGATCGACCTGGGCCAACAGGCGACCGAAGATCACGTTGATCTCGCCGCCCTCCAGTTCTGCCGTCGCTCGCAGCGCCTCGTCGAGGTCCATCTCCGGGACCTGCCGCTCGAGCTCGCGCAGACGGTCGACCACGTTGCGCACCTGCGGGTCGCGCACGCTGGGAATGAAGCAGAGGTCAGGCCCTGCTGTGACGTGGAACAGACAGGTCAGCATGATCCGTCCGTGCTCCATCTCCTCCTCGCTCAGGTCCTGGAACAGCGCGGCGGCATCGGCGTCCTCCGCAAACCGTTCCGCCATGGCGGCATAGAGGCGCGCAACACGAAACTCCATGAGCGCCGAGCACTTATAGGCATTGCCGAGCGCCCCCGAGGCGGGGGTTGCATGCTTGCGGTAGTGATCGACCAGATGCTCGAGTAACGTCTTGCGTTTATCCAGCAGCATCCCGACGTAGACGTTCAATCCAAACAGCTGGATGATCTTGCCGGGATGCCGCAGACAATAACTACGATCGATCACCGCTTGCATCGGTCAATCCTCCTCAGGCCCCTCTTGTTCTCCTCCGGCCGATGATAGACCAAGCCTCACCGGCCTGGTGGGTCTAATCCGCAGGGATGACCAACCATCGATATCGGAGTCCAGCATGAGCATCATCGATAACCTAGAGGCGATGCGCTCGCGCGGACAGGATTCGGCGATCCTGCGCTACAGCCTCGGCAACGAGTATTTGAAGCAAGGCGAGATCGAGTCCGCGCTGACCCATCTTGCCGAAGCGGTGCGACAAGACCCAGGCTACTCGGCCGCCTGGAAGCTCTATGGCAAGACACTCGCCCAGAACGAGCAGCACACGGAGGCGGTGACCGCACTGGAGAGGGGAATTGACGTGGCCGAGTCGAAGGGGGATGCGCAAGCAGCCAAGGAGATGCGCGTCTTCCTCAAGCGCGCCCGCGCAGCGCTGGATCAGGGATGACTCGGCCGCTCAGCGCGACCGCCAGCGGGACCTTTGCTCGCAAGCACTCCGGTTTGCCAGGCTCAGCACCGCCTCAGACGACTGCCGGAACAGCCCGTACCGCATGCGTCGGATCTTCGATTGTCTTCCAGGCATATCGCGTCGGTAACAGAGCCGGGCTCTGCGGCCAGCCGCACGATGAAGACGGCGAGCCTGACCGGGTTTCGGCAAGCGGGTCTGGCCGCTCAGACCCCGCCTTCCGACTCACCCTGCGCATCCTTCTGGTCAGTAACGACTGCTGCAAACGAGCCCTGCTGGACGCGCACCGCAATCCTTGTCCCAACGGGAACCTGCTCCTGGCTCCGCACGAGCTCCCCGCTCTGGGCATCCGTCACAAGCGCATACCCGCGCGCCAGGGTCGATAACGGGCTCCGGGCCTGCAAACCGGCGGCGAGTGCCGCAACGCGGTGTCGGCGCTGCATGACGGAGCCTGTCACGGCCGCGGCCAGGCGCTCCCTTGCCCATGCAACCCGTCCGACCTGCTCACGCAGCCGGCCGAGTGGCGAGGCGGTGCGCAAACGCTGCTGCGAGCGCTCGAGCTGCTGCGATGCCGCGGCCAGCCTTCGGCCGACCGCCTGTTCAAGGCGGCGCGTTAGCTCATCGACGCGCTGAATCCACTGCTCGAGCCGAGCACGCGGGTGGAGCAGCTGGAGATGGCGGCGCAGCGCCAGGAACCGCTGCGATGCGGCCGAAAGCCGATGGCGCAGCGTGCGCGCAAGACGTATCTCGAGCAGACCGAGCCGATGCCGCGCATCGGCCGCATCGGGCGCAACCAGGGCCGCTGCTGCAGAGGGCGTCGCACCGCGCTGATCGGCGACCAGGTCCGCGATGCTGAGATCGACCTCATGACCGATCCCGGTCACGATGGGGAGTTGCGAAGCCGCGATCGCCCGAGCCAGACCCTCGTCGTTGAAAGGCATCAGGTCTTCCAGCGAGCCACCGCCGCGCGCGATGATCAGCACATCGCAGTCCCGACGCCGATTGGCAAGCTCGACTGCTGCAATCAGTCCCGCTGCCGCCTGAGCCCCCTGAACACCAGCGGGATAGATCAGCACCGGCAGCAACGGAAACCGCCGCGCCAGCACCGTCAGCAGATCCTGCAACGCTGCCCCACTCGCGGAGGTGATCAAGCCGACCTGGCGTGGATAGAGCGGCAGGCTCTGTTTTCGCGACTCAGCGAACAGCCCCTCGTCAGCGAGACGTTGCTTGAGCTGCTCCAGTTGCCGGCGCAGCAGACCATCACCAGCCGCCTCCATCTGCTCAACGATGAGCTGATAGTCACCGCGCGGCTCGTAGAGCCCAACGCGGGCGCGCACCAGCACTTGCTGGCCGTTGCTCGGCTTCAGGGTAAGCAGCCGCCGCTTGCTGCGAAACAGCGCGCAGCGTACCTGCGACGCACCATCCTTGAGGCTGAAATACAGATGCCCAGACGCAGGCTGCGAAAGGTTCGACAGCTCCCCTTGGACCCAGAGCAGCGGGAAGCTGCCATCGAGAACCGCGCGCACCTCGGCATTCAACCGCGAGACGCTGTAGAGATCGCGCGAGAAATCGATCACTGGTGGTGAGGCGGGCACCGCCATTCAGGCAGGCCACCGAAGAGCAGGCCTCGGCGGAGAGAGCGCTAGGGCCAGCGCGACCTGCGCCCACCCGAGTAGGGTGGTCCCTGCGCTGCCCGCACGTCGGGATTGCCTCGTCCGCGTTGATTTTTTATGATGTGAAGTTAACTTTTTGGAATCTAACCACCCCAGATTCCAGCCGGCGGCCCCACCCCGGCATTGTCCCAAGCTGCGAGGTTCCGTCATGCGCCTGCTCGAGGAAGCCCTCACCTTCGACGACGTGCTGCTCGTCCCAGCGCACTCCGCGGTCGCCCCGAATGCGGTCGACCTCAGCACCCGTCTGACCCGTGAGATCGAGCTCAAGATCCCGCTGGTCTCGGCGGCCATGGACACCGTGACGGAAGCACGGCTCGCGATTGCAATGGCGCTTGAAGGTGGCATCGGTATCGTCCACAAGAACATGTCAGCCGAGCGTCAGGCGCGCGAAGTGCTGGCAGTCAAGAAGTATGAGAGCGGCATCATACGCGACCCGATCACGGTCACGCCCGAGATCAGCATTGGGGAGGTACTGGCGCTGACACGGGCGCACAACATCTCTGGCGTTCCGGTGACCGAGGGCGGTCAGCTTGCCGGCATCGTCACCGGTCGCGATCTGCGCTTCGAACGCCGGATGGATGCGCCGGTTTCGGCGATCATGACGCCGCGAGAGCGGTTGGTCACGGTCAAGGAGGGGGCGAGCCGCGATGAGGTGGTAAACCTTCTGCACCAGCACCGGATCGAGAAGCTCCTCGTCGTGAATGATGACTTCGAGCTACGCGGTCTGATCACGGTCAAGGACATCCAAAAGGCGACCGATTTCCCGAAGGCGTCGCGCGACGGCCATGAGCGGCTGCGAGTCGGGGCGGCGGTCGCGGTCGGCCAGGGCACCGATGAGCGCGTCACGGCGCTGGTCGAGGCCGGGGTCGACGTGCTGGTCGTCGACACCGCGCACGGTCACTCGCAGGGTGTATTGGACCGCGTGCGCTGGATCAAGCACCATTTCCCCGAGGTCCAGGTGATCGGTGGGAACATCGCGACCGCCGATGCGGCGGTGGCCCTGGTCGAAGCCGGCGCCGATGCGGTCAAGGTCGGGATCGGGCCTGGCTCGATCTGCACGACTCGGATCGTCGCTGGCGTCGGCGTACCGCAGATCACCGCGGTCAGCAACGTAACCGAGGCGCTTGAAGGCACCGGGGTGCCGCTGATCGCCGATGGCGGACTGCGTTTCTCCGGTGATGTCGCCAAGGTGATCGCCGCCGGCGCGCACAGCGTCATGGTCGGCGGCCTGTTCGCTGGCACCGACGAGGCGCCGGGCGAGGTCGAGATCTATCAGGGCCGCTCCTACAAGTCCTACCGCGGGATGGGCTCGCTGGGAGCGATGGGGCAGAAGGACGGCTCCAGCGACCGCTACTTCCAGGAACAGACCGACAAAGAGAAGCTGGTGCCCGAAGGGATCGAAGGCCGGGTGCCGTACAAGGGGAGCGTGCTCAATGTCACCACCCAGCTCGTCGGCGGGCTGGCCTCTAGCATGGGGTATACCGGCTGCCGGACGATCGACGAGATGCGCACCAAGCCGCAGTTCGTGCGCGTCAGTGCCGCCGGCATGCGCGAATCGCATGTCCATGACGTGCAGATCACCAAGGAAGCGCCGAACTATCGGATCGACAACTGAGGATGAAGCACCTTTCAGCGGCTGTCCGACCCTCCAGAAATCGCGCCGTGATCTCGGCGCGACCGGTCGCGTCAGCTCGGGGCAGTACATGATGGACAAATCCTTAGAAGCCCTAACAGAATGCCCCTACGGCCTAGCAAATCAGCAGCTTGTGCAGGCTAGCCAGGCATTTTGAGAAGGCCCCTTAGGAGCCCAAACGTTCATGGCCCGGCGCCACCCCGAACGATCGATTTCGCGTGATTCACGGTAATAAAACGGTCTCTGGAGCCAGTTGGATCAGAAGCTTACGCGAGTCAAGCGGCTGTGTTGATCGGATCGCTTCGGATCAGCCTGATCGGGCTTTTCAAGGAACCGGCGCGGCGTCCCGGCCCGCGTCGCCTGGAGCAGTCCAGAACCTCGTTTCTACCCGGGTCTGCCGTTCGAGCACCAGATGGCGAATATCCATGCCGACCGCATCCTGATCCTTGACTTCGGGTCGCAGTACAGTCAGTTGATCGCACGCCGCGTGCGCGAGGCCGGCGTCTACTGCGAGCTGCATCCCTGGGATCTCGACGACGAGACCGTGCGCGCGTTCGCGCCCTCGGGCGTCATCCTCTCAGGCGGCCCGCAGTCGGCCCATGCCCAGGCAACGGCCCGTGTCTCGTCAGCGATCTTCGAGCTGGGCGCACCAGTGCTCGGCATCTGCTACGGGATGCAGACGATGGCTGCACAGCTCGGTGGAGAGGTTGCGGCCTCGCAGCAGCGCGAGTATGGCTATGCCCAGGTGCGCGCACGCGGCCACTCGCGGTTGCTGCGCGATATCGAGGATCATGCCAGCCCCGAGGGCTATGGGCTGCTCGATGTCTGGATGAGCCATGGTGACCGGGTCGAGGCCCTGCCGCCCGGCTTCTCGGTGATCGCCGAAACCGACAATGCGCCGCTCGCTGGCATCGCCGACGAAGCGCGCGGCTTCTATGGGGTTCAGTTCCACCCCGAGGTCACCCACACCCGCCAGGGCCAGCGCATCATCGAGCGCTTTTGTCATGAGATCTGCGGCTGCGGTCGACTCTGGACCCCGTCGAACATCATCGAGGAGGCGGTGCACGCGGTTCGCGAGCAAACGGGCGATGACGAGGTGCTGCTCGGGCTCTCCGGCGGCGTCGACTCCTCGGTGGTCGCGGCATTGCTGCACCGAGCCATCGGCGATCGACTGACCTGCATCTTCGTCGACAACGGCTTGCTGCGCCAGGGCGAGGGCGATCAGGTGATGGCGACCTTCGCTCGCCACATGGGCGTGCGGGTCAAACGGGTCGATGCCGAGACCCAATTCCTGGACCGATTGGCAGGCATCGAGGACCCGGAAGAGAAGCGCAAGCGCATCGGTAACACCTTCATCGAGGTGTTCGAGGCCGAGGCCGCGATGCTCCCAGGCGTCAAATGGCTGGCCCAAGGGACGATCTATCCCGACGTGATCGAATCGGCCGGCGCCAAGACCGGTCAGGCCAAGGTGATCAAGTCGCATCACAACGTCGGCGGCCTGCCGGAGCGGATGCGCCTCGGCCTGGTCGAGCCTTTGCGCGAACTGTTCAAGGACGAGGTCCGCAAGATCGGCATCGAGCTCGGACTGCCGGCCGAGATGGTCTACCGGCACCCGTTCCCGGGCCCGGGCCTGGGCGTGCGTATCCTCGGCGAGGTGCGCAAGGAGTACGCCGACACCTTGCGACGTGCCGATCACATCTTCATCGAAGAGCTGCGCACGGCCGAGCTCTACGATCAGGTCTCACAGGCGTTCGCGGTCTTTCTGCCCGTCCGCTCGGTCGGCGTCGTCGGCGATAACCGTTGCTACGAGCACGTGATCGCGCTGCGAGCCGTCGAGACCATCGACTTCATGACCGCACGCTGGGCGGCGCATCTGCCCTACCCGTTCCTGGACCAGGTCAGCCGCCGCATCGTCAACGAGGTGCCCAGGGTCTCGCGGGTCGTTTACGACATCACCGGCAAGCCGCCCGGGACGATCGAGTGGGAGTGACGTTAGAGGCGGCGGTCGCAGACCCTGCTGGCGACCGATCGGTGGCAGCCGACCCGCTCCGCGACGCATTCTTTATGGAGCAAGCGATCGCGCTGGCCGAATGCGCAGCGCAGCACGATGAGGTGCCGGTCGGCGCATTGGTAGTGCGCGACGGCGCGATCCTCGGTCAAGGCTGGAACTGTCCGATCGCGACCCATGACCCGACAGCGCATGCCGAGGTCCAGGCCCTGCGCGAGGCCGGGCAGCGCATCGGCAATTATCGTTTGCCGGGCTGCGATCTATACGTGACACTCGAGCCCTGCCCGATGTGTGCCGGCGCAATCGTCCATGCTCGGTTGCGACGGGTGATCTTCGGCGCAACGGACCCGAAGGCCGGTGCCTGCGGGTCAGTATTCAATCTGCTGCCAACCGATTCCCGCTTCAACCACCATACCGCTTGTACCGGCGGCGTGGCCGCAGAGCGCTGCAGCGCTCAGCTCAAGGCATTCTTCCGCGCCCGGCGTTAGCCTGCCCAGCCAGCTCGGTAGCGGGGCACTTCAGCAGGGACCAGCCGAGGCCATTTTGCGGTATCATTTAAGGTTATGCCCGCGCGGGAGCCGACACCGGCCCGTCGTTTGACGCCCCGGACCAGCAGGTCAACCACCGCCCTAAGGCGATTGCCGGAAAAGCTCGTACCGAATTGCGCAGGATTTTCGTTTGCCTTCGAGGAGCGTCGCCGGGAGCATAGCCGGGCTATGTGACCGGCGGCGCGACGAAGAAGGCGAGCGAAAAGACCAGCAAGGCGGTATGAGCTTTGACAGAAATCGCCTAAACCCATCGCGTCGCCGCTTCGAGCCCCGACGACTGGAGATGCTTGTGCTCCGATGATCAAGCTTCGAACCTATATCTACATCGATTCCCTGCAACCGCAGCTCGCCGAATACCTCGGGACCGTCTCTCAGGGATTCCTCCCGGTGCCGGGCGATGCCTGCATGTGGATCGAGGTGTCCCCGGGCATGGCGGTACACCGTTTGACCGATGTCGCATTGAAGGCGACCCGGGTTCACCTTGGTCAGCAGGTGGTCGAGCGCGCCTTTGGGTCGATGGTGATCCATCAGCGTGATCAGAGCGACGTCATCGAGGCCGGGCATGCCGTGTTGCGGACCCTGCGCGCACGCGAGGACGATCGGCAAAAGTGTCGCATCGCCTGGAACGAGGTGATCCGAGCGATGACTCCTGATCATACGGTGCTGATCAACCGACAGAATCGCCGCGGGTCAATGATCCTTCCCGGCCAGAGCATGTTCATTCTCGAGACCGAGCCGGCCGGCTACATCGTCTACGCCGCCAATGAGGCAGAGAAGGCCGCCAACATCACCCTGATCGACGTGCGCGCCGTCGGTGCGTTCGGCCGCCTAACCCTCTCCGGACGGGAGTCGGATATCGACACCGCTGGTCAGGCAGCGGTCAGCGCGGTACGCGCGCTATCCGGTAGCGAGCGACCGAGCTCGAGTGCACACTGAACAGCATCACATCCGAGCCGTTGGGTCCTTGATCAAGCACGGAGTCCCCATTGCTGGGACAGAGCGCACTGAGAAGCCGTAGCAGAATCGCTCCTGCGGCAAAATCAATCAGGAGCTTGCGCGAGTCTAGTGGACATTGTGGTAGGGATTCTACGAAGTCCGACCAGAGTGTGTTCTTGATTCTGATGGCGACCCCAAGCGGCAAGACTGCGTTGCCCCCGACCTCAGGTTACCCAGCCCGCTTGCGAAAGCTTAGGAAGTAGTTACCGTCGAGCTGCACAGGTTCCTCCACCAGCTCGAATCCGGCGGCGCGAACCTCCTTGATCACCTGCGCGCGACCAGCACGCACATGGCCCATGACCCAGGCGCTGCTGAAACCGGGAAGACGACGGAAGTCGATCACAGCAAGCGTGCCGTCAGGCCTCAGGGCACGATGGATCGATGCCAGCATCGCGTGCGGATATTCGAAATGATGGTAGGTATCCGCGATGAATACCAGATCGACGCTTGCAGCAGGCAATTCGACGCTTTGCTGAGTGTTGACGATACCGATCACATTCTCCAGTCCGGCGGCGCGCGCCCGCTCGCGAATCGCTTCGACGAATGGCCGCGAGATATCGACCGCGTAGACGCGTCCTTCAGGACCCACTCGAGAGGCGAAGAGCATCGTAAAGAGACCGGTCCCCGCACCGACGTCAGCGACATCGGCGCCAGGACGCAGCGCGAGCGCGTCAACGATCTCCTGACGGCGATCGAACAGTTCGCGACCCGGCCTCTCGAAGACCTCCAGCCAACGCGCCGGATCGGCGTCATGGTAGTAGGCATTGATCTCGGGACCGACAACGCGTCCTGTTTCCGGCCCCGTGTCGCCGGCGCGGACAAGGGTCGTCGACAGCGCGATGGCAATGGCAAGGCTGATGTGTACGATAGAGCTCATAGGTGAACGGGTCTCTTCAGAACCATTTTTGAGGCAAACTGAACCGAGTGTGCGTTTCCGCAGACCCTCCGAGGAAGCGCGAAGATAGACCGAGGACAGCCCGAAGACAGCCCCGAAACAACATGGCCACCCAAGCCTTCGATCATGCGACTGCGCGCCTGCATAGCGGCCGGATGTTCCTGACGCCGAGCGCACCCACGGCTCGCGCGCCCCTGCAGCGACTCGCGCACGAACTTCGAGCCGCCGGACTGCTCGGCGAAGCCCGGGCCGGCGCAGCCAACCGCTATCAGGCCGGCGCAGGCCTATTCGAGCTCATCGCATTCACGGGTTGCGCGGTGCAGCTTGGACCGGAGAGCAACCTGCCTCCGGCATTAGAGATCCAGCTTGAAGGTCCGTTCGCTATCCCTCAACGACGCAGCGGTCGGAATGCGCGCGCACCGCGCTGCCCTGTCTGCGGCAAGGCACTCGCGAACTGGCGGCAACAGCTCTGCGACAGCACGAGTGTTGGGCAGCCTGCAAACTCCGAGGATTCCCTAAGATGCGAGGCCTGCAGTGCCCTCGAGCCTGGCTGGGCGTGGAATTGGGGGCGCCATGCTGGCTATGGATCGCTTTTTGTCGCACTCGAACCGGTCTTTCCGGGAGAAGGCCAACCGCTGCCCAAGCTCTTCGTCGTGCTCGAAGCCATCGGGATTGGGCGTTGGCATCAATTCTATGTGCAGGAGTGAAGGCATCCGTTCGAAGGGCTCAGAGAGCGGCCCGTCGGGCCATCGTAATTAGCTGCTTTGCGAGTCAAGCAATGGCTTTGTTGGGGCGTCTAAACCGAGACCTTGAGCTTAGAATGGGACCTGGTCAAGGCTATCCCGTCCGGCAGCGCGACCTCCATGCTGATCGGCAAATGGTCCGATAGCGCGTAGTCGAGCACACGCGCACTGTCGATCTTCAGCGGGCTCGAAACGAGGATGTGATCGAGGTTTCGGGCAGGACGCCAACTCGGAAACGTCTTGAGCTCACAGTCGAGTCCGCGCAACCCAGCGGCCGAAACGGCCATCCGAAACATGCGTGAGTTGCAGCCGCAGTTGAAGTCCCCCATCAGTACGATCAGTCTGTAGTGACGAGCGACGTCAACGAGATAATCCAGTTGCCGCCGCTGGGCGCGGCGGCCGAGCGCCAAGTGAAGCACGCAGACCACGAAGGGTTCGTGTGCCGTGGTTTCGAATTCCACCAGCATTGCCCCGCGACCGGGCAAGCCAGGCAGTTTGTGCTCGGTGACGGCCGCAGGGCGGATGCGACTGAGCAAGCCGTTACTATGTCGGGCGAGAAGACCGATCTCGCGGTTGACCTGTGACAACCAATAGGGGTACCCGGCTTGGTGAGCCAGATATTGGGACTGGTCGATGTAACCGCTGCGCAGGCTACCCGCATCGACCTCTTGCAGGCCGACGATATCGAACCCCTGGAGCAGAGTGCCGATGCTGGCGAGATTCCGTTGCCGCCCAGCGTGAGGCACCAAGTGCTTCCAGCTATTCGCGACATAGTCACGATAGCGGCGGGATTCGATCCCAGCCTGGATATTGTATGTGAGCAGCCGGAGGCGATTCACATCGTGCGCGCAAGCGGCCACAGGCTATGCCACTCGGGGCACCGGGGCAGCGTACGCGCTCGCGCCAGGGCCTGCGGGGATCGGTGCAACCTTCGCGGATGCGGGCTCCCGCGAGACCGCAACCGCGAGCGCGCCTCGATCGCGCCGCGACGCCTTTACTGGGAGAGCCCCTCGATGTAGGCAGCGACGGCCGCGATCTCCTCGTCGGTCAGATTGGCCGCGACGCCACGCATCATCCCGTTCGGATCATTCGCCCGTTCGGTTGCCCGGAAATGCGTCAAGGTCTGGGCGGTGTATTCGGAGAACTGACCCGAAATCCTTGGAAACTTCGCAAGGTTGCTGCCGAGCCCTGCCGGACCGTGACAGCCGGAGCAGGCCGGCACGCCTGTCTCGGGGTTTCCTGCTCGATACAGCTTTTCACCCTTCTTGACCAGTTCGGCGTCGGCTGTCCCCTCGGATTGCTCAAGCGAAGAGTAGTAAGCAGCGAGGTTACGCATCTCCTCATCGGTCAGCGGCATCGCCATCGGCGACATCTGCGCATTCCACCGCTCATTCTGTTTGAAATTCTTCAGCTGCTTGTAGATATACCGCTGGTGTTGCCCGGCGAGCTTCGGCCACAGCGGTTGCCCGGGGGTACCGTTACCATCGAGGCCGTGACAGGCCTGACAAATCTGCCCGGCCTTTTCCTTGCCTTTCTCCGGGTTACCGCCAAGCTCGGTGGAGAGTGTGCTTGACGCCACGGCGGGCCCGGCGGCCAACGAGACCAAAATAGCAGAGGAAAGGGTTCCGGCGATCAGCGATATCTTCATGTTCACTACCGTTGCGTCGATGTTCGTGGATGGCGGGCCACCGGCTCCAGCCTTGACCATGCAAATCCGAATATGTATATCAGAAATTAGCAATTTTGGTCAATGCGCAGGGCCCTGACGCCCTGCCTGCTTCGTGCTCATTGGCGGCGTCGCGAGCTGGCGGCGCAGCGCCTGGACGATCTCTTCGGCGGGTGTTGCGTGATCGAGTACATCCACCAATGCCCCATTGGCGTCGATGAGATAGGTATACGCCGAGTGGTCGACCAGGTAGCCCATCGCCGATCCTGGCTGCTCACTTCGTTGGTAGGCAGCGCCATACTTGGCCGCCACGGCGGACACCTCGCGCTCGGCACCGGTGACACCAATGATGCTCGGATGAAAGTAGGCAACATAATCAGCGAGATGTTCCGGTGCGTCCCGCTGCGGGTCGACGCTCACGAAGATCGGCTGGACGCGCTCGAGCTCGTCAGGGGTCAGTGCGCGCAGCGCGAGCGCAATGATCGCGAGATTAGTCGGACAGATATCCGGGCAGGTCGTATAACCGAAGTAGAGCAAGACCACCTTCCCACGCAGATCATCCAGGCGGACCGGCCCGTTCGCCGAAACCAACTGGAAATCCCCGCCAGCCGGGGGCGCGTTGAGATCGAGCCGCGCATGCCGGCCCGGCGCATCGCCGGCCGGACTCCACAGCAGCGTCAGCCAAACCAATGTTGCACTCAATAGCGCAATCGCGCCCAAGAGCAGGTGCTTCGACATGGTTCAACGCGGGGGGTGACGAACGGGACAAGGCGACCCAGCTGACGGAGACCGCGGTCCACCGCAGCATCGCCGGCAAGA
This sequence comes from Halochromatium glycolicum, assembly GCF_016584085.1. Classification (GTDB taxonomy): domain Bacteria; phylum Pseudomonadota; class Gammaproteobacteria; order Chromatiales; family Chromatiaceae; genus Lamprobacter; species Lamprobacter glycolicus. The sequence goes on along the minus strand of NZ_NRSJ01000001.1, from coordinate 164,829 downwards.
AGGTGGCGAGATGGCAGTCGAATCCATGCCTTCAGATCGCTGTTGCACGATGCTTGATCGCCAGCTCGATGTAATGCTGGGCCGCGTAGTCGAGGTATTCGAGCTCTAAGTCGGTCAACGTTCTGGACGGCTTGGCAGGCGAGCCGATATACATGAAGCCGCTCTGCAGGACCTTCCCGGGAGGGACGAGTGAGCCAGCCGCGAGCATGAGCCGAGGCCTTAGCACGGCGCGGTCAAGTACGGTGGCACCGATACCGATCAGGCAGTGATCCTGTACCTCGCAACCGTGCAGGGTCGCGTGATGGCCGATGGTGACGCGCTCGTGAACGATGGTCGGCGCACCGCCCGGCAGGAAGCGGGAGTCATGGGACACATGCAGCACGCTCCCGTCCTGGACATTGCTGCCGGCGCCAACGTGGATTCGATGAATGTCGCCGCGGAGTACCGCCGTTGGCCAGATCGACGCCTGCTCGCCGATCTCGACATCGCCGATCACAACCGCGGCCTCGTCAATCCACGCATCAGGGGCGATGCGCGGCTCAAGCCCTTGATAACTCCGTACGTTGGTCATCGTGCTGCCCTGGAAACCTCATCGGCGGTCGCTTCAACTTGCATGCTATCACGACCCCTTCGCCGCCCTGTGGTTCCGCGGCGTCTCTGCTATCCTCTGGATCGTCCGCGCCAATCGACCCCAGCATCCGACCTGCCCATGCCGCCGTTCCTGTTCGCCCTCGGTCTCTTTCTGCTCACCGTTGCGGGAGCCAGCCAGGCACAATCGCCCTTCGTCTTCGGCCCCGAAGAGGTTGTTCCAAAGAGCGTCAAGCCTGGCAAGAAATGGACTGAAGGTCGGGTGGAGGAGCTTCCAGCTTGGCCAGCGGATCAAGACCTAATCAGGCTGTCGCTGGACCAGGCATCCCCCCGCTTCACCTACTACCTCGACCGTGCGAGCCTCGAGGTCGGTTCGGACCAGGTTGTGCGCTATGTACTCGTCGCTGAAACCAGCAACGGCAGCCGCAACCTTAGCTTCGAAGGTATCCGGTGCACCCCGAACGGCGCCCATCGAACCTACGCGTTTGGTCATGCCGGGCGCTTCGAGTGGATCGAAGGCGACGACGACTGGCAACCGATCGACCGATCTGGTGCCGATCCCGCTCGCTATGAGCTCTGGCGCCATTACCTTTGCGTGCCACGGCTGTTTCAACCGCGACCGAAGTCTGAGCAGGTCCGGCTGCTCCGAAGCGGGCGTGTGCCAGAGCTCGAAAACCGCGGCTTCTTGACGAACTGACGGCGCTGTTTGAAAGCGCACCCGCCGAGTCGCATCGTCTGCGTATGCCACGCAGGTTTGCTACCAACCCCTCCGCCGTGACCCGATTCGGAACTGAACGCATCTGCTAGCCGAATCAGGCCCAATTGGCGACAGCCTTTTTGACCGAAACGATGGAAAACCCACTGCTCGAAGACCGGGTTCACCCGGCCTTCACCCGCATGACGCCGGAGCATGTCGAGCCGGCAATCGATACCCTGATCGCCGAGGGGCGGCGCCTGATTGCGGCCCTGACCCAGGATATCGACTCCGCAACCTGGGACAGCTTCGTTCAGCCGATCGAGGAAGAGGATGACCGCCTCGCCCGCGCTTGGTCACCCATCAGTCACTTGAACGCGGTCATGAGCTCCGATGCGCTGCGTGCCGCGTACAACGCATGTCTTCCGAAGCTGAGCGCCTATGCAACCGAGGTGGGTCACAACGAGAAGCTCTATCGCGGTTATCAGCGTGTTGCCGAGACCGATGATCTCGATCCCGCGCAGCGAAAGATGCTGGCGAACGCGCTGCGGGACATGCATCTTGCCGGTGTTGACCTAGCCAAAGAGGCGAAGGCGCGTTTCAAAGAGATCAGTAGCGAGCTATCCCGGCTGACCAGCCAATTCGAGGAAAACCTTCTCGACGCCACCAACGCCTGGTTCAAGCACATCACCGACCCGGATCACATCGCCGGTCTTCCGGAGTCGACGATCGCACTTGCCAAGCATTTGGCGGAAGAGCGGGAGCTTGATGGTTGGGTATTAACCCTGGACATCCCCTCCTACCTCCCAGTGATGAAGTACGCCGAGGACAGGGCGCTTCGCCGGGAGATCTACGAGGCCTATACGACGCGCGCATCGGATCAGGGACCGAACGCCGGTCAGTGGGATAACAGCCAAATCATCGAAGCGATATTGGCGCTCCGCCATGAACAGGCTCAACTACTCTGCTTCAGCAACTTTGCTGAGGTATCACTCGAGCCCAAGATGGCGCGGAGCACCGATGACGTCATGGCCTTTCTGAACGATCTCGCCCGCCGCTCGGCGCCTCAGGCACGGCGAGAGCTCGAAGAGGTCCAAGGCTTTGCCAGTGAACATGGCGGGCCCGCAAGGTTAGAGGCCTGGGACATACCCTATTTATTGGTCCGAACGACTGCGGCAGACACGCTATGCGATCAGCGAGGAGGAGCTTAAGCCTTATTTCAGCCTCGATCGCGTCTTGGACGGGATGTTCACGATCGCTAATCGTCTATTCGATGTCCGGATCAGCGCGACCGAGCAGCCCGAGCTCTGGCATCCAGCGGTGCGCTTCTACGAGGTCCGAGATCACAATGACGAGCGGGTGGCTCAGTTCTATCTCGACCCCTTCGCGCGACAGAAAAAGCGTGGCGGCGCTTGGATGGATGTCTGCACGAACCGACTCACGAGTCGTCGGAGACGACAGCTCCCCACGGCGTACTTGGTCTGCAACTTCACGCCTCCAATCGAGGGCCTACCGACACTCCTGACGCACGATGAGGTTCAGACCCTGTTCCATGAATTCGGCCACGGCCTCCATCACATGCTGACCCGGGTCGATTACCCCGCTGTCGCCGGCATCAACGGCGTGGCCTGGGATGCAGTCGAACTTCCGAGCCAGTTCCTCGAGAACTGGTGTTGGGAGCGCGAAGCCCTCGACCTCTTTGCCTTCCATTGGGAGACAGGCGAGCCGCTTCCGCAGTCGCTTTACGAACGACTCCGATCCGCCCGTCATTTCCAAACAGCGCTGCAAACGGTGCGACAGCTCGAGTTCGCGCTCTTCGACTTCCGGCTGCACCTCGAATACGCCCCGGAGCAAGGAGCGCGCGTCGCCGAGCTACTTGAAGAGATTCGAAGTGACATCTCGCCGATTCGTCCGCCGGCATTCAACCGGTTTGCGAACGGCTTTTCGCACATCTTCGCGGGCGGGTACGCCGCCGGCTACTACAGCTACAAATGGGCCGAGCTCCTATCTGCGGACGCCTTTTCGCTCTTCGAGGAGCGCGGCGTCCTCGACCCGGCCAGCGGTCGGGCATTCCGGGAGCACATTCTTGAGAAAGGCGGCTCTGAAGACCCAATGTCCCTCTATATCGCCTTCCGCGGTCGAGAGCCACGGATCGAAGCGTTGCTTCGGCAGGCCGGGATCGAGGATGCGAAAGCCGCATAGCACGCTGAGGGACCGCCCAATAAAAAAGCCCACCCTCAATCGAGGGTAGGCTTCGTTGCCCGAAGGCGAATAACCCCTGGCGGTGACCTACTTTCGCATGGGGAGGCCCCACACTATCATCGGCGATGCACCGTTTCACTTCTGAGTTCGGCATGGGATCAGGTGGTTCCAGTGCTCTGTGGCCGCCAGGAAAAACGGAGGCGCATCGGCACTTGAGCCGATGGCCTGTAAACGGTGTGATCGCGGGCGCGCACGGACGTGCGAGTGTGCAGCAGCCCAAAATGTTTGGGTGTTATATGGTCAAGCCACACGGTCAATTAGTACGGGTTAGCTTCATCGGTTACCCGACTTCCACATCCCGCCTATCAACGTCGTGGTCTTCGACGGACCTTCAGGGACCTCAAGGGTCCAGGGAGACCTGATCTTGGGAGGGGCTTCCCGCTTAGATGCCTTCAGCGGTTATCCCGTCCGTACATAGCTACCCGGCAGTGCCACTGGCGTGACAACCGGAACACCAGAGGTACGTCCACTCCGGTCCTCTCGTACTAGGAGCAGCTTCCCTCAAGTCTCCAACGCCCACGGCAGATAGGGACCGAACTGTCTCACGACGTTCTAAACCCAGCTCGCGTACCACTTTAAATGGCGAACAGCCATACCCTTGGGACCGACTTCAGCCCCAGGATGTGATGAGCCGACATCGAGGTGCCAAACACCGCCGTCGATATGAACTCTTGGGCGGTATCAGCCTGTTATCCCCGGAGTACCTTTTATCCGTTGAGCGATGGCCCTTCCATACAGGACCACCGGATCACTAAAGCCTGCTTTCGCACCTGCTCGACGTGTCTGTCTCGCAGTCAAGCACCCTTCTGCTTTTGCACTCATTGCACGATTTCCGACCGTGCTGAGGGTACCTTCGCGCTCCTCCGTTACGCTTTGGGAGGAGACCGCCCCAGTCAAACTACCCACCATGCACTGTCCCTGACCCGGATCACGGGCCGAGGTTAGAACTTCAAACATACCAGGGTGGTATTTCAAGGATGGCTCCACGGCAACTGGCGTCGCCGCTTCAAAGCCTCCCACCTATCCTACACAAGTAGGTTCAAAGTCCAGTGCAAAGCTGTAGTAAAGGTTCACGGGGTCTTTCCGTCTAGCCGCGGGTACTCGGCATCTTGACCGAGATTTCAATTTCACTGAGTCTCTGGTGGAGACAGTGCCGCCATCGTTACGCCATTCGTGCAGGTCGGAACTTACCCGACAAGGAATTTCGCTACCTTAGGACCGTTATAGTTACGGCCGCCGTTTACCGGGGCTTCGATCAAGGGCTTCTCCGAAGATAACCCCATCA
>NZ_NRSJ01000001.1:0-155000 GCF_016584085.1 Halochromatium glycolicum | reverse complement strand
AATACGACCTCGGTACGCTCGGGGTCGAGCACACGAAACACCTGCGCGCGATAGGTTTCGGCGTTGGTCGCGACCTCATCACGGGACAGAGGCTTACGGGTCACGTTCTTGCCGGTTGGATCACCGATCATGCCGGTGAAGTCTCCGATCAGGAACAGCACCCTATGGCCGAGGTCCTGAAACTGTCGAAGCTTGTTCAGCAGGACGAGGTGGCCCAGGTGCAGGTCCGGTGCCGTCGGATCGAAGCCCGCCTTCACCCGCAATGGCCGCCCGAGCGCGAGCTTCTGCCGCAACGCCTCATCGGTCAGCACCTCATCGGCGCCATGAACAAGCTGATCAAAAGGGTCGGCCATGCGCCTGCTCTGATGGATCGAACCAGGGCCCCGATGCGATTGGGCTGCATCTCGGGGCGAATAGCCCGGCATTATCGCAAGAGAATCGACGCACCGCCAAGATCACCGGCGCGCCAAACAGCGCAAATCCCTTAACAGCCCGACGGCCTCAACGGTGAAGTCGGCTGGAACCGACCATCCGAGGAGTGGCTTTCGCCGAGCCAACAGCCTCAACTACACTGGCGCGACCAGGCAAACGCCATCCCCCATTCCATCTGGATCAGATCATGCGCGATTACAAAGGAAGCGGAAACATGACACTGCGCCGCCGGCGGCGGCGGCGCGCGCCCTGGGGGCTCCTCGCCCTCGTCGTTATCCTGGCTGCCGCCGCGATCGGCGGCTACCTGGCCTGGGACCGCATGGACCTGCTCACGCCGACCTCAACCATAGTCAAGTCGGAGCGGGAGCGCGGTGTCATCCCGTTGGCGATCCCGGGTCAGGAGGCGTCAACCGAGCCCGACACGGCCGAATAACGGCGCCCTATACGCCAAACGACGAGCCACAGCCACAGGTGGTCGTCGCATTCGGATTGCGGATGACGAACTGTGCCCCTTGCAGCCCCTCCGTGTAGTCGATCTCAGCCCCCGTCAGGTACTGCAGGCTCATCGGATCGACAAGCAGTTTCACGCCGTCGGTCTCGATCTCGGTATCACCATCCTGTACGGTCTCGTCGAACGTGAAACCGTACTGGAATCCCGAGCAGCCCCCGCCCTGGATGTAGACCCGCAGCATCAGGCCGGGCGACTCTTCCGCCGCGATCAGGTCTGCAACCTTGGCAGCTGCCTGCGAGGTGAATACGAGAGGCGCATCGAGCGCAATTGCTTCTGTCATGGAGCCAATACCTCAGCAAAATGGTTTGTCGTACCTGAGGGAGAGTAGGGGCCAGATGGGCCCTCATTCAACCTCCCTCGCCCCCACGAGATTGGCCGTTGCGACCACAGGAGTCGGCGACACCGTCTTCTTCTCCTTCAGGGCTGCCGGCCACAGAAAGGCATCGGAGGAAGAGGCGAGCCGCTCGCCTTCCGGTTCAATGTCAACGATAAACTCCTCGGCCGTCGCATCGTCAGGTAGCACGATCTCGCCGCGAATGATCTGAAAGTGCTCGAAATCGAGCGCCACTGTTCCCGGCGAAGCGCCGGGCAATGCTTCCAGTCTCACGGTTTCCCTGGCACCGCTGCGAGTCAACCCAAGCCGCAACCGAGCCACGCCCTGAATGCGCCCAGCCTGAGGCACCAACTCACTCAGCACGATCTCAAAGCGATACCTGCCAGGTGCCTCAAGCTGGGTCAGCTGTAGATCTTTGACCTCGACAACCCCTGTGTCGCCGCCACGCACGAGGCGCTGCAGATAGGCCACCCGTTTACTCAACAGCAAACGCTCACGCTGCATCTCAGCCAACGACTGCTGAGCCTGCCGTTTCGCTTCCCGATCCATCTGGTGGGCGCGCTCCAAGCGGATACGCTCGGCACGACCGCGCGCCACCTCCTCGGACAAGAAGGCTACCTCAGCACGTAAGGCCTGCATGCCAACCAGCGCCTCAGCCGCATCATGACGAGCCAGCGCGTAGCCGAGCGCGAAGGTCCCCCCGAGCACGCCGAGCCAGCCCGCAGCGACCGCCAGCCGCAGAAGCGGCCGGCGCCGACGCGTCCGGGCTCGGCCGATCCTGACCGCCGGGACGTTGACGCCAGCAGACAGATCGTTGAGGGAATGCCCACTCAAGACCGTATCAGGGCGCCAGCGCGGACAGCGCCAAGCCAGTGGTCTCCTCCCATCCGAACATGATGTTCATGTTCTGAACCGCCTGCCCTGCGGCCCCCTTAACCAGGTTGTCGATCACAGACTGCACGACGACAACACCCGCCCCCTGAGGCTCCGTAACCGCGACACGGCACAGATTCGTGCCGCGCACCGAACGCGTCTCAACCGACGTCGCGGACGGCAGCACGTCAACGAACGGCTCGTCCTGGTAGCGCTTCTGATAAAGCGCCGTCAGGTCGGTCTCGGCGAGTTCGTGATCGGGTTGCAACCGCGTTGCATAGAGGGTCGCCTCGATCCCGCGCACCATCGGCAGCAGATGGGGCACGAACGTGAGCCCGACGTCCATGCCGAGCGCGCGCTTGAGGTTCTCCTGGATCTCGGGCTGATGCCGGTGCCCACTCACGCTGTACGCCTTGAAGCTCTCGCCGCACTCAGCCATCAGCAGCGCTGTCGAGGCCTTGCGGCCCGCCCCGCTCACACCGGACTTGACGTCGGCGATCACGCGGTTGGCGTCGACCACCCCAGCCTCGAGCAGTGGCAACAGCCCGAGGGTAACGGCGGTCGGATAACAGCCCGGGTTCGCGACCAAGCGCGCTCCAGCAATCGCGCGCCGGTTCAGCTCCGGCAGTCCGTACACGGCCTCGTCGACAAGCGCCGGCGCAGCATGCGTCTGCCCATACCAGCGCTGCCAGAGCTCGACATCCTTGAGGCGGAAATCCGCCGCAAGATCGATGACGCGCACGCCGCTGTCGAGCAGCTGTGATGCCTCTTGCATCGCAGTGCCGTTCGGCGTCGCGAAGAAGACGAGGTCGCACTCGGCAAGCCGCGCCGCTTCAGGCGCTGAGAAGCTGAGGTCGGTCAGGCCGCGGAGCGCAGTGTAGTGCTCGGCGATCGCGGTCCCCGCCTCCGCGCGCGAGGTGACCGCTCGCAGGGCAATGCAGGGATGCCGAACCAATAGCCGCAGCAGCTCCGAGCCGGTATACCCGGTCCCGCCAACAATGCCGACGCTGATCATCGCAGTTCGCCTCGCCTGACGGCCGGATGATCAGCCACAGCTGCTGGTCGCCGAGCCGCAGCTGCCGCAGCCACCTCCAGCGGAAGGCAGGTTATTGAAAACAAAAGTCGCACTGCCATCGCCAGGGTCGACGAAGTCAATCTCGACGCCGCGCAGATGGATGAGCGTCCCGTCATCGACGACCACCCGGTAGCCGTCGAACTCACGAATGCCATCATTCGCGTTGACCGCATCCGTGAAGGTCATGCCGAAGCTCAGACCACTGCAGCCAGCGGACGCGGCATAGACGCGCACGCCCTGGATGGCATCGTCGACATCGGTGAAGAGCTCCGCCATCTTCGCTTGCGCGGCCGGAGTCATGGTGAGATCAGCCTCGCTGATGAAGTTGGACATCGTCAATGCTCCGCATAAGACCAAGATGATGGCTCGAAACTGTACAGCAGTCGCGCCAGCAAGCGCCAGCCAACGAGTGCATCGGCGTCAGGTCAACAAGGTTAGCAATGGGACTCAGACCTCGACCATCTCGAAGTCTTCCTTGCCCGCCCCGCATTCCGGACAGACCCAGGTCAATGGAACATCCTCCCATGCCGTTCCGGGCGCGATCCCGTCCTCGGGCCAGCCTTCGGCTTCATCGTAGATCAGTCCACAAATTACACACATATAACGCTTCATCGTCGTTCCTTCAGTCTCGTTTCAGAGCGTCCGGGGGCTCAACCGTCGTCGAGCCGGATCACGCTCGCGTTGCCAGATCGGGTGCCACATCGTCTTAAAGGTTGTCGAGACGCAGCTGTTCAGCCGTACAGGAGTCGGGGGTTATCGGAGCGTTTTCAACTCGGCTCGGTCCCAGTCCGGCTGCCACTCAGTCCGGCTGCCACTCAGTCCGGCTGCCACTCAGTCCGGCTGCCACTCAGTCCGGCTACCACTCAGTCCGGCTACCACTCAGTCCGGCTACCACTCAGTCCGGCCGCCACTCAGTCCGGCCGCCACTCAGGCTGCCGGTCGGGCCGCCGCCCCGGCTGCCGCCCCGGCTGCCGTTCGGAGATGCATCAGAGCTTGCGATGAACAGGTGGGCACCAGAAAATGGCGGCCCTCAAGCCAAGGTCGAGCAGCCCTCTCCGTCGTCGATGCGGGCCGGCCGCTTCATCACCAACCGTCATACCACTGTCAGGAGCCATCGCGATGTCCCGATCCCACGACCTGTTCTCCGCGGCCCAGCGCCACATCCCGGGCGGCGTCAACTCGCCGGTGCGCGCCTTCCGCGGCGTCGGCGGGGATCCGCTGTTCTTCGAGTCGGCGACCGGCGCCTATGTGACCGACGCCGATGGCAAGCGCTACATCGATTACGTTGGCTCTTGGGGCCCGATGATCCTCGGCCACGCCCACCCCGAGATTATCGCAGCGGTCACAGAGCGCGTCGCCAAGGGCCTCTCGTTCGGCGCCCCGACCGAGCTCGAGACGCTGATGGCCGACAAGGTCTGCGAGCTGGTGCCAAGCATGGACCTGGTCCGCATGACCAGCTCCGGCACCGAGGCGACGATGAGTGCATTGCGGGTCGCGCGCGGCTACACCGGCCGCGACAAGGTCATCAAGTTCGAAGGCAACTATCATGGCCATGTCGACTCGCTCCTAGTGAAGGCCGGCTCCGGCATGCTGACCCTCGGCGAGCCGAGCTCGCCGGGGGTTCCAGCTGCCCTCGCCGAGCTGACCATCACCCTGGCCTACAACGATATCGAGCAGGTCCGCCAGACCTTCGATGAGATCGGCGATCAGATCGCCTGCGTCATCGTCGAGCCGGTTGCCGGCAACATGAACTGCATTCCGCCGGTGCAGGGATTCCTCGACGGGCTGCGCGAGCTCTGCGACCAGCATGGGGCGGTGCTGATCTTCGACGAGGTGATGACCGGCTTCCGTGTCGCCCGCGGTGGTGCCCAGGAACGCTATGGCGTCACACCGGACCTGACCGCTCTGGGCAAGATCATCGGCGGCGGCATGCCGGTGGGCGCATTCGGCGGCAAGCGGGCGATCATGGAACAGGTCTCGCCATTGGGGCCGATCTATCAGGCCGGCACCCTGTCCGGAAACCCGATTGCGATGACCGCTGGACTCAAGACCCTCGAGCTGATCTCCGAACCCGGCTTCCATGACCGCGTGGCGGCGCAGACGGAACGTCTGACCCAAGGCATGGAAGAGCGCGCACGCGCCGCCGGCATTCCATTGACCACCAACCACTCGGGTGCAATGTTCGGGATCTTCTTTACCGACGCCGGGCCGGTCACCGATTACGCCGGTGCGACCGCCTGCGACCAGGACACCTTCCGGCGCTTCTTCCACGCGATGCTCGAGGAAGGGGTCTATCTCGCGCCTTCGGCATTCGAGGCCGGGTTCGTCTCGGGTGCCCATGGCGACGACGAGATCAGTGCCACACTCGACGCGGCCGAAAAGACCTTCCAGGCCCTGGCCGGCTGAAGCCACCGCTGGCATCGCCAGCCACAGTCGCAGCCGTCTCGGGCGTCGGTGCTGGCACCCGCTCGAGGCGGCCGTGCGATCTGCTAGCAGCCCGGCAATCTGACCCAGGTCCGCGCTGCGTGCCCATCTCAAGACGCGTGCCCGTGTCACTTGGCGACTGCGAGACCGCGGCGGAGCAATCACACCCGATCAGGCGGCCGCGGTCGAGGCGCCGCTCTCCGGGTATCTGATGCACGAGCTGCTCGAGTCACTGCTCACCTGGATCGGTGCGAATCCGAAGTCGGCCTATCTCGTCGTCTTCTCGGCCGCACTCGCCGAATCCCTTGCGGTCGTGGGGATGGTCGTGCCCGGCGTGATGATCCTCTTCGGCGCGGGCGCACTGATCGCGGCTGGCAAGATTGGCTTCTGGCCGACCGCGGGCGCTGCCGTGCTCGGCGCCGTGCTCGGCGATGGGCTCAGCTACTGGCTCGGCCATCGCTATGGCGACCGCCTACGCGACTGCTGGCCACTCAATCGGTATCCCAGACAGCTCGAGCGCGGCATCGCGTTCTTTGCCCGATACGGCGGCAAGAGTGTCGCATTCGGCCGCTTCTTCGGCCCCGGCCGCGCCATCATCCCACTGGTCGCAGGGATGATGCAGATGCGCCCGAGCCGCTTCATCGTCGCCAACCTGGGCTCCGCAGCGGCCTGGGGGCCGGCCTACCTGGCGCCCGGCATCGTATTCGGGGCCTCGTTGAAGCTGGCCGCCGAGGCCGCAGCACGCCTCGCCATCCTGCTGCTCATCCTGATCGGGTTCATCTGGCTCGTCGCCTGGCTCGCGCGGCGGCTCTATCTGCTCCTCAGTCCCCATGCCTCGGCCTGGGTTCAGGCACTGCTGCACTGGGCCAATCTCCATCCGGTTCTGGGGCGGACGGCCCAGGCCCTTGCCGACCCAGACCATCCCGACGCAGCCACCCTCGCCGCCCTCGCCGTCGCCTTGATCGGCGCTTCGGCCGTGCTCGGCATCGCGGTCAGTGCCGAGATCGCAGGTCCTCAGGAACTGGTGATCAACCAGATGATGTTGGACCTCGGCCAGAGCCTCCATACCCCGCTCGCTGATCAGATGATGATCGCGCTGAGCCGGCTCGGCGAGCCAGCGGTCACGGTGCCGCTCGTTGTTGCGGTGCTGGTGTATCTGGCTGCGAACCGACAGCGGCGCGCTTTACTGTATTGGCTCGCCGCGCTCGGTTTCCCGCTGCTCGCCACGCCTACACTGGGCTGGCTGGTGCGCGTGCCGCGACCCGAGATCGGGCTCGGCCTCGGCTGGCCTTGGTCGTTCCCGAGCGCGCAAGTGCTGACTGCAACCGTGCTGTATGGATTCCTCGCGCTATCGGTCGCTCGCACGCTAGAGCCCGGCTGGCGCTGGCTACCCTATGCCGCAGCCACGGTCATCATCGCCGCCGTCACCACGGCCAGGCTTTACCTCGGCACCGAATGGCTGACGGACCTTGTCGGCACGATTGCACTCGGCCTCGCCTGGATCGCGGCACTCGGCCTCGCCTTCCACTGTCACACCCGCCAGCCCCGCGAGGATGCCGGACTGATGTGGATCACGATCATCGTCGCCACTCTCGCTGTTACGACGGCAACCTTTGCGCAGCAGCACTCGGATCTCGCGCGCTACCGTCCTTCAGAGGTCTGGGAGAGCCTGGCCGCGGCCCGTTGGCGCGCGCGAGCACCCATACCCGTTGCAACGCATCGCGAAGACCTCTGGCGCCGGGATCAGCGTCCCTTCCATATCCAATATGCCGGCCCTCTCGACCACCTTCGTCAGGCACTGAACGCTCAAGGCTGGAGGTCAGCAGAGATGCTGAGTTGGACCAATGCCATCAAGCTGTTATCGCCGTCACTTCCTCTCAATGCCTTGCCGGTGGTACCGCATGTGCACGATGGCCATCACGATGAGCTCACGATGGTCAAAGACCTCTCCGACGGTCGCCGACTCGTGCTGCGGCTATGGGGAGCTCACTGCTGGATCGGCGGCTCCGTCCCGCTCTGGGTAGGGGACGTCACCGAATTGTTTAAGGACAACGTCTTAGACCTCTTCGCGCTGCCGCTAACGAAGCCGGCAACCGAGTTCGGCAACCGAACACTCCGCCACGATCTCGAGGAGGCTTCGACGATCGACGTCGAACCCGGCACCCCAATGCTGCTGGCTCCCAAGGGCTCGAGGTTGCTCGAAGGCTGAGCCGGCCTCACGGGGCGCCTCTGTGGCGACGGAACCGGCATCTTGCACAGCCGAAACGACCGACAGGGCCTTTCAGAGGTTCATGGCGGGGCGCCATCTCGACGGATGCGATCGAGGCCTCTATGGCCCCCTCGCGCGACGAGGCTAACCCGCCTCTTCACCCCAGCGCCGCGCCAACCGGTGGGGGATGCCGAGATGATCGAGCACCCGCGCCGCGATGAAATCGATGATGTCCTCGACGCGCTGCGGATTGAAGTAGAAACCCGGATTGGCTGGCATGATCACGACGCCGGCGCGCGCCAGGCGCAGCATGTTCTCCAGGTGAATGGTCGTAAACGGTGTCTCCCGGATCACCAGGATCAGCTTACGCCCCTCCTTCATCGTGACATCGGCGGCACGGTCGATCAGATCCTCGCTGAGACCGGCAGCGATATTGGCCAGGGTCCCCGTCGTGCACGGCACAACGGCCATCGCATCCGGCGGATTGGTACCACTGGCCACCGGCGCCGTCCATTGCTGCCGGCCGAACACGCTGAGCTGACCCGGCTGCGCCCCAAGGTAGTCCGAAAAAAAGCGCTCGGCCTCCTGCGGCCGCGCCGGCACCTCGAGGCCGGCCTCCATGCGCAGCACGACCTGCGCTGCCTGCGAGATCAGCAAGTAGACCCTGACCTCGGCATCGATCAGCCCCTGCAACACCCGCAGCCCGTAGCCGGTGCCCGATGCACCGGTCAGCGCAATTGCGACGGTCTTGGTCCAACGACTGGAAGGCGGCCTGCTCATCGGTTTCTAGATCGCATAAGGGTTATCTGGCGCGGAGAGTCCCGCGAGTCCGGATGCACAATCTCGGATTCCACATCACGACCGCTTGCTGCCTGGCGCCCGCGCGTCGGGCACCAATAGAGCTGCGAACCTGCTGGTGAGGCGCGCGGGATCGAATGGATGGCCGCTGATCGGCACCCCTCACCCGCAATCCGCGCGAGCACCGAGCCGATCAAGCAGGTCCTCATGGATTCCGCCAAAGCCGCCGTTACTCATCACCAGCACCTGGTCACCGGGACCAGCCGCCGCGATCACAGCGCCCAACACCTCCTCCAGCGTGCTGCCGACGTACAGGCGGTCCCCGAGCGCGGCCAAGGTTGCCTCGGCGTCCCAGCTGAGGTCCGGCGGACAATAGACGACAATGCGGTCGGCCGCATCCAGGGCGCCGGCCAGCGCCGCCCCGTGCACTCCCATGCGCATGGTGTTCGAGCGCGGTTCCAACACGGCGATGATCCGTCCCTGACCGACCTGCTGACGCAGCCCTGACAGGGTGCTCGCGATCGCGGTCGGATGATGGGCGAAATCGTCGTAGACCCGGACGTTGCCTGCCGTCCCACGCAGCTCCATCCGGCGCTTGACGCCGCGAAAGTGGGCCAATGCCGAGATCGCTTGCACCGGATCGACCCCGACGTGCTCGGCTGCCGCGATCGCCGCCAGCCCGTTGCGCACGTTATGCAGCCCGATCAGCGGCCACTCGAGCGTCCCGATCACCTGCCTCCGGTGCCAGACACGAAATGCCGAGCCGTCTTCGGCGCCAAGCTCGGCCTCCCACTCGGCCGCCGTCGAGCGACTCTGGGTCTCCGGTGATGTGCGCATCCCAGTCGAAACGGTCGGTGTCCAACACCCCATCGCCAGCACCTGATCCAGCGCCGCATCCTCTTGTGGGTGGATGATCAGCCCAGTGCCCGGGACCGTCCGCACCAAGTGATGGAACTGACGCTGGATCTGACCGAGATCGCCGAAGATATCGGCGTGATCGAATTCGAGATTGTTCATCACCAGCGTGCGTGGCCGATAGTGGACGAACTTCGAGCGTTTGTCGAAGAAAGCGGTGTCGTACTCATCGGCCTCGATCACGAACATCCGGCCCTCGCCCAGCCTCGCCGAGACACCAAAGTCCACCGCAACGCCGCCGATCAGGAAGCCCGGCGCCATGCCCACCGCCTCCAGCACCCAGGCCAGCATGCTCGCAGTCGTGGTCTTGCCATGGGTGCCGGCAACCGCCAGCACGTGGCGGCCATGCAGTGCATGCTCGGCCAGCCATTGCGGACCGGAGCTGTAAGGCAGGTCGCGGTCGAGCAGCGCCTCGACCACCGGCAGACCGCGCTTCATCGCATTACCGACGATGATCCGATCCGGCGCCAGCTCCAGTTGCTCGGCGGCATACCCGTGGATCAGCTCGATCCCCGCTGCCTCCAGCTGGGTACTCATCGGCGGATAGACATTGGCGTCGGAACCGGTGACCCGGTGTCCGAGCGCACGGGCGAGCAGCGCCAGGCCGCCCATGAAGGTGCCGCAGATGCCGAGGATATGCAGGTGCATCGGATTCGCGCCTCTGGTGTCGGTTCAACCCAGGGTATCGACGATGCCGCCGATGATCACAAACGACAGCAGGTCAAAGCCGATTGCAATCGCGGCACCCTGCAGCAGGGTCAGACCGAACGCATGCCGCAGGATATGCCCGGTTGCGACGATGCTCCAGGCGACAAGCAGCAGGAACAGCAGACCGGCCAAGGCCAATAGTCCACTGTCCGCATCGCTTGGGCGCGCGAGGCTGACCGGGAACAAGGCCAGCAGCGTGATCAGGATATCGACCCCGATCACCGCGGTGGCGGTCTGAAGAAAACGCGCCCGCCGGTCCACCAATCGCAGCGCTAGCGACAAGGCGCCGAGCATCAGCCCCAGATCCAGGAGGCTTTGTACCAGACCGCTGGCGAAGCCTACGCCGGCAGTCAGCGCCAGCAGCAGGCCGGCAACGAGAGCAACCAAGATGACCAGCGAGAACAAGGCCGTCGAAGCCGGCAGGTCTTGCGGCGCGCGACGCAGCAACGCAAGCTCGATGAAGAAATTGATGATGACGAGCAAAACGGCGGTTCCGGACAGACAACGAACGGCGCATGATATCGAGGCGCCCGCTCACAGGGAAACGCCTTTGCTTTACCTCCGCACCCCGCCTCCCCTTTCGCTTTACGGTAACCCGATCGGTGCTGACCGAGACAACGGCCGTGAGCGTTTCGCTTTGCGGGCTCATGCGGCACCCTAATCGAATCGTTACCGTGAATCAGGCGGGATTCATCGTCCGGGGTGGCGCCGCGCCATGAACGTTAGCGACGTGGGAAACCGGCACGCAACAGGAGGGCCGCGCCCAGCATCAGCAGCGCCAGCGCCAAGGGCACGGCACTGCCAAACCGAACTAACGGCGTCGCACCGGTGCGCGGCTGAATGGTCCCAGTCAGCGCCGCGCGCTCGAACAGCGGCAGCTGCCGATCGACGCGCCCGAATGGATCGATGATTGCCGAGATCCCGGTATTTGTGGCCCGCACCAGCCAACGCCCCGTCTCGAGCGCCCGCAAGCGCGCGAACTGCAGATGCTGGTGCGGCGCGAGCGAATCGCCGAACCAGGCATCGTTGCTGACGTTGATCAGGTAGGCCGCATCGGGCAGGGCCTGCCGGACCTCCTCGACAAAGACATCCTCATAGCAGATCGAGACGCCGACCCGGCGCTCACCGACCTGCAGCAGCGGCCGCTCGGCGCTGCCGCGGCTGAAGTCGGACATTGGCACCTCGAACCAGTCGATCAGCGGTCGAAGCTGCGCCTCGAAGGGCAGGAACTCGCCGAAAGGCACCAGGTGGCGCTTGAAGTATCGATCCTGTGCGCTGCCAAGACTGATCAGCGCGTTGTAATAGCGGCCATCCTGCTCCATCACCGGAAGCCCGACCACGATCTCGGCTCCGGCCTCGCGCGCAGTCTCTGTCAGCGGCCGGATCAGCGGTCCCTGAACTCGGTGCAGAAACTCTGGGATAGCCGTCTCGGGCCAGACGACGAGATCGCTATCCAGGTGCTCGCGGGTCAGCGTCAGATAGATCTCCAACGTCGGCATCAGACCGTCCGAATCCCACTTCACCGACTGCTCGACGTTTCCCTGGATCACCGCGACTCGGATAGGGCCTCCATCCGGGCCGGGCGCAGGGGCTGTCCAGTCGACCCGCCAGAGCAGGCCCGAGCCGGCCCAGAGCAGCGCCAGTCCGATCAGTGTCAAGCGCCGCGCGCCGCCACGCCATCGCAACAGTCCCCAGAGCAGACCAGCCGAGACCGCCACCGCCAGACTCAAACCGTGCACGCCGAGCACCGGCGCCAGCCCGCCGAGCGGGCCGTCGAGCTGCCCATTGCCGGCATAGAGCCAGGGGAAACCGGTAAACAGCCAGCCGCGCAGCCATTCCAGCAGCACCCAGACCGCCGGCAGGATCAGCAGTGGTCCGCTCCAGCCCGGCGGCCGCGCCCCTTCGAGCCGCCGGATCAGCCAGCCCGTGATCCCGTAGTAGAGCGCCATCGCCGCGACGAACAGCAGCATCAGCAGATTGGCGACGAGCGCCGGCATATTGCCGAACTCGTTCAGACTGATCCGCACCCAGGCCACGCCCGTGCCGAACAGCGCGAGGCCGAACAGCCAGCCGATGAGGAAGGCGTCGCGCCCATTGCAACCGCGCAGCGCGAGATAGAAGCCGGCCAGCGCCAACACGGCCGCCGGATAGAGCCCGAACGGCGCGAACGAAAGCACGAGCAGCGCCCCTGCAAGCGCCGCGATCAATGCCTGCCGCCAGTGCGTGCGGGCCCAGGTCGTCACTGCTGCCACTGCGGGGGTACTCAGAGCATCGATTGACCGTAAAACAGCGGCTGCGAGCGGTTCGTGCTCCGAGGGCGCGGGCTGCGATGCTCGCCAGGAACGGGAAGGCCGCGCAGATCGCCAGCCCGGCAGCGGGTCCAGCCGCGGATCGGGCAGCGGGTTCGGTAGCGGTTCTGGCAGCGGGTCCAGCCGCGGATCTGGCTGAGGATCGGGCTGAAGTTCTGGCAACCGGACTGGCAGCCAGCGCCGTCAGCCCAGGCAGGCTCAGTCATAGCGTTCATCCTTCCAGCGCCGCAACGCGGAGAACACCTCGGTATGGCCGGTCAGCGTCCTCCCGGCGAAGCGCTCCGCGGCGGCGATCACGGCCGGTTCATCGGTGCGCAGGAAGGGATTGACCGCGCGCTCGTCCCCGAGGGAGGTCGGCACCGTCGGCAGATCGCCCGCGCGGCGCTGCTCGGCCGCCGCAACGGCCTCGGCCAAGGCCGGGCTCTCCGGCTCGACCCAGCGCGCGAAACCGAGATTCGCCAGCGTGTACTCATGGGCGCAGTAGCAGCGCGTCTCGGCCGGCAGCGCCGCGATGCGCCGCAACGACTCCGCCAGCTCCTCGAAGGTGCCGTCGAAGACCCGACCGCAGCCGGCCGCGAACAACGTGTCGCCACAGAACAGCGCGCCGGCGCCGTAGTAGGCGATATGGGTCGCGGTATGGCCGGGGACCGCGAGCACCGTGAAGGTCTGCGCGAGCCCGGGCGGCTGGACCTGGTCGCCATCGGCAACCACCCGGGTCAGACCCTTGATCCGCCGGTCCTGCGGCCCGAACACCTCGGCCTGCGGCCAGCGCGCGCGCAGCGCCGCGACCCCGCCGATGTGATCGCCGTGATGGTGGGTGATCAGGATCGCCGCCAAGCGCAGCCCGTCCTGCTGCAGCCGTTCGATCACCGGCCCGGCCTCACCGGGATCGACCACGACGGCCTCGCCCCGCCCCGGCCGCTGCAGCAGCCAGATGTAGTTATCCTCGAAGGCCGGTATCGGCTCGATCATCAACGTCATCGCCATTCAACCCGTGCTGGCCCCGTGCAACGGCGCCTTGTCCAGTCCCAGGTCGCGCAGCTCGGCGCGGACCGCGCTCTCGATCCCATCCTCATCCAGGCCGCAGGCCGCAAGCTGCTGGCCGTGGGTCGCTTGCTCCTGACAGCGGTCCGGCAGCCCGAGATGCAGACAGCGCACGGTCACGCCCTGCTCGGCCAGCAGCTCCGAGATCGCCGAGCCGGCCCCGCCAGCGACCGCATTCTCCTCGACCGTCACCAGCAATTGATGGCGCTCGGCCATATCGAGGATGAGCGGATCATCGAGCGGTTTGACGAAGCGCATATTGACCACCGTCGCATTCAGGCGTTCCCCGACCACCTCGGCGGCTGCGACCCGACTGCCGAACGCCAACAGCGCGACATCGCGGCCCTCGCGGCGCACCTCGGCCTCGCCGATCGGGATCGGCCGGCCGCCGGCCTTGTCGATCGCGACGCCGGGACCGGTGCCGCGCGGATAGCGGACGATCGCCGGCCCCTCGTGGGCGTAGGCGGCCTCGAGCATCCACCAGCACTCGTTCTCATCGGCCGGTGCCATGATGACCAGATTCGGCAGCGGGCGGGCATAGCTGTAGTCGAAGGCGCCGGCATGGGTCGGGCCGTCGGCACCGACCAGACCGGCGCGGTCGACCGCGAAGGTCACGTCCAAGCCCTGCAGGCAGACGTCATGGGCGAGCTGGTCGTAACCGCGCTGCAGGAAGGTCGAATAGATCGCGACCACCGGCTTCATGCCCTCGCAGGCCATCCCGGCCGCGAGCGTGACCGCATGCTGCTCGGCGATGCCGACATCGAAGTAGCGCTGCGGAAAGCGCTCCGAGAACTCGACCAGCCCCGAGCCCTCGCGCATCGCCGGGGTGATCCCGAGCAGCCGGTCATCGGCCTCGGCCCGATGGCACAGCCAGTCGCCGAAGATCTGGGTGTAACTCTTGCCGCCGCCCTTCTTGGCCACCGCCCCGGTCTTGAGGTCGAACGGCGTCACCCCGTGATAGGTGGTCGGCGCATGCTCGGCCGGCTCATAGCCGTGGCCCTTCTGGGTGATCAGGTGCAGCAGCCGCGGGCCAGGCATCCGCTTCATGTTGCGCAGCGTCCCGACCACGGCATCGATATCATGGCCATCGACCGGCCCGATGTAGTTGAAGCCGAGCTCCTCGAACAGGGTACTCGGCATGACCATCCCCTTGACGTGCTCCTCCCAGCGCCCGACCAGCTCGCGCAGCTGCGGCATCCCGCGCAGCGCGGTCTTGCTGCCCTCGCGCATCTTGGTGTAGAGGCCGCCCGAGAGCAGCCGCGCCAGGTGGCTGCTGATCGCGCCGACCGGCGGCGAGATCGACATCTCGTTGTCGTTCAGGATGATCATCAGGTCCGGGTCGAGCGGCCCGCCGTGGTTCAATGCCTCGAACGCCATCCCGGCGCTGAGCGCGCCGTCGCCGATCACCGCGATGATCTGGCGCGGCTCACCCTTCTGCTTGGCCGCGATCGCCATGCCGAGCGCCGCGCTGATCGAGGTGCTGGAATGCCCGACGCCGAAGGTGTCATACGGGCTCTCGGCGCGCTTCGGAAAGCCGGACAACCCCCCCTGCTGCCGCATCCGCGCCATCCGATCCCGCCGCCCGGTCAGGATCTTGTGCGGATACGCCTGATGCCCGACGTCCCAGACGATACGGTCGCGCGGCGTGTCGAACACATAGTGCAGCGCGATGCTGAGCTCGACCACGCCCAGCCCGGCCGCCAGATGGCCGCCGGTGCGTGAGACGCTATCGATCAGGAAGCCCCGCAGCTCGGCCGCGAGCTGTTTGAGCTCGCTGCTCGGCAGCCGTCGCAGATCGGCGGGATCATCGATGGTCGAGAGCAGCGGGAACGGATTCTCGGGGGTATCGGAAGGGCCGTGGAAGGTGTCGGACATACTGGGATAACCCGGTGGTCGAGCAGGCGATAGACGAGGTCGATCAGCGCATGCGGCATGATCGCGGACAAGACCTCGGATTCTAGTGCATTAAGGCGACCGCCGCGTATCCCGATGCGCGCGAGTTCGGCTCACGCTCGAGGCCGGCACAGTGCGGCGCCGTGCTACCGCCCGCGACAACGATCATGCCTGCGGTACGCACAGCATCGCCTCGGTTTCGCCAGGGTCCGAGAAGCCATCGAGTAGAACAGGGTGCTCCGGATCGAGCGCCCGGACACGCCCCTGCAGATAGACCCGCAACCGCTCGGCTTCGGGCTTGTTGCCGACCACCGCTTCGCGATAGACCGCTGCTGACCCGACCACCGTGCCGAACAGCTGATCAAGGAGCGACAGGGCATCGCAGGTTGCCAATGCCACCAACGCCGAGCAGTCAGCGACCAGAATCATGCACCGGGCCTGGAGGCCAACTGCATCTCATGTAGGAGTTCATCCCGGGAGGTATCGATGACCTCGAGCCGCTCTTCTTTGCATAGAGCCATGAAGCCATAGATGTCCAGGTCCGCCACTTCGGCCGCCTTGGCCAGAGAGACGCGCCCCGCTTTGAACAGGGCCAAGGCGTAGGCGAGCCGCATCTCGTTGGCGATCGTTTGCTCAGTCTGCATTCCAACGAAATCATTGGGAAGTTCAATGGCGATTTGCATGATTTATCGCAACACCTCGTCGTCGCACTCGTTGGCCCAGACCTTGAGCAGCTCACGCAGCGTGACACTGTTGCATTTGCCGTGGGCGCCAAGATCATCGGTTCCCCGCTGGCCGCCTTGCTAGACCCACAGCGCAGGGAGCCTCAGCTCCAGCGCCGCGAAGGGTGGCGCCCGCACGCTGGCCGCTTCAGCGGCCTCGAGCAGCAAGCGCCAGGCCCCCTGTTCCAGCCCATAGACCTCCAGGGTGCGCCGCTGCGGGTCTACCAACCAAGCATGGGCAACGCCATAGTGGGCATAGAGCGGTAGCTTGATCTCCCGATCCTTGCTCGCGGTCGACGGTGAGAGGATCTCGCAGATCCAGTCCGGTACCACCTCGAAACGATGGCCCTCGGGGATGCGCGGCATCCGTTCGCGTCGCCAGCCGGCCAGATCTGGCACGGCGACCTCCTGGTCGCGCAGGAAATGGACCTCGGGCTCGACCAGAATCCACCAACCGCCGGGGCCGCCGTCGCCCTCATCGTAGCCACGGCCGATGCGCCGATCGAGACCAACAATGACCCGCCCATGCGGCCCACTCGGACGCGGCTGGGTATAGAGCTGCCCATTCAGGATCTCGCCGGTCAAGCCTTCAGGCAGCGCCTGCAATTGCTCGTAACGACTGAGTGGATAGGCCAAGGAAACCATCTTTTCGCTATCCGATTGCTGCTCCGAATTTCATACGCGAAGGTGCTCATTCGGTGGTTCGCTCTCCGTTGATAGCGCCCTCGTTCTGGTCCGCCTGCAGCACCTCCCCGTCATTCGGCTCCAAGCATATAGGCCAGATCCAGCTCGATCGCCTCGAACGGCGGGACGCGGGCGCTGGTCTCATCCTTGAGCGTGGCGATGACCTTGTAGTGGCGGTCCTCGAAGCTGTGCGCGATCAGGGTGCGGTCCTCGGGCCAGATCAACCAGTAATAGGGCACCTTGTGGCGTTGCAGCAGCAGCGGCAAGTGCAGCGTGTCCTTGCGCTCATGGCCGGGAGAGACGATCTCGCACACCCAATCCGGCGCCAGATCCATGACGCCGCTCGGCATGCCCGGCAGCCGCTCTTTGCGCCATCCCGCGAGATCGTGCGATGGACATTCGTGCGGCTCATAGGCAACGCTGACCTCGGTGGCGATCCACCAGCCGCCAGGACCGGAGGGATGATCGAATGGCCCCAACTCACGCGAGGCGCGCTTCTGCACCATCCCATGCTGAAACCTCGCCATCGGCCGGCGCACGATCTCACCGCCGATCAGCTCGACGCGCTCCTCGTTGGACAGCAGCAAATCATCGATCGTCTTGAGCTGACGGGCTTCCATCGCTCATGCCTCCAAGGCTAAGGTTTGACCATCATCGACCGATTGTCGCAAGGCCTCGCCTGCTCGACCAGACATGTCCTACGAGACCGACGCCATCCGACCATCCCGACCAAGACGGAGCACAGCGCGGCCGCAGCGCCCGTCATCCGCTCGCAGCTTCTCGATCGGTGCCGTCTTGCCATGCTCGACCAAGGCGCGCAGCTCGGTCTCGCTGGTCGCTGCTCTATTCTCGTCGAGCACTGGTGCTAAAGCTCGTCCTTGTTAGACCCAGAGCGCAGCGAGCCTCAGATCCAGTGCCTCGAAGGGTGGCGCCCGCACGCTGGCCGTCTCAGCCACCTCGAGCAGCAACTGCCAGGCCCCCTGTTCCAGCCCATAGACCTCCAGGGTGCGCCGGTGCGGGTCTACCAGCCAAGCATGGGCAACGCCATAGTGGGCATAGAGCGGTAGTTTGATCTCGCGGTCCTTGCTCGCGGTCGAGGGCGAGAGGATCTCGCAGATCCAGTCCGGCACCACCTCGAAACGATGGCCCTCGGGGATGCGCGGCATCCGTTCGCGTCGCCAGCCGGCCAGATCTGGCACCGCGACCTCCTGGTCGCGCAGGAAATGGACCTCGGGCTCGACCAGAATCCACCAGCCGCCAGGACCACCGTCGCTGAAACCATAACGGCTCCCGATCGCGACGTTGAGACCGGATTGGGCCAACGCATGCGGCCCACTCGGACGTGGTTGGGCATGGAGCTGGCCATTCAGGATCTCGCCGGTCAAGCCTTCAGGCAGCGCCTGCAATTGCTCGTAAAGAGTGAGTGGATAGGCCAAGGAGACCATGTTGTCGATACCGATTGCCCTGTTCTCGTTGAGCGCTGGCACTAAAGCGAAAGCTCGTAATCGATCAACAGCGCCTCGCGTCGCAGCGCCTCGTCGTCGCACTCATTGGCCCAGACCTTGAGCAGCCCGCGCAGTGCGGCGCTGTCGCGTTTGTCGTGCGTACCGAGAGAGTTGCGGGCGGCGACCATGCCGCCATCGCGATCGACGCTGATCAGCCCGCAGAGCAGATCCCAGAGTGTCTGCGGATGTTCGAGGCGCTGCTCGGCGCGCTCTTCGGGCTTGAGCGGCTGCAGCTTGCTGCCGCGAATCGCCAGCGGCGCGCTTGCCGCCGCCGACGCTGGCGTAGGCCACCAGATCATCGCTGACCCGATAGTTGCCGTTGCGCTGCTGGAGATGGACGATCAATGAGCAGCTCATCTGCAACGCGTCATCGTATGCGAACTCGCCCTTGTGCGCAGTACGATGTGGCGGATGAACGGGTTGGAGCGTTCGACGAAGCGGGGAAAGCTACGCTGCACGCGCGCCCCGTTCGGAGGGCGAAGACGCTCGAAGCTGCCACCTGGGGCGATCGCCTGGATGTCGGCAATGGTGCGGTGATCGGGGTCGGACAAACTCCTCGTTCACCTATCGCCCCCGTCCCCCGGCTCAGTCGATGCCAAGCGCAGGAATCGCGATCCGATACAGCCAGGGCCAGCGTTTGCCGGTGACGAAGAGGCGCCCGGTTTCCGGCTCGAAGGCGATCCCGTTCAGCACCTGCGCACGCTCCCGGGCGCGATCCCGCGGCCAGAGATCACTCAGGTCGACATAGCCGAGCACGCGTCCCGTGGCCGGATCGATCCGGGCCAAGCGGTCCTGATACCAGATGTTCGCCCAGACCTCACCGCGCACGAACTCGAGCTCGTTGAGCCGACGCACCGGCTTGCCATCATCGCTCACCGGCAACCGCCGCACCTCCTTGCCGTCCGCCGGCTCGAGAAAGCGCAATTCGGCGCTGCCGTCGCTCATGATCCAATGCCGGCCGTCGTCGGTCAGGCCCCAGCCTTCGCCGGCTACCGAGAAGCGCCCAGTCTCCGTCAACGACGCGCGCCGATAGCGCAGACCGATCCCGGCGCGCCAGGTCAGCTGAATGAGCTCATCCCGCCAGGCCGTGATGCCTTCACCGAAGAACTGCCGCGGCAGCGCGACGCGCTCGAGGACGCGGCCACTGGCGAGATCGACCCGCCGCAACGAGGAGCGGCCGTAGCCGCCAGTGCCCTCGTACAACTCGCCCTCAGCAAAGGCCAGCCCCTGCGTGAAGGCGTTCGGATCATGCGGAAAGCGCGCAACGATGCGCACCTGCGAGACCGGCACACCCGCCTGCACGGCCAGACAGCCGGCCAGCAACAGCGCAACTGAACACAGCGCAGCTGACAGCCGCACAACGATCCTGTGAGTCAGCCCGCGCCCTCCGCATCATGCGGCACGGCCAGATGCTGCTCGAGACAGTGCACCCGCCGTCGCAGCCGCTCGACCTCGTCGAGCAGGTCCAGCGCCAGCGCCGCGCCGGCCAGATTCAGCTCGAGGTCCTGTTGCAGGCGGACGGCGCGCCGCGTGCGTCGGACCTCGATGCCGGTGAAGCGCCAGGACTCGGGGGCAGCCCCGCGCGGCTGCAGCATCCCCTCGCGGACCATCGAGCGCACCTGCTCCTGACTGATCCCGCAGACCCGGGTCAGCTCGCTCAGGGTGACCACCGTGCCCTCGTCCAGCAGCATCCCTTCGATTGTCGTGAGCGCCTTCGACATGATTCAGACCCCCAGCTTGGCTCTCGGGTTGAAGGACTTGAATTGCTCGGCCAGCGCCTCGAACGCGGCCTTGGCCTCGGCGCGATCGACCGGCGGATTGGTGATCTCGAGCTGCACGAAGGCGTCGCCCGCGGGCTTCCCGGGCAGACCCCGACCCTTCAATCGCAGCCGCTGACCGCTTTGGGCGCCGGCCGGTATCTTGAGGCTGACCGTGCCGCCGAGGGTCGGCACCGGCACCGTCGCACCGCGCGCCGCCTCCCAAGGCGCGATCGGGAGCTTGAGATGGATATCCTTGCCCTCGGTGCGGTAGATCGGATGCGGCTCCAGCTCGATCTCCAGATAGAGATCGCCGGCCGCCTCCTTGCCGCCCCCGGCCAGTCCCGGACCGCCCTGGCCCGCGAGCCGGATCTGCTGTCCTTCGGTCACACCCGCCGGGATGCGCACATTGAGCGTACGCGCGCGGCTCACGACCTGCCCATGGGCGTCGACCTCGGGCACCTCGAGCCGCAACTGGCGCGTGCCGCCCTTGAACGCCTCTTCGAGCGAGATGCGGATACGCGCGGTCTGGTCCGCCCCGCGGCCGCCAAACGGATCGCCGCCCATACCGGCACCTCCGAAACCCGAGCTGCGGCCGGCCCCCCGAGCGCCGCCCATGCCGCCGCCCATACCACCGAAGATACTGGAGAAGAAATCGCTGAACTGCGCCGCCTCCTCTTCCGAGAACTCGTAACTGCGGCCCTGACGCTGCCCGCCGGGTGGCGGGCGATACTGATCGCCGGCCTGCCAGCCACTGCCGAGCGCGTCGTACTGGGCGCGCTTCTCCGGGTCCTTCAGGACCTCGTGCGCCTCATTGACATCTTTGAACTTGGCCTCGGCATCCGGCTCCTTGCTGACGTCGGGATGGTATTTGCGCGCCAGCTTGCGGTACGCCGCCTTGATCTCATCGGCGCTCGCATCACGCGAGACGCCGAGGATCTTGTAGTAATCCTTGTAATCCATATCGGATTCGCGCCTCCAAAACGGTTGGAATCACCCGCCGCGCCGCCTAGCGCGGCCGGCCGTTCGAATGGTGGTCGATCTTAACCTTGGGAACGCCGCCCGTGCAGCGCAATGGCCGCGCCTTCAGGCCGCCACGGTGCGCCCGCTCGCCCAGGCACGCAGTGCCTCGATCTGCGCCTCCATCACCACCGCGAGCGGCTGGGTCGCGTGCAGCTGCTCCAGCAGCACCTCGGTATCCGGCTCCTCATGCCCGGCGCGCGCCGCGTAGAGCGCCGAGACGATCGCCTGCTCGATCCCGGCCCCGGCGAAGCCCTCGCTGACCACCGCGAGCGCGTCCAAATCGAACCGCTCCGGGTCCAGGCCGCGCTTGCTCAGGTGGATCGAGAAGATCGCGCGGCGCACCTCGGTATCGGGCAGATCGACGAAGAAGATCTCGTCGAGGCGACCCTTGCGCACCAGCTCGGGCGGCAGACTCGCGATGTCATTGGAGGTCGCGACGATGAACACCGCGCTGCGGCGCTCGGCCATCCAGGTCAACAGCGAGCCCAGCAGCCGCCGACCCGGCCCTTCGCTGCCCGCATCCGCCGAGATCCCCTTCTCGATCTCGTCGCACCAGAGCACGCAGGGCGCCATCACGTCCGCCGTGCGCAAGGCATCACGCAGCTTGCGCTCGGTCTCGCCGATGTATTTGTCGTAGAGCCGGCCGAAATCGAGCCGCAACAACGGGACCCCGAAACGCCCGGCGACGGCCTTCGCGGCGAGGCTCTTACCGCCCCCCTGCACCCCGAGCAGCATCAGTCCCTTCGGCCGGTCCTCTTTCGGGGCGGCCGCGAGAAACGGTGCGCGGCGGCGATCCACCCAGGCCTTCAGGTGCTCGAGCCCGGCGACCTCGGCAAAGCTCGCGGTCTCGTACTCGAACGCAACCACTCCTTCGGGGCTGAGTAGCTCATACTTGGCGCGCGTCACCTCAGCGACATCCGATTCGGTGATCGCGCCGTCGTTGGTGATCGCGTTGCGGATCAGCCGCCGGGCATCGGATTCGGTCACCCCGAGCAGATTGCGCGACAACTGCTCGACCGCACTGCGATTGGCGCGGAAACGACGGCCCGGATCGGCATATTGCCAGCGCTGCGCCTCCTCGCGAATCAAGGCCAGCAGCCGCTGGCGATCCGGCAGCCGCAGCTCGAACCGCGCACAGAGGTGGCGCAGCTCGGGCGGCGTCTCGAGCGCATGGCTGACCAGCACCAGCCGCCGCGGCGCGCCATCGTCGAAGGCTTGCGCGATCTCCTTGAGCAAGCGCACATGGAGTGGATGATCCAAGAATGGGTGGAAATCGAGGAGGAGATAGAGGCCAGGATGACTCGTCGCCTTGATATGCCGCAGCAGCTCAGGCGGCTCGGCGAGCTTGGTCGCGGCCGTCTGCGGCCGATCCAACGGGCGCAGGCCCTGAGTCAGGGTCCAGAAGAAGACCGGCGTGCGCAGCCGCAGACCGATCTCGCCCAGAAGCTCGAGCAATCGGGGCTCCTCGAGCGACTCGATCATCAGGATCGGCGTCCCCGAGCGCAGCATCACCTCGAGATCATGTAGATCATTCATCGTACTGAGCCCGCCAATCTCGGCACGTCAACGAGGCCACCACTGGACCATAACCGAATCCGGCCCGACCGACGAGCACGGCCTCGGCTGCGCAATTGCCGATTGTGCCGATAAGCCGGTTTGACTATCGTCCGACAACTGAATCGCCGCGACTGTGTCTGCTGCCGCTAACGACCGAGCGACTTCTAAATCAGGTTCTATTCATGAGCGACAAAGAGCATCTCATCATCTTCGACACCACGCTGCGCGACGGCGAGCAGAGCCCCGGCGCCTCGATGACCCGCGACGAGAAGCTGCGCATCGCCACCGCACTGGAGCGGCTCAAGGTCGATGTGATCGAGGCCGGCTTCCCGGCCGCGAGCAACGGCGACTTCGAGGCCGTGCAGGCGGTCGCGAACACCGTCAAGGACAGCACGGTCTGCGGCCTGGCGCGCGCACTTGAGCGCGATATCGACCGCGCCGGCGAGGCCCTGAAGGGCGCCAACGCCGGGCGCATCCATACCTTCATCGCCACCTCGCCGATCCACATGGAGAAGAAGCTCAAGATGAGCCCGGATCAGGTCGTCGACCAAGCCGTCACCGCGGTCAAGCGGGCGCGCCAGCACTGCGCTGATGTCGAATTCTCGCCCGAGGACGCCGGCCGCTCCGAGCTCGATTTCCTCTGCCGCATCCTCGAGGCGGTGATCGAGGCCGGCGCCGGCACCGTCAATATCCCGGATACCGTCGGCTACGCGGTGCCGCATCAGTTCGGCAGCCTGATCGCGCAGCTGCGCGAGCGCATCCCGAATGCCGACAAGGCGGTGTTCTCGGTCCATTGCCACAACGATCTCGGTCTCGCCGTCGCCAACTCGCTCGCCGCGGTGCAGCAGGGCGCGCGCCAGGTCGAATGCACCGTCAACGGACTTGGCGAGCGCGCCGGCAACGCCGCGCTCGAGGAGATCGTGATGTCGGTGCGCACCCGGCAGGACTCCTTCGGCTGCGATACCCGGCTCGACACCACCCAGATCGTCAACTGCTCGCGGCTGGTCTCCGGCATCACCGGCTTTCCGGTGCAGCCGAATAAGGCGATCGTCGGCGCCAACGCGTTCGCGCACGAGTCCGGCATCCATCAGGACGGCGTGCTCAAGCATCGCGAGACCTACGAGATCATGCGCGCTCAGGACGTCGGCTGGCATCAGAACCGGATGGTGCTGGGCAAGCACTCGGGCCGCAACGCCTTCCGCGTCCGACTGGAGGAGATCGGCATCCATCTCGACAGCGTCGAGGAGCTCAACGAGGCCTTCCGGCGCTTCAAGGACCTGGCCGACAAGAAGCACGAGATCTTCGACGAAGACCTGCAAGCGTTGGTCACCGACGCGACCCTCGGCGCCGCCAACGAGCGCGTCAAGCTGATCTCGATGCGGGTCTGCTCCGAGACCGGAGAGACCCCACGCGCCGATGTGGTGCTGAGCCTCGACGGGGAGGAGGAGCCCGGCGCGGCGATCGGCGGCGGACCGGTCGATGCGACCTTCCGCGCGATCGAGTCGATCGTCAACAGCGGCACGACCCTGAAGCTCTACTCGGTCAACGCGATCACCAGCGGCACCGATGCCCAAGGCGAGGTCACGGTTCGGCTCGAGAAGGGCGGACAGGTGGTCAATGGCGCCGGTGCCGATACCGACATCGTCATCGCCTCGGCGAAGGCCTATCTGAACGCGCTGAACAAGCTCGATAGCGTCGGCCAGCGCGCACATCCGCAGACTGGCGATGTCTGAGCTCGGCGATGTCTGAATTCGGCCAGTTCTGAGGCTGGCGATGGCTGGACCCGAAGCGACCTGAGCTCGGCGATATCTGACCCTAGCGATGTCTGAACAAGAAGCGGCGCGATGATGGACGAGGCGAGACGCCTGCAGTATCTGGCGGCGATGGGCATCCGAGCCTGGCGGCTGCGGAATCCTGCCCCAGCGGCGCCGAGTGCACCAGCCGATGCCGACAGATGGGCACACTCAGCACCCGCCCCCGTCAAGCACCCAGGGCCACCAACGGCGCCGCCAACTCGGCCGGCCGCCAGCGCGCTGCCGGAGCGCACCCATCCACCGGCCTGGCTGGATGAGCCGCCACCCTGGACCGATGACGAGCTCGCCGAGGCAGGCGCCGCTGCGCCGGCACAAGCGGACGCACCCGTTGCAGGCGACACGCGCTCCGGCGTACCGGCAACCTCCGCGACACAGGTTGCAGCAGGCGCCCAAGCAGAACCGAGCCAAGCATCGGAGGCCTCGCCGGTGGCAGGCATGGACTGGGAGACGCTCGAGGCGCGGGTCGCTGGATGCCGCGACTGCATCCTCTGCGAGACCCGTACTCAGACCGTTTTCGGCGTTGGCAACCGTAACGCGGAGCTGATGTTCATCGGCGAAGGGCCGGGGCAGGACGAGGACCGGCAGGGCGAGCCCTTCGTTGGACGCGCTGGTCAGCTGCTGAACAAGATGCTCCGAGCAATCGGCCTCAGCCGCGAGCAGGTCTATATCGCTAATATCGTCAAGTGCCGACCGCCGCGCAACCGCAATCCGAGCGCCGAGGAGGCCGCTGCCTGCCGCCCCTATCTCGAGCGGCAGATCGCATTGATTCAGCCCAAGCTCATCGTCAGCCTCGGTGCGGTCTCGGCGAACAATCTGCTCGGCAACACCGATGCGGTCGGCCGCCTCCGTCATCGCCTCCATTCCTACCAACGACCGTCAGGTGACGAACCGATCCCGCTGATCGTCACCTATCACCCCTCCTACTACCTACGCAGTCCAGCCGAGAAGGCCAAAGGCTGGCAGGATCTCCAATTCGTGATGAAGACCCTCCATCGACAGGGCCGAGAACCATAATCCATGCCCCACAGGACACCCCGCCATCGTTGCACCCGCTTGATCCATACCCGGCCCGGCCGCCCGGCGCCAGGTCTCTGAGTCGACGCGATGACTGTCACCCTGCCTGCGTTCGTCACGGCGCTGACGCAACGCTTACTGCTGTTCGCTCTGCTGTGGTGGCTGCTGACCGACGGTCAGCACGAGGCCGCCCTGTTCGGTGCGCCGTTCGTCCTGAGCGCCGCCGTCCTCAGCACGGTCACCCGCTTCCGGGGGCAAGTCTTGAGCGCATCGCTCTGGCCGGCCAGACCGCTTGCGCTCATGCGTTTGATCGGCTTCTTCCTCTGGCATTCGTTGCGCGGCGGCTTCGATGTCACACTGCGCGCGTTCCGGCGCCCCTTGCCGCTCAAGCCGGATTTGATCGATTATCCGCTGCGCCTGCCGCCGGGGCCCACACCGATCCTGATGGCGAGCCTGGTCAGCCTGATGCCGGGCACGCTGGCCGTGATCTGTGAGGGACGCTTGCGCGTTCATGTGCTCGACCGCCATAGTGACTGGCATCGGGATCTGGAGCGACTGGAGCAGCGCATCGGTGATGTCTACCGCATCGATCGCGCGCAATGGAACGACACCCCCAATCATTCCGACCACAACTGATCCCCGGACCGACGACGAACCCCGACTGACGAATCCAGCGATGCAGTACTTCTATTTCGCGCTGATCCTGTTCCTGCTCTTGACCCTGGTCGCCGGCCTCTGGCGCATCCGCCGCGGACCAACGCCGGCGGACCGCATGCTGGCTGCGCAGCTGTTCGGCACCACGGCGGCCGCAATCCTGCTGGTGTTGGCGGAGGTCTCGGATGCCCCCGCGCTGCGCGACGTGGCCTTGGTGCTGGCGCTGCTGGCCGCCATCACGGTGACCGCCTTCACCCGCCGCGCCCGCATCTCGCTGCCACCTGGAGACGACGATGCTCGCTAGTCTCTCCGTGGTGCTGTTACTCGCCGGCGCCGCATTCTTCCTGGGCGGCAGCGTCGGCATGCTGCGGTTCCCGGATGTCTACACGCGTCTGCATGCGCTGACGAAAGCGGACAACCTCGGGCTCGGGTTGGTCGTGCTGGGCCTGATGCTGCAAGCGGAGTCACTGGCGGCCGTTGGCAAGCTCTTCGTCATCTGGCTGCTGCTGCTGGCCGCCTCGGCGACGGCGAGCCAATTGGTCGCAAGCTGGGCTCAAGAGAACGGGTTTGCGCCTTGGCGTGGCTGACTGGTTTACCGCTGGCCGTCGACCTGGTGTTAGGGACGACGCTGCTCTGGCTGGCCTGGCGTGCCCTCAGTAGCCCTGATCTGTTCCAGGCGGTGGCCCTGTTCATCGCCTTCGGGGTGATCCTGGGTCTGGTCTGGGCACGACTGGATACGATCGACATCGCATTGGCCGAGATCGCGCTCGGCGCCGGTGTCACCGGTGCGCTGCTCCTCGCGGCGCTGTCGCAACTGCAGCCCGCGGAGGTCGATGCCCGCGCCGCACCCAGCGCGACAGGAGCGAACGAGCACCAGGCGGGCCAGCCCGGACAGACCGCCGAGACGGCTGATGCCGATGAAGCGCAGCACAAACCGGCGGTATTCCGAGCGCTGCTCGCTGCAGTGATGGGACTGCTCCTGCTCGCCGCGCTGTTCGGCCTCGGCCTGGTGACCTGGCAGCTTTGGGAGCCGTCTTCCGGCCTCACCCAGCAGGTCAACACCCATCTGCCCGAGAGCGGGGTCGAGCACCCTGTCACCGCCGTACTGCTCAATTTCCGCGGCTACGACACCCTGCTCGAGATCGCAGTACTGTTATTGGCATTGATCGGTGTCTGGTCGCTGGCGACCGCATCCAACCTCGGCGATACGACGCCCGAGCCGGTGCTCGCCGCGCTCAGCCGCCTCTTGGCACCGTTGATGATCCTGGTCGCAGCCTATCTGGTCTGGGTCGGGGCGCATGCGCCAGGCGGGGCCTTCCAGGCCGGCTCGGTGCTGGGCGCAGCCGGGGTGCTGCTGCGCCTGAGCGGCTGGCGGCTGCCGGCAGGCGCCGCCGGCTGGCCGTTACGCTTGGTATTGGCGCTCGGCGTCGCGGTCTTCGCATTCATCGGGATCGCGGTGATCGGGCTCGGGGAACCGCTGTTAGGCTACCCGACCGCTTGGGCCAAGCACGCCATCCTGGTGATTGAGCTGGCCGCGACCCTCTCGATTGGCGCCATCCTCGCGTCCTTGTTCATCGGAGGCCGGCCGTGAGCTCGGTGCTGGTGCTCGCATTGACCGGCGCTGGCCTCATCCTGCTCGGCCTCCATGCACTGATCGTAAAGGTCCATCTGCTGCGCAAGATCCTGGCGCTCAACATCATCAGCAGCGGCATCTTCCTGCTGCTGGCCGGGCTCGCCGCGCGCACGCCCGGAGGCGAACCGGACCCGGTGCCCCAAGCGATGGTACTGACCGGAATCGTCGTCGCGGTCGCCGCGACCGCACTCGCGCTGGCGCTGCTGTTGGCGCTGCGCTCGGCAACCGGCCGCACCCGGCTCGACGACGACAACGGGCAATAGGCCGATGGGGATGCTGCCGAGTGGTGCCGTCTGGACCGCTGCGCTGGTCTTCACGCCGCTGTTGGCCGCATTGGCCTGCTTTCTCGCACCGCGTGCCGCGAACTGGATCGGCCTGCTGGCCGCCGGTCTGACCACGCTCGCGGCCGCGACGATGGTGCCCACGCTGATGACCGACGGGCCGCTGCGGATCGCTGTCGGCGGCTGGGGCGCGCCGCTCGGAATCGATCTCTATGCCGATGGCCTGAGTGCGGTACTGCTGTTGATGACCGCCGTGGTCGGGCTCGGCGTCAGCGCATTCGCGCCCGCCTATTTCGGTGCGCATCCGCAGCAGCGCCCTTGGTTCTGGCCGCTGTGGCTGATCCTCTGGGCGGCGCTGAACGGGCTCTACCTGTCCGCGGACCTGTTCAACCTCTACGTGATGCTGGAGCTGCTCGGGCTCTCGGCGGCAGCCTTGACCGCGCTCAGCGGCGGCGGCCCAGCATTGAATGCAGCAATGCGCTATCTGCTGGTCAGCCTGCTCGGCTCGGCCGCCTACCTGCTCGGCGTCGCCCTGCTCTACCATGCCCACGCGACCGTCGATATCGCGCTGCTCGGCGCCCGCATCGAGCCCGGGATGCTCGCCAACGCGGCCCTTGCGGTGATGTTCGCTGGGCTCATGCTGAAGACGGCCCTGTTCCCGTTCCACTTCTGGCTGCCGCCAGCGCATGCGGGTGCCCCGGCACCAGTCAGCGCGTTGCTGTCGGCCTTGGTGATCAAGGGCTCATTCTATCTGCTGCTGCGGCTCTGGCTGGACCTGTTCGGCGACCTCAGCAGGCTGCTGCCGGAGCTGATCGGCCTACTTGGAGCGGTCGCGGTGCTCTGGGGCGCGTTACAGGCGCTGCAGCAGCAGCGCCTGAAGCTGATGATCGCTTACTCGACCGTCGCCCAGATCGGCTACCTATTCCTGGCCTTCCCGCTCGCCGGCGGCCTGAACGGGACGACGGCCTGGCGCGCCGTCGTCTACCTGGCGCTGGCGCACGGCCTGGCCAAGGCAGCGATGTTCCTCAGTGCCGGCGCCTTGCTGCGCTTCGCCCATCATGACCGGATCGCCGATCTCGACCGGGCAGTACATCGGCTGCCACTGACCCTGACCGCGTTCGTGCTCGCCGGGGTGAGCATCATGGGCCTGCCACCGAGCGGCGGTTTCGTCGGCAAGTGGCTACTGCTCGAGGCGGCATTCCAACAGGATCGCTGGGGACTGGCGGTGGTGGTCTTGCTGGGTGGCGTGCTGGCGGCAGCCTACGTGTTCAAGGTCGTGGGCTACGCGTTCACACCCACCGCCATCGCGCAAGAGGCCGAGTCGGTGCCGTTGTCGATGCAGTGGAGCGCCTTGCTGCTGGCGCTCGGCGCCATCCTGCTCGGTTTCGCGGCGCCGCTCCTGCTGCCGCTGCTCGATGTTGGCGCCCCGTTCGAGCCCATTGTCGGGATGCCGTCATGATCCCAACCGTGGATGCGAATGTGCCGCCTAATGCCTGGCTGCCCCTGCTGGTGCTCGCCAGTTCGCTGCTGCCCGGTCTAATCATCTTCTTTCTCGCCGAGCGGCGGTACTGGGCGCGGACCCTGCTCAATCTGGGCGGTGCATTGACCAAGCTCAGTCTGGTCGGCCTGATGCTCTGGGGTGTCTACCACCAGCAGCAGTACGAGGCCAGCCTGGCGCTGCTGCCGGGGCTCGAGCTGGTGCTGCGGGTGCGGGCATTGTCGTTGCTGTTCCTGGTCCTGTCGGCCGGGCTCTGGCTGCTGACGACGCTCTATGCGATCGGCTATCTGGAGGAGTCGCCTCATCGCAGCCGCTTCTTCGGCTTCTTCAGTCTCTGCGTCACCGCAACCGTCGGCGTCGCGATGGCCGGCAACCTGCTGACCTTCGTCGTCTTCTTCGAGATGCTGACGCTGACCACCTATCCGCTGGTGGTCCATCGTGGCACCGAGGAGGCACGCCGCGCCGGACAGGTCTATCTGGGGCATACGGTGATCGCCGGCACGCTGTTGCTGGCCGGAACGGTCTGGCTTTACGCGTTGGCGGGTACCCTGACCTTTACGACCCGAGGGTTCGTCGACGGGCTTGTCGAGACCCATCGGTGGTCGCTGATCGCGATCTTCGTGCTGTTGATCCTTGGCGTCGGCGTCAAGGCGGCGCTGGTCCCGCTGCATGGCTGGCTGCCGCGGGCGATGGTCGCGCCGGCACCTGTCAGCGCGCTGTTGCACGCGGTCGCCGTCGTCAA
This sequence comes from Halochromatium glycolicum, assembly GCF_016584085.1. GTDB lineage: Bacteria > Pseudomonadota > Gammaproteobacteria > Chromatiales > Chromatiaceae > Lamprobacter > Lamprobacter glycolicus. The sequence goes on along the minus strand of NZ_NRSJ01000001.1, from coordinate 124,591 downwards.
GGCGGGCGCATTCGGGGTGGTGCTGATCGTCTATGACGTGTTCGGCGTCGAGGTGGCCGCCGAGCTCGGGGTGACCGGTCCGCTGGCCCTGGTGGCTGCCGTCACCATCATCTACGGCTCGCTGCGCGCGCTGTTCCAGGACAACCTCAAGCGCAGGCTGGCGTTCTCGACGGTCAGCCAGGTCTCCTACATCGTCCTCGGCGTCGCCGTCGTCGGTCCGCTGGCCACCGTCGGCGGCCTGGTCCACCTGGTTCATCAGGGCGTGATGAAGATCACCCTGTTCTTTTGTGCAGGCAACCTCGCCGAGACCTTGGGCATCCATGACGTCAGCGAGATGAACGGGGTCGGGCGGCGCATGCCCTGGACCATGCTGGCCTTCACCGTCGGCGTGCTCGGGATGATCGGCGTACCGCCGGTCGCCGGATTCGTCAGCAAGTGGTATCTCGGTCTCGGCGGCCTCGAGGCCGGCCTGCATTGGCCGCTATTCGTGCTCGCGGGCAGCAGCCTGCTGAATGCAGCCTATTTCCTGCCGATCCTGCATGCCGCCTGGTTCCGTGAGCCGCCCGCGGCCTGGCCGGAGGAACGCGATTTCGGCGGCAAGGAGACCGCTTGGCTGCTGCTCTGGCCGCCCTTGGTGACGGGGGCGCTCTCGTTGCTCATCGGGCTGTTCGCGTCGCTACCCTTCACGCCGCTCGAATGGGCGCAGCTGATCGCCGAGCGCGAGTTCTACCAGCCATGAGCACGGATGCCTTCTTTGCCCTCTGGGAGCGATCCCAGGCCCTGCTGCCATGGACGCCCGCGCTCATCTTGCTGCCCCCCTTGTTACTGGCGGGCCTCCTGGTCTGGCCGCGGGTGGCGGCCGGCGTCGGCGTACTAGCACCCTGGGCAGCATTGCCCGCGCTGCTCGCCGGACTCGCGGCCCCGGCGACCGAACTCGAGCTGCCCGGCCTGCTGCTCGGCAGCAGCCTGATGCTCGACCCGATCGGCAAATCCCTGCTGGTGATACTCGCTTTGCTCTGGCTGGCTGCAGGCTGGCTCGCTGGCGAGCGGATCAGGGAGCGCGGCCGACTGCTCCTGTTCTTGTTGGCGATGACCGGCAGCCTCGCCTTAACCGTTGCGGGCGACCTCGTCGTCTTCCTGCTCGCGTCGACGGTGGTCGGGTACACACTCTATGGGCTCACAGCCCGCCAGCACGGGGCGCCGATCCTGATCGGACTGCTGGTTCTCAGCGATCTGGTGCTGTTCGAGCTCCTGTTGCTGCTGGTGAAAGAAGGCGCAGGACTGAGCCTAAGCGCCGAACTGCCCGCGCGCGCGATCAACGACAGCGCCCTGCTGCTAGCACTGGCCGTGCTCGGCTTCGGTGCTAAAGCCGCATTGCCAGGGCTGCACTACTGGCTGCCGCGGCTCTCGAGCTCAGCCGCAGAATGGATCGGCCCACTTCTGATCAGCTTCGTGCTCGGCGCCGGACTCCTGCCTTGGCTGCGGCTGCTTGGTCCCGATGCCCGCACTGGAGCGCCATTGCCCGATATCGCAGGCTGGCTCGTCCTGGCCGGCATCGGGCTGACAGCCCTGCTGGGTCTGCTGCAGCGCACCCGGAGCGGCTGCCTTGGGTACACCATCGCCGCCCTCAGCGGATTCACACTGCTATTGCTGACGCGATCCGAACCAACGGCGATGACGGAGGGTGCGGTAACCGGTGCGATGACATCGGCCGCGTTAGCAAGCGGCCAAAGCGCCTTGGCATTGGCCGCCTTATCGGCATTGCCGAGGCGACCTTTCTCACCAAAGACGGTGTTTCTGGTGGCCCTCAATGGCCTCGCAGTCCTGCTGCTCGCGCACGCCCTGCTCGCCTTCGGCATGGCCCTGGAACTGGACCTAGAGGCCAGCACAGCACTCGGCCTGAGCAGCTACGCCCTCGTGGGCCTGCTGCTCGGTCGGTTACTCTGGCATCCCATTCCGGCTGATAAGCTCTGCCAAGGCTGGCGCGCAGTCGCCGCCCCCGAGCCTGAAGCCAAGCCTTGGGTGATGCTGTTCTTGACACTGGGCACCGCGGTTTGGGCATTGATGGGCACGGTGACCATGAGCCCCGCAGTAGACCCGATGCTCGCACTGACGCTGATCGCTGCGATGGCGGCGGGGTTGTTATTGACGCCATTACTCAAGCACGCGCCGCAACTGCCGCCGGGCGATCTCGCCTTGGTGCTCGGGCGCTGGCCTAAGACGCTGGCCGATCTCATCGGCCTTCGGCTTGCTCGACTCGGTGCCAGCTGGCGCGATTCGAGACGGTCCGAGGCGAGGCGCTCCTCGCCGTACAGCGCCATCGTCTCGATGATCCCGCGCAGCGAAACCCAGCTGCGCCGTTGGTCGCTCGCGTTGATCCTGCTGCTGAGCTTGATGTTACTGCTCGGCCTGCTTGGCGGGCACGAGGGTCACTGAAGGAATACGCCGCACCGCCATCCGCCGGACCACTGGCCTGTTGCGCAGTGATTGCCTATGCTCTCGGCAAGAGGCGGACGGCATGTTCTGGCGTCCAGCCGAAGGGCGAAATCGAACGACCGCTCCGCGACGGGACAACCATGGCCGAGAATCGACTGAGAATGCTTCAGCAGACACCGTTGCTCGGCGGCGTCCGGGACGACATCGTCGAGTTCCTGCTCGAGCAGGTGCGTACCGTATTCTTAAAGGAAGGTGACTTCCTGTTCATCGAAGATGATCCCGGCGATGCGATGTACGTCCTCGAGAAGGGACAGGTCGCGATCCTGAAGCAATGGAACGACGTCTACTACCGCCTGAACTACCTCAATGTCGGTGACAGCATCGGCGAGATGTCGTTGATCGATCTCGGCCGTCGCAGTGCATCGGTGCTTGCAATGACCGACTGCGCCGCGATCGAGCTCAATCACAACGCCATCATGCGCCTTTACGAGCGCGACCTAGAGCAATTCGCGCTGGTGCAGATGAACATCGGACGGGAGCTGAGCCGGCGCCTCCGCGTAACCGACGAGTCGATGTTCCGAGAGCTGATCCGCGCGGAGCAGATTCCGCAGCACTGATGTGAGCAGCCGACTGATCAGCAGGGCGATGCCAAGCGTGTAGACGAGCAAGAAGAGCTCATTTTGTTTTCAATCCCCCCGGGCCGATTAGCCAGGCGATGCAGACCACGCGCCCGGAAAACCGAGCAGGAACCGAGTTTCAATCCGCGCCCGGCCGATTAGCCGGGCGATGCGGTGGGTAGGTTGGCGTGCAGGCCGCGTTTGAGCTGTTTCAATCCGCGTCCAGCCGATTAGCCAGGCGATGTTAATCTACCTGGAGAGCCACCACACGAAAGCGAAGTTTCAATCCGCGCCCGGCCGATTAGCCGGGCGATGCCAGCAAGAAGTGGATGCCATGCAAGAGCAGGCATCTGTTTCAATCCGCGCCCGGCCGATTAGCCGGGCGATGCCGGGATCAGCGCGCAGTCGGCTCGCAACAGGCTACTGTTTCAATCCGCGCCCGGCCGATTAGCCGGGCGATGCATCATCATTGGCTTTGATCCCGTTTGCGATCGCATCGTTTCAATCCGCGCCCGGCCGATTAGCCGGGCGATGCTCGTCTGGCAGATCGGCGTGCTCGGGCAGCGTTAGTTTCAATCCGCGCCCGGCCGATTAGCCGGGCGATGCCGATGTCACAAGCCGTTTGGCGCAGATGGCACCCGTTTCAATCCGCGCCCGGCCGATTAGCCGGGCGATGCGCGGGCAGGAGCGCAGCAATGACCGTGAACGCAGGTTTCAATCCGCGCCCGGCCGATTAGCCGGGCGATGCGTCGACATAGGCGATGGTCGGCTTGTCGAGGGCGCGTTTCAATCCGCGCCCGGCCGATTAGCCGGGCGATGCCTGCCAGACATTCGGCAACACGACGTATTGCAACTGTTTCAATCCGCGCCCGGCCGATTAGCCGGGCGATGCCGGCGGCTGCGCTCAGGCCGGATGTGTTCTGCGAAGTTTCAATCCGCGCCCGGCCGATTAGCCGGGCGATGCCTCGATGAGATGCTGAATACTGATGTGTCTCGTCGGTTTCAATCCGCGCCCGGCCGATTAGCCGGGCGATGCTTGGTCCTGCCCGCGCGAGTCACAGCCCCTCAGTGTTTCAATCCGCGCCCGGCCGATTAGCCGGGCGATGCCCGGAGGCCATTCCGGAAATCAGGTCAGCCGTGATGTTTCAATCCGCGCCCGGCCGATTAGCCGGGCGATGCAGCCGCGTGGACGGTGTGGCGGTCATTACTGTGGAGGTTTCAATCCGCGCCCGGCCGATTAGCCGGGCGATGCCCCGGGTGCGGGTGCGCCGTGAAGCCGTAGTCCTGGTTTCAATCCGCGCCCGGCCGATTAGCCGGGCGATGCTGGTGCGGCGCCTGATCGAGGCCGCCATGAGCAACCAGTTTCAATCCGCGCCCGGCCGATTAGCCGGGCGATGCGCTTCAGCAGGCAGGAAGGGGTGGCAGGGTGCCGGTTTCAATCCGCGCCCGGCCGATTAGCCGGGCGATGCGGGCGTGACCTACACCGTGGGCACCTGGCGGCATGTTTCAATCCGCGCCCGGCCGATTAGCCGGGCGATGCGTAGTGCGTGACGAACGTGGCGTCACAGGCGAACTCGTTTCAATCCGCGCCCGGCCGATTAGCCGGGCGATGCGCCGCACGCGGAAGTCATCGATTTCGCTGCGGATTTTGCGATCTTCGCGCGAACTGGAATCTTGAAGCAAGATCACAGCAGCCGACCCTCTGGCTCGAAAAGATAATGTTCTACAGATCAAACTGTTAGCTTACGCGCGAAAGGTCTGGGATCACGAGCCCACTTCGGGTTCGCGCAGCTCACACGACGAGAGGACCTTCGAAGTCGACAGAACGAAACACGCCGTACTGCTTGACCCTAAGATGATGAGGTTCGGTGAGCCGGTAGAAACGAAGGTTGTCGGCCTCAGGGTCGATCTCATCGAGCAATCTCCGTTCCAATGCTTCGAACTGCATGTCGTCGACCTGGCATTCGAACACCGACTTCTGAACCCGTTGCCCGTAGCGCTCACAAGCCTTTGCGACGCGGCGCAGACGCTTCTGGCCAGCGGGCGTGACAGTGGACACATCGTAGGTGACGATGACGAGCATGATGCCCCCGATACGCCAGGAACCCCCGCTACGGGAGGACTCACCGTGCTAGATAGGCGGAGTATGTCGGTATATCGCCGCGCAACATACGCGCGAGGATGCGCGCTTGCAGCAAGGGCAGCACACCGATGGGAACGTTCGTGTCCAGCAGTGGGTGTTGGAGCTCTTCTTGTTTGCGCTCCTGCCAGGCTGTCACCACTGTACGTCGACCCTGATCGTTCAGCAGGACGGCGCCACCGTCTCGTTCCTCGAAATCTTTGCGCGTCAACTGTCCGCGATTGATGAGCGTTAGCGCAAGCCGATCCGCTAGAACCGACCGGAATTCCTCCTGGAGATCGAGGGCAAGGGCTGCGCGGCCAGGACGTACCGCATGCAGGAAGCCAAGCTGAGCATCGAGCCCTACCGCTTCGACGGCCGAGCGGCAGTCATTCATCAGCATCGAGTACAAGAACGACAGCAATGCGTTGAAGCGATCGCGTGGCGGGCGCCGAGTGCGGCCATCAAGCTGGAAATGCTCGCGCAGCTTAGGCTTGACGATATGGTTGACAGCGCTGAAGTACCCGCGGGCCGCTTCACCCTCGATCCCGCGCAGGGTATCCAGATCCGCTGCCTTCGCCAAGGATCGAACGGCGGCCCCAAGGTTGTCAGCCGTGCGCTTGAGCACTGCGGCATCGGCCTCGTGGGCGGCCTCCCGAGCGCCCCGCAATAGGAGCGTTCGGCTATTGCGGAGCTTTCCAAGAAGCAGAGCGCTCGCCAAGCTTAGGGTCAAGGCCGCATCGTCGGCGGCGCGATGTTGCGCGCGACGCAGCAGGATGTTGCCGGATACCGGCCCTTCGAGCCGTGCCTTGAATCGGCCGAAGCGGTCCAGCAGGACCAGCGCGCGACCCTCGTCTGCCATCTGGTGCATCAGAGCCGGCGACACTAAGACGTTGCCGAAGCACACCAAGCCGCCGACATGATGCAGGGGGACGCGGAGCTTCGTTTCGCGCTCTACCTCGATGCGTACAGTCCCGTTGTCGAGGTGCGCGTACGCCTGGGGCGTCATGACATAGAGGGTGTTCTGTATCTGATAGAGACTCATGCGCTGCCATCCATGTCGTCGAGATCGCCGAGCTCAACGATACGCTGAGCGTAGTTGGCCACCAGCGCTGGCTGACAGATCTCGAGCAGCGAGCACTCGCGACAACGGGCGTCATTGGCCGGAGCGGGAAGACATTCAGCGTCGAGCATCGCGCGGATCGCCGCGACCGTTTCAACCACGTTGTCGCGCAGCGCCGCGCTGATCTCGACCTCTCTCCGGCGGCGGCTCGATGCATGGTAGATCGCCCCTTTGGGCACGGGTCGGCCGAGCATCTCTTCCAGGCACATCGCTTGCGCCGCGAGCTGCAGGTCGTCGTGCAATGCGCGCCGCTTTCGGCCGTGCTTGAACTCGACGGGGAAACGTGTGCCGTCCGGATGCACTTCGACGAGATCGGCTTTACCGATCAGTCCCAAGCGCTCGGACCAGAGCGGCAGCGCCCGCTCGAGCTTGATGTCCCCTTTGATCAGGTCGCTCGGTACATCGACGAGCCGGTGAACAGCCTGCCCTCTAGCGGTATGCACGTTATCGGCGAAGGCTTGCTCTTGGTGAATCAGCGCGCATTGGCGTGGGCAGTAACCCCAATGCTGCAGCGCGGAGATGGAGATTGGGTCGGATGATTCTTCCATGGCAACGCTTTACGCCCTATCGAACTCATGCGCGGGCCTTGCCGACAGCGACATACTGCTCTTCACGAAAGACCTCGTTGACGAAGCCGATGGCCGCATGCACATCGTCGCGCATCACTCGAGGATACACGGCGAGTATGTCGTCCATCGTCCAGCCATCCGCGAGCCGGTCCATCAGCAGGTCAACGGCGATGCGTGTGCCGCGGATAACGGGCTTGCCAGCGGGAATCGCTTCATCGACGATGATATGGTCGTGCCAGTCGGTCATGACGCAGCCTCATTATCGTGCTTTTCCACTTCGACCTTTGGCGCCACCAGCTTGATGAGCTCAACATTCGGGAATCTATCAAGGGGGCCGGCGGGAGGACTTTCGATCGCGTAGTCCGAGATGGCGCGTGGCGGTGACGCGGGGTTCCTGCGCTCGATACGGATCAGATCGAACAGCTCATGCGCCGGAGCATTGCCAAGCTCGGAGTCGTGCTTGAAGACATACAGCCCACGGGTCGCCATCTGGCCGCGTGCGGCGGAGCGGTCATGCTCGAACATTTGCCGCAGGGCTTGCCAGAACAGGTCGAGATCCGCCTTCCTGAACTTCGTGTCTTTGGCTAGAAAGGCCGAGATGAAGCCATGGCCGCGATAGAGCCCGTAGGGCACCGTGTGCTTGCGCCCCATGGTGCGGTTGTCGCCCTGCTGATTCTCGGCCTCCGCCTCGGTGGCGACTGCCATGCGGGTGATGGAATGCTCGGCGGCGATGATGGGGTCAACCGAGCGGGCGAAGGTCATCTGCACCGGCCCGCGCACCTGGCCGCAGTTGGGCGCCGTCTTGAGCGACAGCACGGCGCCGAAGGTGCGGATGTCATAGAAGTCCTGGCACATCTGGGCGCGGCCGCGCTCGGTCTCCTCCCGAGTGGGCTTGCGCGCCTTAACGTCCTTCAGACACCCTGAGAACAAGTCCTTGATCGGCTTCGGCGGGCTCACTTCCTTCAGCCAGGCCTGGATCGCCTTCTTCTCTGCTACTGCTGAGAATCTCAGCTCTTGCATCCCGTCGCCGTCAACCGAAAGCGTCACATCCTCTGGCAATGGATTTTCGTCCAAGAATTCGCCAAGCTTTTCCATTAAGTCCCTCGGGACCGAATGACTACTCGCCTCCCCGAGATTGATATTGAGCTTCTCGAATGCCTTCACGTGCGCATGGCCGAGCACGGCCTTCTCTTTGACATAGATGTCGAAGCCGTCTTCGAACTCGCCATCGGGCTGCTGCTTGGTCAGACCGATGAAGTTGCGGACCTTGCGCTTCAGGGACACATCGGTCACCAGCCCCTGTCCTGTCTCGGCATCGAGCCGCGGCAGGTTGCCCGCGTCCGGATCGCCGTTGGGGTTTCCGTCTTGTACATCGAACAGCAAGACGAAGTCGTAACGGTTGCAGATCGTGGAGTCGTCGTGTTTTGAATCGCTCATTGCTTGGTCTCCGTGGCATCGGTTCCGTTGGTCTCGCCTTCAGGCTCTTCGCTACGCTTGGCGAACAGGGCTTGCCGCTGATGGTAATAGCCGATCGCAAACCGGCCCTGATCCGACATCAGCATGTGGGGTGGGAACTCGTCCAAACCCTCCATGATCTCGCCGACCAAGCGTTCCATCTGAACGGCGCGGCCTTTACCGAGCTTGGCGACGTGGTGGTTCTTGAGCCGCAGCAGGGTTGGAAAAACGGTGCCCGGCGTCCCGGACGCGGCGCCGTAGAAGCGGTCGCGGATGGTGGCGTTAATGCCCCTGCTGGACTGCTCTTGGATCCTCTCAAGGACCGCGAAAAGTCGGCCAAGGCGGTAGGCGGGGTTTGCATTTTGCGGATCGAGCATGGGTTGCGGCTCCCTGTCGTTGGGGCTTATTGGCTTCCCCGTGCGCCGGTACTCGCGGCAGAGCCAAGCTTTGATGGCGGCAGCACGAGGATAGGTCACTTTCTCGTCGCGCGGACGCTTTCGGGCGGCTGTTCGACAGCACTGTATGGCGGCGTTGAGCAGGCTGATGGGGTAAGGAAGGTCAGACAGGATTGCGTGCGCAATCTGTCCATCTAGATTAGGAGGCAACTTGCCCTTATCGCCCCGCGGCGCGCAGGCTTCCAGAATCTGGAACAAAGACAGATGCTCAAACTCGCCGGGCCTGCGATGGATGCGTAAGTCTTCGAAATGCTGTCGCACGCGTCGTGCGAGTTCAATCGCCGGGGCTGTTTGCCAAAAGCGGATGCTGATGCGCGCATCGCTCGGCGAAAGGCCGAGCACGTGAACGCGGTCGTCACGGCCGCCTACGGCAAATTTGCCAGATTCCACCGCCTTGTAAATCTGCTGCACTTCCCGCTTGCCATCTTCCGGGTCATCGATCTGTGGCTCCCCAAACAGATTGGGCAATGCCGTTTCCAAATCGTGCGGGCGCTCCGCCCAGAAGACCGCCCAGCTGTCCGCAATTCGAGCTTTCTGCTCGGAGCCATCGCGTAGCAGATGATTCAGAGCGGTTGCATACCGAAATGCAGCGCGCCCGCTGACGGGCGCATTCAACCCCTGAGCCTTTCCGTAGGACCACGAAGATTTCGCATGCATTGAATGCAGCTTCGCGTTCGCTTTCGATCGTCTGTCTGGCAGGGGTGTAGCAGGATGCAGACGCAATGCCGCAGAAGGCTCACCCGTCACCAGGCAAGGCGATAATACTTGATCGTTCGCAGCCCCGAAGTCTTTTCGGACCTGCCGAACGACTTCTGGTCGCTGGGCGACTAGTTCGACGTCCCCGAGCAGTTGGAACGCCACGTTGCCCTTCGAATCCAGCAGGTCTGGCAGCAGCGGATGTTGCCGCGCGTGCTCGGGTCCACCACCTGAGTAAAAATTTAGAACTGCATCAACACCAGGGTCGATCCCGGAGGTAGGGAAACTCTGCTCGATCCGGCTGACGAACGCCTCGACCCGCTTCGGGGCAAGCGCGGCTTCCTTAGCCGAGTCGTCGGGCGGGATTCCGAGGACATACCGGGGATGATCCCAAAGTAGGAAGGCCGTTTGCCAAGACCCTTGACCTGGTCTATCCACTTTGCTCGGCAGGCGCATTCTCTTCGGCATGCGCTTATTGCCCTTGATATCGCGGACATCAACCAAATCGACGAAATTCCCATTCGCGTCCACGACCAGTTTGAACGCTATCGGTACTTCTTCATAACCTTCGATCGGAAGAGCGCCGTCCGGGTAGCGCGAGTAAAGGTCGTATAGTGCTTGCAGGATCATCTCCGCACCTCCTCGCTGTCATGGGCTGGCACATCGACGACCCCGTTGCGTAAGGCAGCACGGAAGAACATCGGCTTGGGATTCGCGCGGTCGCTGAAATCCATATCGAAGAGCATGAACCCCAGCTCGTCGGAGTCGGTGATGGGTGGCGGCTCCGTCGAGTTGGTCGCAACGCGCCGGAAGTAGGCGGGAAATTCCCGGCAGCCGAGGTAAGGTTGGTTCACGCACTGACCCTTGTCCGCGCGCCGCTCGAACATCTGATGGTATTTGACGGCGGCGGCATTCGGGTCCTTGTCATGCCGAAACTCCAAGTCCGCGTGCAGACGGTAGGCGACGTCGCGCAGTAGCAACGCGGAGCGCTGGACATGGTCGTCCTCGATGAAGAGCCCGCGGTAACCTTCGGCGCCAGCACGATCGGAGGCGATGCTCGCGACCTCGTTGCGCTTCAGCGTCATCCAGCGGACGGGCCGCAGCACCTCGATGCGCCGCACATGCCAGCGGATCGCGGGTTTCCAGAGGATGGCATCGAAGATGGCACGGGCGGCAGAGGGAGTAATAACGTCGTAGCTGACGCGCTCGACCTTCATCTCAGGCCGCGTAAAGCAGGCGTAGTCGCCCCAGACCTCCAGGCAATAGCGTTTCATGGCGTCCTTCAGATGATGCTCTGCGTTGCGGTGGGCGTCGGTTTGTCGATGGTCAGGCCGAGGCTCGGGTGATAAAGCCAATCGCTGGTCTGCGCGAACAGGCCCGGGATCACCTCTTCGATGTCCTGCTGCGTCAGGAGCCGTTGAATCTCCGGCGCGCGGACGTTGACGACGTAGCGTTGCAGCTTGCGCATCAGCCAACGCTCCGCTCCGTTCTTGCGGAGTCCGGCAAGCAGCTTCCTGACTTCAGCATCCTCGTGCTCGGCGTCGTACAGCACAACCACCGGTGACTGATCTTCTTCGATCATTCGGAAACGTTCGGCAGCGGTGCGAAACTGGACACCGAGCGAGCGCTGACCGGCCTTCAATAGATTACAGATGCCGTTCTCATCCAAGTCGCGGCTGTAGTAGAGGTGCTCGAAGTAACGGGCGAACAAGGCCCGGTCCAGCGGATCACCGGCGACGCCATGAAGCGTCGCGCAACAGGCATCCTCAGCGGCTCGCAGCAGACCGATGCCGGAGCGTTCCGGAGGGATGAAAACCACCACCTGCCCGCGTTCCAGTCGTCCCTCTCGATTGCAGCGTCCAGCCGCTTGGGCGATGGAGTCGAGCCCCGCCAATGCCCGGTAGACCACAGGAAAGTCTAGATCGACGCCGGCTTCGACGAGTTGGGTCGAGACGACTCGCGTCGGCACACCTTCGGCGAGCCGCTGCTTGATCTCGGCGATGACCTGCGAGCGATGAGCACCGCACATGAGCGCGGACAGATGCAGCGTGCCCGGCGGCATCAGGCTGTGGAGCTCACGGGCATGACGCCGGCTGTTGACCACGACCAGCACCGAGTCGTGCTTGGATAGCTCGCTCGCGAGTGATTCCCACTCGATTGGTTCATGCAGATCTGCGGGCAGTTGAACCTCGACGCGTTTCAGCCTCGCATACAGCCGATCGGGGTCCGGGATGATCTCGCGGACGTTACCGAAACCGTCGAAGTTCTTCGACGCATCGAAGTAGCGGCGCGTGTCGAGTGCGGGTTGGGTTGCGGTGGAGAGGACCAGCGTCATCCCGTAATGCTCGCTGAGCAGCTTCAGCACATCGACGATCGGCTGCAGCAAGCCTGGCGGCAACAGCTGGACCTCGTCCAGTACGACGACGCTATCGACCAGGTTGTGCAGCTTGCGGCAGCGCGAGGTCCGTGCGGCGAACAGCGATTCGAAGAACTGCACGCTGGTGGTAACGATGATGGGCGCGTCCCAGTTCTCGCAGGCGAGCCGGCTGCGGAGCCCTTCCTTGGTTGGACTGGATTCGGCCGCGCTGTGATGCTCGACCACGGCATCGCCGAAGATGCCGCGGAAGACGTCCGCGGTCTGCTCGATGATGCTGGTGTAGGGGATGACGTGGATGATGCGCCGCTTGCCGTGATGCCGGGCATGGTCGAGGGCGAAGGCCATACTGGACAGCGTCTTGCCGCCACCGGTCGGGACCGTCAGCGAGAAGACGCCCGGCGCTTGAACTGCGGCGGTTCGGCAGTCTCGCAGGATCTCGCGGCGGAGCCGGTTGACGGGCGTCGACTCGGCCTCGTCGAGGAGTTGCGACATGGCCGAATCGAAGCGCTCGGCAAGCGCCTCGATGTCCGGCCAACCGGCCCTCGACGCCGCCTGCTCCGGCGCCATGAAGGCCTCGGTATCCAGAAAGTCCGCGTCGACCAAGCACGAGAACAGCATCCGCACCCAAAGGGCAAGGCCAGCAGAACCCCCTGGCACGCCTCGCAAATCAGCCCGCGGCAATTCAGCCTGCAAGATCTCCGCCGGCGGTCCAGCTGCGACGGCCTCGGCCAACTCGTTTCGCGCGTCCTCGCTGGCTAGACGGGCATCGAGGCCAGCGTTCCAGTCGGGGAGACCGGCATGATGTCCGGCGATCAGATAGGAGAGTACGCGACCGGCCGGCCCGAAACGCTCTTCAGCGAGCAGCGCCCCAGCGGTCGAATGCGTTGTGCGCCCAGGTCGCGCTTCGATATGGGCCGTCTCGCGATCGAGTCCCGAAGCCGCACGAATGTAATGCTGGAATCGCTCGCGGTACTTCCCGAGATCATGCCATTGACCCGCGAGGACTGCCCAATCGCAGGCACCGAAGCAGGAAGCGAAATCGCCGGACAATTCAGCAACGGCTTGAAGGTGCTCCGCCAGAGAATGCCGATACCAACCGCCATCCGAATCCAAGCGCACATGCGCCAATGGTGGGTCTGCGCCGGTCATATGGCTCCTTTCCGTCCCTTATCTCAACGCAGTTCGCGGCGGATTATTGCTTGGCGGTTACAGATTCCGCAAGCACCGGCCCCTCTGCTCGTCGCTCACAGGCTTGAGCGGCGTCTGATCTCAAACGAATTGAATCGCTGCGATGGCATGCTGTTCTTGCAACCCAACCCGTTTCCGAGTAGCGGTCAAGCCGCCCGCAGCGCGACGTGCTCGATTGGCGCTGAGGGCCAATGTTCAGGAAGGGCGCGGAGTCTGCCCTTAAGGCTTGGATCCCGTAAATGCACCGGCTGGCATTGCTGCAGCACATAGTTGCGGACACCGGCATCGGCCAACTGCTGCATCAGGCGCTGCAGATAGGCGTCGTCATCGAGGCCGGGCATCGGCGTAGTCCGGACTTCGAGATCGACACCGGCATCGAGCAGCAAGCGCAGGCTTTGCCAAGCGCGCTCTCCTGAGCCGGCAGCACCGGTGACCTGCGCGTAGTCCTCGGGCAGCGCCTTGATGTCGAGGCCCACCCAGTCCAGGTGCGGCAACAGGCGCTGCAGCCGCTCCGGGTACGGCCCGCCGGTATGCAGGCCGACCTTGAAGCCGAGCGCGCGGACCTCGGCCATCGCGGCGGCAAGCGCCGCCTGCGCGGTCGGCTCGCCGCCGCTGAAAACCACCGCATCGAGCAGACCCCGGCGTGACTCGAGCCGCCTCAAGACCTCAGCCCAGTCGAGCTGCGCGGGCACGGCACCGGTCTCATCGACGAGGTGCCTGTTGTGGCAGTAGGGGCAGCGCCAGGGGCAGCCCTGGCAGTAGACCACAGCAGCCAGCTCGCCCGGGTAGTCGACGCTGGTCAAGGGGGTTAGGCCACCAACCCTCAAGGTATCGGACATACACTCGATCCGGCAGCGCCCGAGAAACCCTAATGGGGGCGCCTCTTCTTGGTTGAAATCAAGAGCTCATAAGGGCTGGGCGTTCTTCAAAACGGGCTGAAAGAGCCCCGACACATACGCCCATACCCGCTCCACCGGCTTCCGCTGCGCCTGCATTCATCAAAAACCAGAAGCCTGTGCTGCCTGGCCGATGATTCGGATAAGGCCGATAAACCGGCCGGAATGGGCTTAGGCGATTTCTGTCAAAGCTCATACCGCCTTGCTGGTCTTTTCGCTCGCCTTCTTCGTCGCGCCGCCGGTCACATAGCCCGGCTATGCTCCCGGCGACGCTCCTCGAAGGCAAACGACAATCCTGCGCAATTCGGTACGAGCTTTTCCGGCAATTGCCTTAGGCAGCCTCGCGCCGCGTTGGCACCGCTCGCTGCTCGCCGCCAGTCGGCTGTTCCTGGAAATAGGTGCGCTCCTGGTGCTCGGCCTGCTTGCCGCGATTGAAGGCCGACACCGGACGGTGATAGCCCATCACCCGCGTCCAGACCTCGCAGCGGGTGCGCTCTTCGTCGCGCAGCTCGATGGTCGGCTCGATCGTTGTTTCGGTCATTGGTTACTCCTGTCGATTGGATGGTACGGCCAGCTTCGGCCGCGTTTGGTCGTGTGATCGCGTTCGCTCGGCCCGTCTTCTCGGCCGTCAAACACCTGATGCGGCAGCGGGTGCCCCGGCCGCGTGTCCGGCGGCGTCGATCGCCCGGATGGCGATCCCCCGAATCGCAATCGTTGGCCTCCAGGGACGGATTCACGGCGTCCGCCGGACGCGCGGCCGGGGGACCCGCTCCCCTTGGCACCACGCTCGCGGCCCGCTCCCCCAGCGGCTCAGCGCATCAGAGGTCCTACCAAAATGGCCACCTGAATCGCTCAAGTTTCGACTCAATTTGGCCGCAGGAGCTATTTTGTTCCCGTGAATCACGCGAAATTCATCGTTCGGGGGGTTGCACCGTGCCATGAACGTTGGGGCCTCTAAGTCGCCACCGCCGCTCGCTGCTGGGCGCGTTTCTTCTCGATCAGCTCCTGATCGCACTTCGGGCAGAACTCATGCTCGCCAGCCAGGTAACCATGCACAGGGCAGACCGAAAAGATCGGCGTCACCGTGATGTATGGCAGCCGGAAATTGGTCAGCGCCCGCCGCACCAGCCGCTTGCAGGCTTCGGTTGAGCCGATGCGCTCGCCCATGTACAGATGCAGCACCGTTCCGCCGGTGTACCGGGTCTGCAGCGCGTCCTGCGCCGCCAGCGCCTCGAAGGCGTCGTCGGTGTAGCCGACCGGCAGCTGCGAGGAATTGGTGTAGTACGGCGCCTCCTCGGTGCCGGCCTGCAGGATGCCCGGGTAGCGCTTCTTGTCCTCGCGCGCGAAGCGATAGGTCGTGCCCTCCGCAGGCGTCGCCTCCAGGTTGTACATGTGGCCGGTCTCCTCCTGGAACTCGACCATCCGGGCACGTACGTGATCGAGCAGCCGGCACGCGAAGGCATGGCCCCACTCGGTGGTGATGTCCTCGGCGTCGTTCGTGAAGTTTCGGATCAGCTCGTTGATCCCATTGACGCCGAGCGTGCTGAAATGATTGCGCAGGGTGCCGAGGTAGCGCTTCGTGTACGGGAACAGGCCGGCATCCATGTGACGCTGGATCACCTTGCGTTTCAGCTCCAGGCTCTTCTTGGCCAGCTCCATCAGCTCGTCGAGACGCCGCAGCAGCCCGGCCTCGTCGCCGCGATGGGTATAGCCGAGCCGCGCGCAGTTGATCGTGACCACCCCGAGCGAGCCGGTCTGCTCGGCGGAGCCGAACAGGCCATTGCCGCGTTTCAGCAACTCGCTGAGATCGAGCTGCAGCCGGCAACACATCGAGCGCACCATGTTCGGAGACAGCTCTGAATTGAGGAAATTCTGAAAATAAGGAAGGCCATATTTTGCCGTCATCTCAAAGAGATGCTCGGCATTCTCGCTATCCCAGGGGAAATCTTCGGTGATGTTGTAGGTCGGGATCGGGAAGGTGAAGATACGGCCCTTGGCATCACCCTCGGTCATCACCTCGATGTAGGCGCGATTGATCATGTCCATCTCGGCCTGCAGCTCGCCGTAGGTGAACGGCTGCTCCTCGCCGCCGATCACCGGCACCTGCTCGCGCAGATCTTCGGGGCAGACCCAATCAAACGTGAGATTTGTAAACGGGGTTTGGCACCCCCACCGCGACGGCACGTTGAGGTTGTAGATCAGCTCCTGGATGTACTGTTTGACGCGCGGATAATCGAGCCCGTCGACCCGTACATAGGGCGCCATATAGGTATCGAAGCTCGAGAACGCCTGAGCACCGGCCCATTCGTTCTGCAGCGTGCCGAGGAAGTTGACGATCTGACCGATCGCGCTCGACATGTGCTTCGGCGGCCCCGCCTCGACCTTACCCGGCACGCCGTTCAGCCCTTCGGCCAGCAGCGTGCGCAGCGACCAGCCAGCGCAGTAGCCGGCGAGCATATCGAGGTCGTGGATGTGGATATCGCCCTCGCGATGGGCCTCACCGACCTGCGGCGGATAGACGTGCGAGAGCCAGTAGTTGGCGATCATCTTGCCCGAGGTGTTCAGGATCAGGCCGCCGAGCGAGTAGCCCTGATTGGCATTGGCCGAGACGCGCCAGTCGGAGCGATCCAGGTACTCGTTGATCGAGCTGGCGACATCGACCAGCGTGCGCTGGTCCGCGCGCAGCTTCGCGCGCTGCTCGCGATAGACGATGTACGAGCGAGCGGTCTCGAAGTGGTTGGCGCTGATCAGGGTCTGCTCGACCACATCCTGGATGCCCTCGATGTCCGGCAGCCGGCCGTTGCCGTAGCGATGCGCGAGCACCTTGACGACCTGCGCGGAAAGCAGCTGCGCCTCCATCTCGCCGAACTCCCCGGTCGCCTGGCCGGCGCGCAGGATCGCGGACTCGATCTTCGAGCCGTCGAAAGGCACCTGCTCGCCGTCGCGCTTGAGCACCCGTGTCGGCAGCGTAAGCAGCGCCGGGGCCGCCGCAGTGGTCGTTGTCATGATCGGCTTCCTAGGGTCATGGGGCACAAGATATTGTGTTCGCCAGTATAGGCGACACTACATCTTGCGGAAAGAGCTGATCAGCCCGGCTTGATCCAGATCAGTTACAGTCAAGCCGAGGCATCGATCCCGCTTGACACGCAACGGCCCAAGCTGAAGGACCCGCCAGCCCGCCTCATGCTCATCGGATTCCGCCCAGGCGATGACCGTGCGATCCTCGGTCACGCCATGGCAAACTCGAGCATCGCCAGCGCAGGCATCGCCGATCATCCGCCGTGGAACAGCAAGCCGCCGATCCTGACTTGTGATATCTGGGAGCACCCCTGCTATGTCGACTACCGCAATCAATAGCGGCTTCGCGCTCTTCGGCGAATCGCACCTGGCGACCCTGGGCCTGATCCTGGCCATGTCGCTGCTGCTGCCCGTCGCCGTGCGCGGCCTCGCCCCCCATCTGGCAAGGCCGATCGGCATCCTGCTGGCGCTGCTGCTGGTTGCCCAAGAGCTGGTGCAGCTGGCGCTTATGCTGCAGCGCGATGGACCGACACCAGAGATGCTGCCCCTACACCTGTGCGCGCTGGCCGTCTGGCTCACCGCCTGGGTCCTGATCACGGCGAGCCCGCGAGCATTCGAGCTGGTCTACTTCTGGGCGCTCGCCGGCACGACCCAGGCGCTCGCGACACCGGATCTGGTACAGGATTTCCCGTCGGCCCGGTTCATCCTATTCTTCCTCGGGCACGGACTGGTCATGGTGGGCGTGCTCTATGCCCTCATCGTCTACCGGCTGCGGCCCGTTCCGGCCTCGTTGATCCGCGCCCCGTTGATCACCGTCGCGGTTGCCGTAGTCGCCCTGGCGGTCAACGCCAGCACAGGCACCAACTTCATGTACCTGATGGAGAAACCGGCCGGCGCCTCACTCATGGACTGGTTCGGCCCCTGGCCCTGGTACTGGCTGCCGCTGCTCGCAATCGCCGGCCTGAGCTTCCTCGTGCTCTATGCCCCGTTCTTCATCGCCGACCGGCTGAATGCCCGAAAGCAGCAGCGACCAGTGGAATCATGATCTGCGGCTAACGATCATGACGGTGCGCCACGCACGGAACGATGAAACGCTTGCTGCCGTTGTGTCAGGTTAGCCGCTGCGCCCTTCGCCCCATCTCGCTCGCGTGGCGCCGAGCCGCCACCAGTCACGGGCTTGCGGCTTGGGACCCGAGTCAGTCGCGCTCGCGCGGTGCCTCGGGCACCGTCAGCAGCATCAAGAGCCCGAGCAAAAAGAAGACGACGATGGTGGCCATACCGATGCGCTGGCTCCCGGCCAGCCAGGTGACCCAGCCGACGAGCAGCGGGCCGGCAAAGGCCGTGGCCTTGCCCGAGAGTGCAAACAGCCCGAACAGCTCGGCACGCAGATGGGGCGGCGCCGCATGCGCGAGATAAGAACGGCCCGCCGCTTGCGCCGGACCGACGAAGAGCCCCAGCGCGCCACCTAGCACCCAGAACGCCGTGCGCGACTCGACCAGCAGCACCGACGTGCCCAGCAGGATCAGCCCCGTCAGCGCCAGCAACATCGTTGCGCGCGGGCCGCTATGATCATCGAGCCAGGCAAAACCGACCGCCCCGATCGCAGCGGTCACGTTGAGCAGGATGCCGAACAGGAGCACCTGCTGCTCGGACATCCCGAAGGTGCCGGCCGCATAGACGCCGCCGAACGCGAACAGCGTCGCCAGGCCGTCGACATAGAGCATGCGCGCGATCAGGAACCGCACCAATGTCGCGTACTCGCGCACCCGGCGCAGCGTGCCGGCGAGTTGCTGCAGACCGTCGCGTGCCGCCCTGAGCAGCGGCTTGCGCCCGTCGGGCGGATCGAGCCGCAGCGAGAGCAGCGGCAGCGAAAAGACCAGGAACCAGACCGCCGTCAGCAGGAAGGTTGCCCGCACATGCTCGGCATCCTCGCGCGGCAGGGGCAGCCAGGCATCGTCGAGCACGAATCCGAACAGCGCGACGACCAAGCAGAGCAGGCCGCCAACATAGCCCAGCCCCCAGCCCCAGCCGGACCAGCGTCCGATTCGCGAGCGCGGAGCGAGTGCCGGCAACAGCGCGTTATAGAGCACGCCGGCGAGCTCGAAGGCAACGGTGCCGATCCCCACCAGCAACAGCGCCAGGGTGACATCATCTGTCGTCGGTCGCACCAGCCACAGGAGGGCGGTCGTGAGCACCGCGAGCCCGGTCAGCGCCCGCAGCAGCCCTTGGCGCGGCCCACCCTGATCGGCGGCCGCACCGAGCAGCGGACCCAACAGGGCGATCAGCAGACCAGCGATGCCGATCGCATTACCCCACTGCGTGGTGCCGATGGTACTGTCCTTGGCAACCTGACTGGTGAAGTAGGTCGCGAACACAAAGGTCTGGATCAGGGCCGCGTAGGCGCTGTTGGCCCAGTCGTAGAGCGCCCAGGCCAGCAGGCGGCCTGTTTGCGGATCAGGCAGAGCGGGCTTGCGCATCATATGCTCGGTCTCGGGGGTGGCGGCGGATTATCGGCACTGGATCTTACAGGTTGATACGACTCGGCTTGACACCATGATCGACACTGAAGACGATGCACTGATTCGGAATCCTCGGCGTCCGCCGATCTCTCCCCATTTGTAGAACCTGTGGTGCCGAAAGCGCTCCACTGTCGATGGCCAAGAAACTCTTCATTCAAACCTACGGCTGCCAGATGAACGAGTACGACTCGTCGCGGATGGCAGACCTGCTGCGCGCCTCACACGGGCTGCAGCGGACAGAACGGCCGGAGGAGGCCGATGTGCTGCTGCTCAACACCTGCTCGATCCGCGAGAAGGCGCAGGAGAAGGTGTTCTCGCAGCTCGGACGTTGGCGGCCCTGGAAGAGCGCGAGACCCGACCTGGTGATCGGTGTCGGCGGCTGCGTCGCCAGTCAGGAGGGCGACGCGATTCGTGCGCGCGCACCGTTCGTCGATCTGGTATTCGGCCCGCAGACCCTCCATCGCCTGCCCGCGATGCTCGATGCCGCGCGCGAACGGGACATGCCGCAGATCGATGTCAGCTTCCCCGAGATCGAGAAGTTCGACCGGCTGCCGGAGCCACGGGCCGAGGGCCCGAGCGCCTACGTTTCGGTGATGGAAGGCTGCTCGAAGTATTGCACCTACTGCGTGGTGCCCTACACCCGTGGCGAAGAGATCAGCCGCCCGTTCGACGACGTGATCGCCGAGGTCGCGGGCCTCGCGGATCAGGGCGTTCGCGAGATCCATCTCCTCGGCCAGAACGTCAACGCCTATCGTGGCCTGATGCATGACGGCGAGATCGCCGACCTGGCATTGTTGATCCGCTTCTGTGCCGCGGTCGAGGGCATCGACCGGGTTCGCTTCACGACCTCGCACCCGGTCGAGTTCTCCGACAGCCTGATCGAGGCCTACGCCGAGGTGCCGGAGCTGGTCAGCTACCTACACCTGCCGGTGCAGAGCGGCTCCGACCGCATCCTCGCGCTGATGAAGCGCGGCCACACCGTGCTCGAGTACAAGGACAAGGTCCGGCGCCTGCGCCGCGCACGACCCGACATCTGCATCTCATCGGACTTCATCGTCGGCTTTCCCGGCGAGACCGAGACCGATTTCGACGAGACGCTGCGTCTGGTCAGCGAGGTCGGTTTCGACCAGTCCTTCAGCTTCATCTACAGCGCCCGACCCGGCACGCCGGCTGCCGAGTATCCGGACGACGTCCCGCTGGCCACCAAACAGGCCCGACTGGCTCGGCTGCAGCAGCAGATCAACCACCAGGCCCAGGTCGTCAGCCGACGGATGGTCGGGACGGTGCAGCGGGTCCTGATCACCGGCCCGTCGCGCAAGGACCCAGCCCAACTCGCCGGCCGCACCGAGAACAACCGGGTCGTCAACCTTGCGGGTCCGCCGCAGCTGACCAGCCAATTCGCCGACGTGCTCATCACCGAGGCACTGCCCAATTCGCTGCGCGGCCAGCTGCAGGAGCGCGTCACCGGGTCGAGCCCCACCGAGTCGGCCATCGCGAACGCCTGCGCCTGAATCGCGTTGGGCATTCTTTGCTGAATCCCTTACCGGCTGAGCCTTCTGAGCCATCAAGACAGACCTTTGCCCCCAACCCCCTATAACATCGACCTCAGTCTGAAGCCCGAGGACAACGTCCGCCTGGCTAACCTCTGCGGTCAGTTCGACCAGCACCTGCGCCTGATCGAACGTCGACTCGGCATCGAGATCGCCAATCGCGGCATGAGCTTCCGCCTGATCGGCGAGCAGCAGGCCGCCGAGGCCGGCGCCCGTGTACTGAACGACCTCTATGCCGCAGCGGCCAATGAGGTCCTCTCGCCCGAGCGCGTCCATCTGCAGCTGGTCGAGGCCGGCGCCGACGCCGCGGCCGAAGCGAGCGCCGAGCAAACGCTGGACCTCATCATCAAGACCAAGCGCGGTCTGATCAAGCCGCGCGGTGCGATGCAGCAGAGCTACATGCGCGCTATCCTGACCCATGACATCAACTTTGGTGTCGGGCCGGCTGGCACCGGCAAGACCTATCTCGCCGTTGCCTGCGCGGTCGAGGCGCTCGAGACCGACCGGGTGCGTCGGCTGCTGCTGATCCGCCCAGCCGTCGAGGCCGGCGAGCGACTCGGCTTCCTGCCCGGCGATCTGGCGCAGAAGATCGATCCCTACCTGCGCCCGCTCTATGACGCCCTGTTTGAGATGCTCGGCTTCGAGAAGGTCAACAAGCTGATCGAGCGCAACGTGATCGAGGTCGCGCCGCTCGCCTATATGCGCGGCCGCACCCTGAACGACGCCTTCATCATCCTGGACGAGGCGCAGAACACGACCCCTGAGCAGATGAAGATGTTCCTGACCCGGATCGGGTTCGGCTCGACCGCGGTCGTGACCGGCGACGTGACCCAGGTCGATCTGCCCAAGGGGCAGCCCTCCGGGCTGCGCCAGGCCGTCGAGATCCTGCGTCCGGTCGAGGGCATCAGCTTCTCGTTCTTCAGCGCCCGCGATGTCGTCCGGCACGCGTTGGTCCAGCGGATCGTCAATGCCTACGACGCCCATGACCGAGACCAAGGAAGCTGACGCGCCGACCGCCGGGCCGAGCGCCGGAAGGGCCGCCGGCGGGACCACTGCCACAGCCGCAGAGGACGTGGTGCTCATCGACCTGCAAGATGCGCGTCCGCAGACCGATCGTCAGCGGCCGCTGCCATCGGTACCGGACCTCGAGCGCTGGGCGTCTGAGGCGCTCGCAGCTGGGCTAGCAGCGGGGCTCGCAGCTGAGCTAGCAGCCGGGCCCGCATCGGCGCGGCGGACCGTGCCGAAACCGGCTGAGCTGACCCTCCGGATCGTTGGCGAGGAGGAGAGCACCACGCTGAATCGATGCTACCGCGATCGCACCGGGGCGACCAATATCCTCTCCTTTCCATTCGATCTGCCGCCGGGACTCGACGCCCTGGACCCGCAGGCAGCAGCGCTCGGCAGCCTGCTCGGCGATCTGATCATCTGCGCGCCGGTGGTCCAACGCGAGGCGCACGAGCAAGACAAGACCGAGACGGCCCATTGGGCGCATCTCGTCGTGCATGGCGTGCTGCACCTGCTCGGTTTCGACCATCTCACCGAAGCCGAGGCATCGGCAATGGAAGCGCTGGAAATCCGGATTCTTGGCGCGCTAGGATTCCCATCACCTTATGAGGTCATCGACGACGTCCATGACGAGCGACGACGGATCTAGACAGGGCGCCCCAGCCAATCCAGCCAATCACTGGCTGAGGCGCCTCGGCCTGAACGATCTCGGCGGTCTATTGGGCCGCTGTGAGCCCAAGAACAAGGAACAGCTCGCCGAGCTGCTGCAGCACGCCGAGGGCCGCGGCCTGCTCGACCGCGATGCGCTCGGCATGATGGAGGCGGTATTGCAGGTTGCCGATCTGCGCGTCGGCGACATCATGATCCCGCGCGCCGAGATGGTCCATATTCGTCGGGATGACCCGCTCGAGCGCATCCTGGCGACCGCTGTCGAGTCCGCCCATTCCCGCTTCCCCGTCACCGGTGACGACAAGGGCGAGGTGGTCGGCATCCTGCTCGCGAAAGACCTGTTGAGCTACTACTCGGAAGCGAATCGCCGCCCGTTCAATATCCGCGACCATGTCCGGCCAGCGGTGTTCGTGCCCGAGAGCAAGCGTCTGAACGTGCTGCTGAAGGAGTTTCGGGCCAGCCGGAACCACATGGCCATCGTCGTCGACGAATACGGCTCGGCGGCCGGTCTGGTCACGATCGAGGACGTGCTGGAGCAGATCGTCGGCGACATCGAAGACGAGCACGACTTCGACGAGGGCGCCTTCATCTACAAGCGCGGCAGGGGCGAGTACACGGTCAAGGCGCGAACCTCGATCGAGGAGTTCAACGACTACTTCGGCTCATGCCTCGAGGGCGGCGATCTGGATACCGTCGGCGGGCTGGTCGTGCACGCCTTCGCACACCTGCCCACGCGCGGGGAGCGCGTCGAGATCGACGGCTTTCGCTTTACGATCCTGCGCGCCGACAGCCGCCGCGTCCATCTGCTCACGGTGCGGCCGCCCGCGGCGCTGATGCCGGATGCCGGGGGACAGGCATCGGCGCCCGGCGCCGCACTGGAGTAGCAAGCGGCCGCGAGAGCATCGCGGCGCTTGCGGTGATCAGAGCGGTCAGACGTGTCGCGCCGCCATCATGCGCTCGATGATCGGCTGCAGGATGACCTCCATCGCGAACCCCATCTTGCCGCCGGGCACGACGATGGTGTTGCGACGAGACATGAACGACTCCTTGATCATCGAAAGCAGATAGGGGAAGTCGATCTCGAACTTTTCCGGCTCCTTGAAGCGGATGATCACGAAACTCTCATCGGGGGTCGGTATATCGCGGGCGATGAAGGGGTCAGAGGTGTCGACCGTCGGCACGCGCTGGAAGTTGATATCGGTCCGGGTGAACTGCGGCGTGATGTGGCGAATGTAGTCCGGCATCCGGCGCAGGATGGTGTCGACGATCGCCTCAGCCGCATAGCCGCGCTCGGAGTTGTCCCGGTGGATCTTCTGAATCCACTCCAGGTTCACGATCGGCACAACGCCGATACCGAGATCGACATGCCTGGCGACATCGGCGTCGTCGGTCTTCACGAGCCCGTGCAACCCTTCGTAGAACAGCAGGTCGGTGCCGCCCGGAACCTCTTCCCAAGGGGTGAACTCACCGGGAGAGAGATCGGTGCCGAGACGGCTGTTGTGATGGGCCGCCTCTTCGTCGCTGTGGATATAGTAGCGTTTCTTGCCGGTGCCGGTATCGCCATAGCTCGCGAACAGATCCGCGATCAGGTCGAAGTGATTCGCCTCGGGACCGAAATGACTCAGGTTCCGGTGCTCTTCTGCGGCCTTCGCCATCTCGGCCTTCATCTCTTTGCGATTGAAGCGATGGAAGCTGTCGCCCTCGATCACGGCCGCATTGATGCCGTCGCGGTAGAAGATGTGCTCGAACGCGCGTTTGACGGTCGTGGTCCCGGCCCCGGACGAGCCCGTGACGGCAACAACTGGATGCTTTTTGGACATGCGAAAACTCCTCGTCTGTCTTGAGATGCTGCCAGCAACCGTCGAGCGACGCGCACAGGATGGCTGGCCTGACTGAAAGCGATATCAACCAGCGTCGGACGCCGGTGCGTCAACCGACACTCAGGTGAACGCGCGAATATACCACTTCCAGCCCAGCCACTTGGACGCGAGTGCGTCGCAAGCTGTTATCGAGTGGGGCCCCGGCGACATCGGGCGCTGTACGGCCCGGCCCGACAGTCAGCGCTACGACGGGGCCAGCTCACCCGATGCACCGGGCTCCTCAGACGTCTTTCTCGCTGCGCGCTGAGCCGATCGGCGCCGCTCAACGCGTTTATCGATCAGGTTCTTCAGCGCGATCAGAAACCCGAGGCCGATGAAGGCTCCAGGCGGGAGGATCGCCAACAGCGCACCTTGGAAGCCTTCACCGAGATCCAAACCAAAGCCTTGCGCGGCAGACCCGAGGAGCAGATCGGCCTGATAGAAGAGCGTCCCTTGACCGAGGAACTCGCGCATCCCGCCCAGCACCATCAGCACCAGCGTGAAACCGATCCCCATCGCCAGACCGTCGACGATGGCCCGGTCGAGCGGCGCCTTCGAGGCGAACGCCTCAGCGCGGCCGATGATGGCGCAATTGGTCACGATCAATGGGATGAACAGACCCAGTACCAGGTAGAGCTGATAGAACTGGGCCTGCATGGTCAGCTCGACCGCGGTGACGAAGGAGGCGATCACCAACACGAACACCGGCAGCCGAACCTCCGGCCGCACCAGGTTCCGGATCAGCGAGACCGTCGCGTTGGAGAGCACCAGCACCGTCGTCGTCGCCAGCCCCATCCCCAAGCCATTGGTCGCCGTGGTCGTGACCGCGAGCAGCGGGCAGAGCCCGAGCATCGCCACCAACGCCTGGTTGTTGCTCCAGAGCCCCTCGCCGACCAGAGCGCCATAGCCCTTCCCCGCCATCAGGACGCCTCCGCGAGAGGGGTCGACTTGCCGCCGGCAGCCGGTTCGGCGGCCGCCTGTTTGGCTGCAGCGGCCGCCTGCATCGGCTCACCGGTCTCGTTCTCCTGACCGGATGCCGGCCGCTCGTACAGCGCATCGCCATGACGCTGGACGAACAACAGGGTGTCCTTGACCGCCTTCACCACCGAACGCGGGGTGATGGTCGCACCGGTGAACTGATCGAAGGCGCCGCCATCCCGTTTCACGGTCCATTCCTCGATCGGCGGCTCACCGAGCGAGCGGCCGCTGAATTGCTCGATGATCCAGTCGTCCTTGCGCTCCTCGATCTTGTCGCCAAGCCCCGGCGTCTCATGATGCTCGATCACGCGAACCCCGCCGAGCGTGCCGTCGGGGAGGACCGAGACCAGCAGCTTGATGGGGCCGGCGTAACCATCGGGCACGATCGGCTTTAGGATCAGCGCGACCGGCTCACCATCGTCGCGTACCCGATAGACCTCTGTTTTCGGGGCGCCAAGCAGCTCTTGATCGCTGACCTCGATCCGATCCTCGAGCGGATCATTGGACATGCGCCCTTCCGGGACAATCGCCTTGAGCTTAGTGAGCATGGCCTGACGCTGGTTCTCGGCGATCCTCGCGTCGGTCAGCTCGTGGGTCATGGCGACCAGCCCGACGCCGCCGACGGCGAAACTGCCAAGGATGAGCGCGGCGATGAGGATTGGGGCCTTCTTCATGATCGGTATCCGTTGACTCGGTTTGGAATGGTTAAGCCTTCTTGCGCTCGCCTCGGCCATGGCCGAAGACACGCGGCTGTGAGTATTGGTCAATCATCGGCACCGCAATGTTCAATAACAGTACCGCGAAGGCGACGGCGTCCGGGTACCCACCCCAGGTGCGGATCACGAAGACCGTGACACCGATCAAGGCCGCGTAGATCAGTTGCCCACGCCTGGTCGTGCAGGCGGAGACCGGATCGGTCGCGATAAAGAACGCGCCAAGGATCGCACCGCCGGAGAACAGATGGAACGTCGGGAACGGATAGCCTTGCGGATCGACCAGCCAGAATGCAGCCGCCACCGCCAAGAGTCCGCCCAAGAAGGCCACAGGGATATGCCAGGTGATGACCCGGCGCCAGAGCAGGTAGAGCCCGCCGAGCAGGAACGAGGCGCCAACCCACTCCCATCCACGGCCGCCGAAGAGACCCCAGAGCGGGCTCTCGCGGATCATATCGATCGTCTTGCCCTGATCGAGCATCGTGCGCAGCTCGTCGAGCGGGGTCGCGGCGCTGACCGCGTCCCAGGTCAGCCCTTCCGGTAGCGCACCGGTGAAGATCAGGCGCACCGAATCCACGAAGGACAGCGTCGAGAGGTCGCGCGCCTCGAGGAGCTCCGAGACGTCCGGCGGCAGCCAGCTGGTCGTTGCGACCGGATAGGAGATCAGCAGGAACACGTACCCGGCCATCGCCGGATTGAACGGGTTGTAGCCGATGCCCCCGTACAGCTGCTTGACGATCACGATCGCGAACAGGATGCCCAACAGGGTCATCCACCACGGAAGCGTCGGCGGGATCGTCAACGCGAACAGCAGCGCCGTCACGACGGCACTATAGTCCGAGATCGCCGGCAACGCCGGACGTCCGCGCAGCTTCATCACCAGCGCCTCGGCGGTGACAGCGAAGACCGTTGCCAGGGCCATGTTGATCAGCACGCCCCAACCGAAGAACCAGACCAGCGCCGCCGTGCCTGGGATCAGCGCCAGGCACACCTGCACCATGACCTGGTCGACGCGATTGACCCGCGCGCTATGCGGCGAAGAAATGATGGTCATCGTCACGGCGCTCACTCCTGAACCGCCGTTTCGCGACGCGCCAGATGTCTCTCCCCAGCGGGTTTCTCCGCAGCGGGTTTCTCAGCCGCCGGCGTCTCACCAACGGCCGCCTGCTCAGCGACCGGCTTCTCACCAGCGGCCGACCCCTCAGCGACCGGCTTCTCACCAGCGGCCGACCCCTCAGCGGCCGGCGTCTCACCAGCGGCCGACGGCTCAGCAGCCGACCCCTCAGCGACCGGCTGCTCGGCGCCTTGCCGTTCGGCCCCCTGCTGCCCGGCTCCACTGCCCGTTCGGGATGCGGCCGGGTCGTCGGCAAGCACCGCCCCTTTGCGCTCATCGACCGGCGGCAAGCCTGAGGCTGCCGCCGCATCACTGCCCTGCGGCTGCGCTGCCTGCTCTGTCTTCGCGACCGTTGCCTTCTTCTCGGCTGCGCGGCGGCGGGCCGCCTCGATCGCGGCCTGCTTATCGGTCTCGGTGCCCTTCGTGGATCGATCGGCTTTGCCGACCTTCGCCGATGCGGCAGCGCCCCCGGCAACCGCCTCCTTCTTCTTCCGCAGCTTGGCCTTGCGCTCGCGCTCCTGGCGCTCCAGCCGGGCCTCGCGCGCCGCGTGGCGCTCACGGGCATGATCGGCCGCACGCTTCTCCTGCTCGCGCGCCCAGCTCTCGGTCTTGGCGAAACGGTAGTACTGCACCAGCGGGATATGGGAGGGGCAGACATGCGCGCAACAACCGCATTCGATGCAATCGAACAGGTTGAAGTCCTGAACCTTGTCGAGCTCTTTGGCACGGGCGTGCCAGTAGAGCTGCTGCGGCAGCAGGTTGGCCGGGCAGACCTCGGCGCAGCGCCCGCAGCGGATGCAGGGCAGCGCAGGACCCGGATCAGGACTCTCATCGGTGGTCAGCGCGAGCAGACAGTTCGTCGCCTTGGTGATCGGCACCGCGTCGGTCTCGAGCCGAAAGCCCATCATCGGCCCCCCCGACACCAGCTTTGCGATCTCGCCGCGATAGCCGCCGCTGGCGGCGATCAGGGTCTCGCCGAGGGCGCCGATCGGGACGCGGTAGTTGCGGGGCTCGGCGACAGCCCGCCCGGTCACGGTCACCAACCGTTCGATCAAGGGCCGACCGCGCAGCACCGCGTCGGCAACCGCCGCTGTCGTCCCCACGTTCTGGCAAACGATCCCGACCTGGGCCGGGATGCCGTGGCTCGGCACCTCCTTACCAGTGAGGATGCGAATCAGCTGCTTCTCGCCGCCGCTCGGATAGAGGGTCGGGATCACCGCGACCTCGACCCGATCACCCACCGCGGCGGACTCGATCGCGGTCCTGAGCGCCTGTGCCGCCTCGGGCTTGTTGTCCTCAACGCCGATCACCGCCTTCTTCGCCGCGATCACATGCAGCATGATCCGGACGCCGTCGATGATGTCCGACGCCTGCTCGCGCATCAGCAGATCATCACAGGTGATGTAGGGCTCGCACTCGGCCCCGTTGATCACCAGCGTCTCGATCGGCTGATCCTTGCCTGGGTTGAGCTTCACGTTGGACGGGAAGGCCGCCCCCCCCATCCCGACGATCCCGGATGCGCGGACGCGATCGCGCACCACTGCCGGGTCGCAACCGCCGATCTGCTCGGGGCGCTCGGCCAGCGGTGCGGGCAGTTCGGCCCATCGATCCTCACCATCGGTCTCGATTACCACGCAGGGCGAGCTGAGGCCGGAAGGATGCGGGATCGGTCGCGGCTCGATCGCGACCACCGTACCTGAACTCGAGGCATGAACCGGCGAGCTGATATAGCCTTGAGGCTCCGCGATCAGCTGTCCCTTCAGTACCCGATCGCCGACAGCAACGCGGCACCGCGCCGGCGCGCCGATATGCTGCTGCAACGGGATCACGAGCTGTGATGGCAGTGGCGCATCGGCGATCGGCTGTCGGTTCGACAGCCCCTTCTCATCGGGCAGATGAACACCGCCATGGAAGTGCCACAGCTTGCGCTGTCCACCGCCATCTAGAATCGATCGTAAACCTGACATCTCGAAAATGGTTCGTCGAGTAGGATTCAGTGACTCGGCGCGCCCCGCTCTGGGCCGCGCCGGACTTGGAGGACGACGCCCGAGCGCCCCGAGTGCCTCAGGCAGCCTCACGCTGCTCCGGCAGCAGCTCAGACTCCGGCGGCAGCGCAACCGGTCGCCGCAGCGGCGTTGGGTAGGGCCACTTCCAGTTGGCAATGGTCTCCGGAACTGGTTGCAGGTGGATACAATCGACCGGACAAGGCGACAGACAGAGACCGCAGCCCGTGCACTCGCTCGCGATGATCCCGTGCAGCTGCTTGGCTGCGCCGACGATCGCATCGACCGGGCAGCTCTGCAGACATTTGGTGCAGCCGATGCACGTCTGCTCGTCGATCACCGCGACGCTCTTCGGCGTTTCTTCAATCTCACCGACCTCGACCGGCTCACGCCCGAGCAGGTCGGCGATCGCGAGCATCGTCCCCTCGCCGCCGGGGGCGCACAGATTGATCTCCGCCTCACCGGACGCAACGGCCTCGGCGTAGGGCCGACAGCCGGGGTAACCGCACTGGCCGCATTGACTTTGCGGCAACAGCGCGTCGACCTGGTCGGCGATCGGGTCACCTTCAACCCGGAAGCGGATCGCCGAATAGCCAAGTAGCAGCCCGAAGGCCGCGGCCAGTCCAGCAATCGCCGCAATCGCAATCAACATCTTATCTCTCCCGGTGCAGTGCAAGAGCAGTCGACGCGCCTTGACCCCGCCGACTCGGTTTGCCCGCACCCCGCGCTTGATTGCACACCCGGATT
This sequence comes from Halochromatium glycolicum, assembly GCF_016584085.1. Classification (GTDB taxonomy): domain Bacteria; phylum Pseudomonadota; class Gammaproteobacteria; order Chromatiales; family Chromatiaceae; genus Lamprobacter; species Lamprobacter glycolicus. Next base: position 94,485 of record NZ_NRSJ01000001.1, on the reverse strand, counting down.
CCGGGCGCGCTATTCGAGAAACTGGCCCAGCTTAAACGGAAACCAACCCCGCAAACCCCATAAATGCCAGGGACATCAAACCGGCGGTCACCATTGCGATGGCGCTGCCCTGGAACGGCTCCGGGACATCCGCCACAGCAACCCGTTCCCGCATCGCCGCAAACAGCACCAGGACCAGCGAAAAACCGATCGCCGCCCCAAAGCCGTAGAGCGCCGCATCGAGAAATCCCCGTTGCTCTTGAAGGTTGAGCAGGGCGACGCCGAGCACGGCGCAGTTGGTCGTGATCAGCGGCAGAAAGATCCCAAGCACCTGATAGAGCACGGGGCTGGTCTTGTGCATGACCGTCTCGGTGAACTGCACGACGACCGCGATCACGAGGATGAACGCGATGGTTCGGAGGTATTCGATCCCGAGCGGCACCAAGAGATAGGTGTTGACGACCCAGGTGGTCACCGCCGCCATCGTAAGCACGAAGGTCGTCGCGAAGCCCATCCCGATCGCTGTCTCGAGCTTCTTGGAGACCCCCATGAAGGGGCACAGACCCAAGAATTTGACCAGCACGAAGTTATTGACCAGGACCGTGCTGACCAGAATCAACGCATATTCTGTCATCGTCCCTACCTACTGCTCAGAGTCAAATCGGGGAGTCAAATCGGGGGCTCGCAAAATCACAGACGATCAGCAGGGCTATTGTCATCGCGAAAGCTTACTGCGAATGCTGCGGTGCAGCAAGAGCCGCACCCCTAGAGACCCCAACAGGTTAACAACCCACCATTGCCCGAACCTTGACCGCCATCACCTCGCGCGAGCATCCGAGCACCGCGGTCGGTTTTTTGGGGGTCCGATCGCACCTGCCATCATGCAGCGCAGCCCGAGCGCACTGCCCCTCAGCCCCGGATCACCTTGAAAACCCTCAAGCACGGAAGCCACTTACTGAGGCAGGCGAGTGCCGGTCGAACGAGACCGGCCGAGCAATCCACCCCCTCCTCAAGGCCGCACACCGATGCAAGACATCCCGCTCCCCATGATCGAGATCGCTGCGTTCCTAGGGTTCGCCGCGTGGCTCTTTTTGCGTAAGGGCTGAGGTTGCCGATGATCAGTCGCCGATGATCAGTCGCCGGTGATCATTACCGGCACGCTGATGCCGCTGAAGGCGCTGCTCACCGCTGCAGCGCTGCTCGGTCTCTCCTGACAGGCAGCAGCCGGCCGCGAGACAGCGATGGATTTACGCTTGGTTGTCCCGCTAGAATAGGGGGCTAACCTGACCCCGCACCCTTCGCCGGATAGCGGCCGGGCTCTGACTCGGCGGCGGCCCGGAATCTGTTTAAGGAGCCCTTATGGCCGAGCAAACGACGCTCTCGATCATCAAGCCGAACGCGGTCGCAAAGAACGCAATCGGTGCCATCTGCAACCGCTTCGAGCAGGCCGGATTGCGCATCGTCGCCGCCCGGATGCTGCACATGAGCCTGGAGCAGGCAAGTGCATTCTATGCCGAGCACCAGGGCAAGCCATTCTTCGACGAGCTCGTCGGCTTCATGACATCCGGCCCTGTGTTGGTGATGGTGCTCGAGGGCGAAGACGCAATCGCGAAGAATCGTGAGCTGATGGGGGCGACCAATCCGGCCAAGGCCGAACCGGGCACCATCCGCGCCGATTTCGCCGATTCCTTCACCGAGAACGCGGTGCACGGCTCCGACGCACCCGAGACCGCCGAGCGCGAGATCGGATTCTTCTTCCCCGACGGGATCTGCCCGCGCACGCAGTGAGCGTGCGGGCGCGCCTCGCCCCGTCTCAGTCAGCGCACCGCCCCGATGGACCCGAAGCCCCACATCCCGCTGCTCGACCTCGACCGCGCAGGGTTCGAAGACCTGACCCTGGGCTGGGGCTTCGAGCCTTATCACGGGCGCAATCTGTTCCGCTGGGTCCATAAGCACGGCATCGCCGACATCGCCGCGATGACGGACCTCTCCAAGTCACTGCGTGCACGGCTCAGTGAAGAGACCTCGATCGATCTGCCGCAGCCGGCGCTCGAGCAACCCTCGGCGGACGGCACGATCAAGTGGCTATTCGAGCTCCGCGATGGCCAGCGGGTCGAGACCGTCTATATCCCCGAAGAGGACCGCAGCACCCTCTGCGTCTCGTCGCAGGTCGGCTGCGCGCTCGATTGCCACTTCTGCGCAACCGCCCGACAAGGCTTCAGCCGCAACCTGACCACCGGCGAGATCATCGGCCAGGTCTGGCATGCGACACGGGTGCTCGGCAAGCCGCCGACCAACATCGTGATGATGGGGATGGGCGAGCCGCTCGCGAATTTCGAGGCGGTGGTGCGGGCGATGGATATCATGCAGGACGACTTTGCCTATATGCTGGCGAAGACGCGCGTGACCCTCTCGACCTCCGGCATCGTCCCGAACATCTATCGGCTTGCCGAGGTCAGTCATGTCTCGCTGGCGGTATCGCTGCATGCGCCCGACAATGCGCTGCGCGACCAGATTGTTCCGATCAACCGGAAATACCCGCTCGAAGAGCTGATCCCCGCCTGTCGAGCCTATCTGCGCGGCGAGCCGCGCCGGCGCATCACCTGGGAATACGTGATGCTCAAAGACGTCAATGACAGCGATCGCCATGCCAAGGCGCTGATTCGGCTGCTCGAGGGTGTACCGTCCAAGGTCAACCTGATCCCGTTCAACCCGTTCCCGGGCAGCGGCTTCGAGACCAGCGAGCCAGATCGCATCGAGTCCTTTCGCCAGCGGCTGAAGCGCTCCGGACTGATCGCCATCACCCGCAAGACCCGCGGCGACGAGATCGCAGCAGCCTGCGGCCAGCTCGTCGGGCAGGTGCAGAACCGCCGGCGGCCTCAGGCCGAGGCATCGCCCCGCGTCGCCGTCCATACCTGATGCCCGCCATCTCGCGCCGTCACCCGACCTGGTCTCGGGGCCCGAGCGTGATCCTGGCAGCGCTCGTGCTGAACGGCTGTGCCGGTGCGCCGAGTCAGACCGAGACCGTATCCGAGGACGAAAGCCCGGCCGATCTCTATGTCGACCTGGCCGCGGAATACGTTCAGCGCGGCCAGCTCGAAACCGCGCTGGGGCGCGCGAAGCAGGCGGTCGCCGCAGACCGCGACAGCGCGCGCGCCCACTACATCCTGGCAATCGTCTACCAGCGTCTCGGCAAGACCGCCGATGCCCAGCGCGAATTCGCCGAGGCGGTGGAACGTGATCCGAGCAATCCGGACTACCGCAATGCCTGGGGCGCCGTCCTCTGCGCCGAAGGCAAGCACGAGGCCGGGCTCGCCAAGATCAAGGCCGCGCTCGCCGACCCGCTCTATCAAGGCCCCGAGGTCGCACTGATGAATGCGGCCGATTGCTCGCGTCGAGCGGGACGCACAGGCGATTTCGAGCGTTATCTGCAGCGGGCCTTGGAACGCAACCCGAAGTACCCGCCCGCCGCGCTCGAGCTCGCAAGGCTTGCTTACCAACGCGGTGATTATCAGCGCGCACGCGCCTTCATGACGCGCTATTCTCGTGTTGGCGAGACGACACCCGAGGCGCTGCTGCTCGCCGCACGCATCGAGCGCCAGCTCGGCAACCTGAAGCTGGCCCGGCTGCTTGAGCGCTCACTGCGTCAGCGCTATCCAGACTCCCCCGAGGTGATACAGCTGTGACGACGTCCGACCTGGACCAAGGACCGCAGGCCGACCAGCGCCTGGCGGGACAAGCCGATGCAGCCGAGGTACCGGACTCGCCGGGCGCAAGGCTGCGCCAGACCCGGCAAGTCAAGAAGCTCAGCGTCGACTATGTGGCCAGCTCCCTGCACCTTTCGCGTTCGGTGGTCGAGGCGATCGAGCGCGACGACTACGATCGCTTGCCGAGCGCCGTGTTCGTCGCCGGCTATATCCGCAGCTATGCCCGGCTGCTCGGGCTCGATCCAGAGCCGCTGAACCTGAGCTTCCGCCGTCTTCACCCCGGCGCCGAGGCACCGCCGCGCCAGGTTGGCCGGTCTACCGGGGGAGACGATGAGCCCGACAGCGGCCACTGGCTGCCGTACCTGCTGTTGATGGTGTTCGTTCTCGTGATCGGTGGTGGTGCCTACCTGTGGTGGACCGATCACCCGATCGTCGAGGGTATCCTTGCGGGTAATGGGACGACGCAGCCGGAGATCGGCACCTCCGCGGGTCCGAGCGAAACGCTCGAAGGCCCCATCGACCAGCCCTCGGAGCCACCTGCACAGCCCGAGCCCGGCGCACTGAGCGATCCAACCTCTGCCGCTGAGCCGACCACCGAGCGCATCCGCGAGGAGCCGACACCGAGCGGCCGCGAGCGCATCCTGAGCATGCCGCCGGAGACGACCGTCACCACCTCACCCCGCCCGGCCGGGACTCCGGACGCGACAGCCGCCTCGGAGCCGACAACCGGACAGGCCCCGGCCGGCCAGCCCCCGGCCGGCCAGCTCGACCCATCCGACGTCAGTCCGCCGCTGCCGACGCCCGAAGCGCCCGATGCGGCACTGGCCGCTTCCGATACCAGCCCGAGCGGACCGCAGACTGCCGCATCGACCGCGGAGCCTGAGCCTGAGCCTGACCGCGAGGCCGAGGACAGCGGCGCCCCGACCGACAGCGCCGACGCCGCTGCTGTTCCGGAAGCAAGCGCAGAAACCGTGGAGCTCGCATTCACCGGACCCTGCTGGGTCGATATCCGCGATGCCACCGGCGAGGTGCTGCTGTTCGGCGAGATGAGCCGCGGCGACAGCCAGGTGCTCGGCGGCGAGCCACCGTACTCGCTCGTGCTCGGCAACGCATCGGCCGTCGAGGTGACGGTCGGCGGCGAGGCTTACGACATTGGCCGCCATTCGCGCGGCAATGTCGCCCGTTTCGAGCTCGACCCCGCCGAGGTCGAGACAACCGCGGCAGCGACCGAGACGGAGTGACCTGATGGCACGGCAGACCCCCATTCGGGCGATCCGCGGGATGCATGATCTGCTGCCAGACGAGAGCGGCCGCTGGCAGCAGGTCGAAGACCGCGCCCGGGCCGTGCTCGAGGGCTACGGCTACCAGGAGATGCGCACCCCGCTGGTCGAGGTGAGCGAGCTGTTCAAGCGCTCGATCGGCGAGGTCACCGACATCGTCGAGAAGGAGATGTACAGCTTCGAGGACCGCGGCGGCGATCAGCTCAGCCTGCGGCCGGAGGGCACCGCGAGCTGCGTGCGCGCCGCGATCGAGCACGGGCTGCTCGATCAGCCCCGACGCATCTGGTACCGCGGCCCGATGTTCCGGCGCGAGCGCCCGCAGCGCGGCCGCTATCGCCAGTTCCATCAGATCGGCGTCGAGGTCTTCGGCCTGAGCGGTCCGGACATCGACCTCGAGGTGATCCTGCTCACGCGCCGGCTCTGGCAGGCGCTCGGCCTCGACGGCCTCGAGCTGGAGCTCAACAGCCTCGGCGACAGCGACGAGCGCGCCCGGTACCGCTCGCAGCTGCTCGACTATCTGCGCGCACAGGAAGCGCAGCTGGATGACGACAGCCGGCGCCGGCTCGAGACCAACCCGCTGCGGGTGCTGGACTCCAAGAATCCGGACCTCACCGAGATCATCGCCGGCGCCCCAAGCCTGCTCGACGCGCTTGGCGAGGAGTCGCGCGCCCATTTCGAGGCGCTCTGCGCCGGGCTCGAGCGCGCAGGGATCGCTTATCGGATCAACCCTCGACTGGTCCGCGGTCTCGACTACTACAACCGCACCGTCTTCGAATGGGTCACTCAATCGCTCGGCGCACAGGGTACCGTCTGTGCCGGCGGGCGTTATGACGGCCTCGTCGAGCAGCTCGGCGGACGTGCGACTCCGGCGGTCGGCTTCGCGCTCGGCCTCGAGCGGCTCATCGAGCTCAGCGCGGCGGAGCCCCTGGCGCGGGTCGATGCCTATCTGATCGCGGTCGGCGAGCAGGCCCCGGCCGCGGCGCTGCAGATCGCCGAGCGGGTCCGAGACGCCCTACCCGGTATCCGGCTCCTCTGCCACTGCGGCGGCGGCAGCTTCAAGAGCCAATTCAAGCGCGCCGACCGCAGCGGCGCCCGAGTCGCGCTCGTGCTCGGCGACGATGAGCTCAGTGCTCAGCGCATCGGGATCAAGCCGCTGCGCTCGGGCGAGGAGCAGCGTGATGTCGCGCTCAGCGAGCTGGCCGAGCGGCTCCCCCCCTTGCTATAGATTGATTGGACGCCGCTTCACCTAGCCCACCCAAGCCCTCGACGGGCTAGCCCTCTTAATCCAGATCAAGACCAACGACCACTCGGGAGAATCATGGCCGAGCTGACCACAGACGACGAAAAGGTCGAAGCCATCAAGAAATGGTGGAAGGAGAACGGAACGGCCGTCATCGCCGGCATCGTCATCGGCCTCGGCCTGGTGTTCGGCTGGCGCGCCTGGGTCAACCATCAAGAGCAGACCGGACAGCGCGCCTCGCTTGCCTTCGAGCAGATCCTGATGGCGGCAAGCTCAGGCGAGCATGAATCGGCCATCGAGCAAGCCGAGGTGCTGACCGAGGAGTTTGCGAGCAGCCCCTATGCGACATTGACCGATCTGGCCGTTGCACGCGTCCAGGTCGAGCGGGGAGACCTTCAGGGCGCCGCGGACGTCTTGCGCTCGGCGATGGAGCGTTCGCCGGCCCCGGGCCTGACGACGCTCGCCGCGTTCCGGCTCGCCCGCGTGCTGATCGCTGAGGGCGCACTCGACGAGGCGGCCGCCGTGATCGAGGACCACGACGATGGCCCGTCCTTCAGCGCCGACTTCGCCGGATTGCGCGGCGATATCGCCGCCGCCCGCGGCGAGATCAGCCGCGCACGCGCCGCCTATCAAGAGGCGATCGACGGCGGTGCCGGGCTATCGCGGCTGATCGAGCTCAAGCTGCAAGACCTCCCGGCCGAGGTCGAGCTCGGCCCCGAGAACGCTTCTTGATCGCAATGGACGCCTTCCGAGCAGCCTCACTGAAGCGCCCGGCGTGGCCGATCGCCCTGGCGCTTTGCGCCGCCCTGTTGCTGCAGGGGTGCGGCAGTCTCGGCTGGATCGGGCTCGGACGCGCCAAGGACCCGAGCCCGCCGGCTGAGCTTGCAAAGGCCAGCCCGCAGGAGGTCAGCGTCCGGACCCTGTGGAGCACCCGGATCGGCAAAGGCAATGATGGCCGCGCCCTCAATCTGCGGCCCGCCGTTACCGGTAACCGCGTCTACGCCGCCGATGCAAGCGGCCGGATCGCAGCCCTCGACCGGACAGACGGGCGCAGGCTCTGGGAGCGCAAGACCGATATCCCGTTCAGCGGCGGACCGGATGTCAGGGATGATCAGCTTGTCGTCGGGTCCTCGGACGGCGAGGTCCTGCTGCTGTCGGCGCGCGACGGCAGCCAGCGCTGGCGCGCGCAGCTCGACAGCGAGGTCCTCTCGGTCCCGCGCTTCATCGGCGATCTCGTCGTCGTCCACACCATCGACGACACCGTCTATGGGCTCGAGATCAGCGACGGCAGCGAGCGCTGGCGCTACGGCTATCAGGCCCCGATCCTGACGTTGCGCGGCAGCAGCTCCCCGGCCGCAGGCCCTGACGGGATCATCGTCGGCGTCTCCAATGGCCGCCTCGTCTATCTCGACCCAGAGCAGGGTGCGCCGATCTGGGAGGTGATCGTCTCGGCGCCGAGCGGTCGCTCCGAGCTCGAGCGGATCGCCGATATCGACACCGATCCGGTCATCGTCGGCAACCAGGTCTATGTGGCGAGCTACAACGGCGATCTCGCCGCGATCGACATCGCCAGCGGCACGGTGCTCTGGCGTCGAGAGCTGTCGGCCCATGCGGGCCTCGCCGCCGATGAGGCCGGCCTCTATATCACCGACTCGCACGACAACCTCTGGGCGGCGAGTCCGACCGATGGCGCGGGCCGCTGGAAGCAGGACGCGCTGCTCAATCGGAACCTGACCGCGCCGGCCCTCGTCGGCGATGCCTTGGTGGTCGGCGATCTCGAGGGTTATGTGCACTGGATCTCCCGGCGCGACGGGCGCCTGATCGGACGCGAGCGCGTCACCAAGGCTGCGGCGGCCTCCACGCCAGTGGTCTCGGGCAACACCGTGTACTTGCAGTTCGATAACGGCACCCTCGCCGCGCTGCGCGGCACAAGAGGCACACGCACCGCCCCGGCCGGCGGCGCACCTGAGCCGCAGCCGCTTCCGCAACAGGACTGAGCCAAGATGCTGCCGGTCATCGTCCTGGTCGGCCGGCCCAACGTCGGCAAATCGACCCTCTTCAACCGGCTGACCCGCTCCCGCGATGCCTTGGTCGCCGACTTTCCCGGGCTGACGCGCGACCGCCAATACGGCATCGGCCGAGTCGGACCCGGCCCCTATGTGGTCGTCGATACCGGCGGCATCAGCGGCGGCGACGGCGTCGAGATGCTGACCGAGAGGCAGGTACAACACGCGATCGATGAGGCCGACCATCTGCTGTTCCTGGTCGATGCCCGCGAGGGCAGCAGCAGCATCGATCTCGAGATCGCCGAGCAGCTGCGCCGCACCGGCAAGCCGCTGACCCTGGTCGCCAACAAGGTCGACCATGTCGATTGGGAGACCGCGGCCGGCGAATTCCACCTGCTCGGCGTCGGCGATCCGCACCCGATCGCGGCCACCCAAGGCCGCGGCGTCAAGGCCCTGCTGGACCAGGTCTTTGCTCGGCTCCCGAGCACCGCGGGCGCCGCTGAGGCCGAGACCGACGAAGACGAGACCGACGAAGACGAGACCACCGGCGCGGCGACCAAGATCGCCGTCGTTGGCCGGCCGAACGCCGGCAAATCGACCCTGATCAACCGGCTGCTCGGCGAGGAACGAGTCGTCGTCTTCGACAGCCCCGGCACCACCCGCGACAGCATCAGCATCCCGTTCTCGCTCGGCGAGCGCCATTATCAGCTGATCGACACCGCCGGCATGCGGCGCCGCGCCCGGATCACCGAGGCGATCGAGAAATTCAGCGTGGTCAAGACGCTGCAGGCGATCGAGGCCTGCAACGTCGCGATCCTGGTGCTCGACGCCCACACCGGGATCGGCGATCAGGACGCGACCCTGGCCGCGCATCTGGTCGACAGCGGCCGCGCCCTGGTGGTCGCGGTCAACAAATGGGACGGTCTCGATCCGACCGAACGACGCCAGATCAAGGAGGCCGTCGCGCGGCGGCTGCCGTTCCTCGACTTCGCCGAGGTCGAGTTCATCTCAGCGCTGCACGGCAGCGGGGTCGGCCTGCTGCTCGAGACCGCCGATCGCGCCTTCGAGAACGCGACCCGCACCCTGCCGACACCGATGCTGACCCGCCTGCTCGAGGATGCGGTGCAGGAGCACCCGCCACCCCTGGTGCGAGGGCGGCGGATCAAGCTGCGCTATGCCCACCAGGGCGGACGCAACCCGCCGATCATCGTCATCCATGGCAATCAGACCGGAGACCTCCCCGAGAGCTATCGCCGCTACCTGATCAACCGCTTCCGCAAGGCACTGCATCTCTTCGGCACGCCGATGCGCCTCGAGCTCAAGAGCGGCGAGAACCCCTATGCCGGGCGCCGCAACAGGCTCACGCCGCGTCAGGCCCGCAAGCGCGACCGCCTGAAGCGTTTCGTCAAACGCAAGCGCTAGTCGATACAGGCCCGAACGCCGCCGGCAGACCAGCCGCGCTCCTGCGTCCGTTCCGAAGCAACAGCAGCAGTTGACCGCTTCCACATCGGCACATCAGCGCGTCGCCACGCGCGTCAGCCGGCACTGGGCGCGGGCGCCAGATGCTCGATCAGCAGCTGCGGCATGCGCAGCCCCCGATACTCGTTGACCGCCAGCCGATAGGCCAGGTGGGCGTGCCCGCCGGCCTGTCCGCGCAGCTCGGCCAGCCCGAAGCCGATCGCCTCCAGCGGCGGCGACGCCGCGGTGCGGGCGCGCAGTTTCAGATGGCGGTCCTTGATCACCCGAACCGCCGACAGCTCGAACACCCCGTCGAACAGGGGCTCGCTGAAGCCCTTGCCCCAGGGCGCGGCAACGCGCAGGGCCTCGGCCGTCGGCAGGCTCAACAACGGGCCGGCGAGCTCACCGTCGGAGAGCAGCTCGCGCGTTGCCGGCGCATCACCGAGCGCCCGGGCGACCTCGTCGGCGAACGCGAGCTGGAACGGCGCCAGCGCGTCGCGCTGAAGGCTCAGGCCCGCGGCCATCGCGTGACCGCCGAAGCGCTCGATCAATCCCGGACAGCGCTTGTCGACCGCATCGATGCAGTCGCGCACATTCAGGCCCTCGACCGAGCGCGCCGAGCCCTTGAGCAGCCCGTCACCGCCATCGGCGAAGGCGATCACGGGCCGGTTCCAACGCTCGCGCACCCGTGCCGCGACGATCCCGACCACGCCTTGATGCCAATCCTCGGCGAATAGACAGAGCCCGGCCGGCAGGGTGCCCAGGTCGGCCCCGAGCCGCTCGATCAGCCGCTCGGCGTCGGCCCCCATCTCAGCGGTCAGCGCGCGCCGCTCGCGGTTGAGGTCATTCAGCCGCTGCGCCAGCCTCATCGCGGTCACCGGCTCATCGGCGATCAGGCATTCGATCCCGGCCGACATATCCTCGAGGCGTCCGGCGGCATTGAGCCGCGGTCCCGCCGCGAAGCCGAGATCCCGCGCCGTCGTGCGCTCGAGCACGACCCCGGCGATCTCGAGCAATGCCCGCAGCCCGGGGCGGCAGCGTCCGGCCCGGATGCGGCGCAGGCCCTGCTCGACCAGGATGCGGTTGTTTTCGTCGAGGGTCACGACATCGGCGACCGTCCCCAAGGCGACCAGATCCAGCAGTTCCGCCAGATTCGGCTCCGTCCGGCCGCCCTGGAACCAACCGCGACGGCGCAACTCCGCGCGCACGGCCACCAGCAGGTAGAAGACGACCCCGACGCCGGCCAGGTGCTTGCTCGGGAAGCCGCAGGCAGGCTGGTTGGGATTGAGTATCGCTACGGCCGCAGGCAGCTCCGCGCCCGGCAGGTGGTGATCGGTGACCAGCACCGGGATGCCGAGCGCTGTGGCGCGCTCGATGCCGGTATGACTGGCGATGCCGTTGTCCACCGTGATCAGCAGGTCCGGCCTGCGCTCGGCCGCCGCCTCGACCACCGCCGGGCTCAGCCCGTAGCCATGCGCAAACCGGCTCGGCACCAGGAAGTCGACGCCTGTCGCGCCCAGGCCGCGCAAACCGAGGAGTGCAACCGCGGTCCCAGTCGCACCATCAGCGTCGAAATCGCCGACCACGACGAAGCGCCCGCCGCAGCCGATCTGATCCGCGATCAGCGCGGCCGCCTCATCGATCCCGTGGAGCGCCTCGACCGGATGGAGCGCACCAAGGCCAGCCGTTGCAACCCCGTTCACGCCGCGGTTGGCATAGACGCAGCGCAACAGGGCCTCGACACTGGTCAGCGGTGCACCCGAATCGGATGACTTGCGCAGGATACGGACCGGCGGTTGCTCGGTGAGACTGGACCTGGATGCAGAGGACGACAGAGGCATGCGCGCAGATTAGCATGCAGCCGCTACCGCCTTCGGCCCGCCAGCAGCCGATATCCTGTGCTGAGGCAAGCATCTGCTTGGAAGTAGCCGAAGCCGAGACCATCTCCGGTCGATGTCCATTCTCCGTTCTGCCGCGCTGAGCTTCATTGGTTTGGCCTCACTGATCGGCTGCTCCGGTCTGTTTCACCGTGGCGAGCCCATATCGACTCCAGCGGCCGCCTCGATCCATCTCGAACCGACCGCCGGTACGCTCCGTTCAGCGACCGGCTGCAGGCTCGACTTTCGACTGTACAAGCCCAACGAACACCCCGCTCACGACAGCCCCGTCGTCTCTTCCACTCTGGAACCCCGAAAGCCGGGACGAAAGCCGGCATTAGTGATCCTTGGACATGGTTTTCTGCGCTCGCAGGAGCGAATGAGCGGGCTGGCCAAGGCCTTGGCAACGCAAGGCATCCCGGTCGCAACACTGGACTTCTGCAATATGCGCCCCTGGGATGGCCGCCACCAACAGAACGGGCTCGACATGATCGCGCTCGCCGAGCATCTAAAGGTACGCGTCGGCGCAGGGCAGATCGTCTACAGCGGCTTCTCCGCCGGCGGCCTGGCGGCGCTGGTCGCCGCACGCAACGATCCGAACGCTATCGGCGCCGTCACGCTCGACCTGGTCGACGCTCAGGGCATCGGCCTCCGTGCCGTTCGCGAGCTCGACAAGCCACTGCTCGGTCTCGCCGGCGAGCCGACCAACTGCAACGCCGGCAACAATGCGCGCGCCGTCTTCGCAGCCAGTGACGATGCCAGGGTCCAACCGATCCCCGGTGCCGGCCACTGCGACTTCGAGGCACCGACCGATGCCCTCTGCGAGCTCCTCTGTGAGGACCCGGACCAGGCCCAGCCGACTCGCACTGCAGCCCTACGGGAACAGATCATCGCCACCGCTACCGATGCTATCGAGTCGATGATCGAAGACGAGCCTTCTCGCCCCGAGACAGCGGGGTAACCTCGGTCACCAGCAGCGGGTTCTGCATCAGACGATGCGATCGCGCATCGAGGCCGCTTCTGACCTAAGGCGATTTCTGTCAAAGCTCATACCGCCTTGCTGGTCTTTTCGCTCGCCTTCTTCGTCGCGCCGCCGGTCACATAGCCCGGCTATGCTCCCGGCGACGCTCCTCGAAGGCAAACGAAAATCCTGCGCAATTCGGTACGAGCTTTTCCGGCAATCGCCTTACGCATACGCATCCAATGCTTGACGGCGGTAAAAAGAAGGCTTGGGTTCTGCAGCCGCCACCCGAGTGATTCGACCGCCATCGAGCTATGTCCGCCATGTCCGAACGACCCGCCTCAAACCCCGCCTCAAATCTAGATGACCTCGATCCGGAGCTATTCGGCGACGGCCCCTCGAAGGGCCTGCGCGAGCCGACGCTCCTGAGCCAGGAGGCGCGCCTCGCCGGACGCCCGAAGCTCTGCAGTGATCGCGGCCTTTGCGACAGCTTCCTAAAGCCGGAGATGGCGCGCGCCTGCGTGTTCGTGCGCAATCAAACCGAGACCATCGAGCAGCGCCTGTTCGGCCGCAACCGCCACGACGGCGACGAGCTGCGCTTCGGCGTCTACCGCCAGATGCAGATCGCGCGGATGCAGCCGCCGGTCTCCGGCGCGCAATGGTCCGGGATCGTCACCAGTCTTGCCGCAAGGCTGCTCGAGCGCGGCGAGGTCGAGGCCGTGATCACCGCCGCGAGCGGGCGGCGATCGCAACCGCGGCATGCCGCGCTATCTGCAGATGCTGGCCAAGCCGCCGGGCAAGCCGCCGAAGCCGATCCGCCGGCTGATCGCCTGGCTACAGCGCACCCGCGGCCCGCGCGGACTGGAGTTCGCGCGGGCGATCATCGAGATGAAGCTATTCCGGAACCTGCAGCATGTGCGCGATCGCTTCGGTCGCTTCGAGTCACGCATCGTGCCGGCGCACGTCTATCGCGCCCTTGCGCCCTATGCCGCCGAGTACGAGCAGACCTTCGGACCCCCATTTGAGCCGGCACGCGCCGATGACAGGGCTCCCGCCGATGCCGGGCGCGGCGGCGGGTGATGGTCGAGGCCGCCCGCCATGGGCAATGCGTCCCTCGATCATCCCTGGCCGAGCAGAGAGGTCAGGCGGTCGATCTCCTGCTTTGCCTGGACCTGATTGGTCACGTCGTACTGGACGCCCAGGTAGTAGATCACCTCGCCATCCGGGTCGAGCAACGGGCGGATACTCAAGCGGTTGTAGAACAGACTGCCATCCTTGCGATAATTGCGCAGCGTGACCTCGACCGGCCGCTGCTCGGTGAGCGCAGCGCGAATCTCGGCGAGCTCTGGCTGGTCGTGATCGTCGCCTTGTAGGAAACGGCAGTTGCGACCGATGATCTCGTCCTGACTGTACCCGGTCATGCGCTCGAACACGTCGTTCGCATAGACGATCGGGTTGTCCGGCAGGTCGGGGTCCGAGAGCGTGACGCCGTTGACACAATGATCCAGGATCTGTGAGAGCACCAGTGGGATCATGCCTGGGTCTTTCTCTGCCACGAAGCTCATGCGATTCTCCTCTCACACTCGACGAGTGATACGGCGGTCTGATGTCACGCGGCGGCCGGCTCCTCGTCCGCTTCGATCAGCCGCTTTAGATTATGGACCGTGCGCCTGGCCCCATCCTGAATGGCATGGCGGATCAACTTCTCGAACGGGCGCATCATCAGATCCAACCGCCTCAGCTCGAAGGTGAAGACCAGACGCGTACGGTCGCCATGATGCGGCGCAACCCGATAGTCGACCCGAAAATCAGGCGAGTTGCTCTCGAAGGTCAGCCTCTGAGATGGCTCCATGTGGGTGATGCGAAACACCGACTCGGTACGACGCCCCTGGTCGACCCGCACCTGCCGCGCCTTGCTGCCGACCCGCAATGGCCCCTGGGTCTGGATCTGGAGCTCCTTGACCTCGGGCGACCAGCGCGGATAGTTGCGTTCGAATTCCTCCGCAATGAAGCGGTAAACCGATTCCGGAGATCGCTCGATCTCGATACTGGCTTGCGCCTTGACCACATCGCACCCCCGTTGATCAGTCTCGGTTTCTGCGCGTTGCGACCCCCAAATCAGCGACGAGGTTCCGTCAACCCCGCATCGCGCTGATGTTTCCGCCAACACGCCTTGACCGACATTGACGATTGCCCGCATGAACGATCACGCCCCAATCTCGGCAGAAACCGCGAATCCTGACCAGCGAGACCGCTCACCGCTTAACAGCCTATACGATCTCGTCACCGGCGACGAGGACGCGCGAGTCTGCAAGGACATCCCGAGCGAGTCCTGCAACGACCAGCCGCGCAATTTCTTCACCTATCTGAGCGCGAACCTGCTGACCAAGGTCGCCGACGAGCTCGCCAGCGCCAAGCTGATCCTACCCTGGCTGATCGGCTGGCTTGGCGCGCCGGCCTTGTTGGTCGGCCTGCTGGTACCGATCCGCGAGGCCGGCGTGCTGGTCCCGCAGCTAGCGGTCGCCGCCTACATCCGCCGCTTGCCGCTGCGCAAGGGCGTCTGGATCATCGGCTCGCTGGCCTCGGCCGCCGCATTGGCGCTGATGGCGTGGGTGGCCGCAACCCTGAGTGGCGCCGTGGCCGGCTGGGTGGTGGTCGGGCTGTTGGTGGTGTTCAGTCTCGCGCGCGGGCTGTGCTCGGTCTCGGCCAAGGACGTGCTCGGCAAGACCGTCTCGAAGTCACGACGCGGGAATCTGATGGGGCTCTCGGCCGGGATCGCCGGTGCGCTGATCCTCGGGCTTGGTCTGCTCCTGAAGCTGATCGACGACAGCCGCACCGATGCGCTGTTGTTCGTTGTGCTGCTCGGCGGCGCGGCCATGCTGTTCGCGCTCGCCGCCGGCGTCTTCACGCTGATCCGCGAGCAGCCCGGCGCCACCGAGGGCGGCGGCAACGCGCTCACGGCGGCCATCGAGAGCATCGGCCTGCTGCGCACCGATGCCCTCTTCCGCCGCTTCGTGCTGGTGCGGATCGCGCTGCTCAGCGTCGCCCTCGCGCCGCCCTTCTATGTGCTGCTCGCGCAGCAGGCGAGCGGCAGCGACCTCGGCGCCCTCGGCCTGCTGATCATTGCCAGCGGTCTCGCCAGCACCCTCAGCGCCCCGGTCTGGGGTCGGCTCAGCGACCGCTCGGCACGGCTAGTGATGGTGCTCGCGGCCGCCGGGGCCGGCCTGCTCGGGCTGATCACCTGGGCGTTGATCGAGTTCCAGGCCCCGCTGCTCGGCGGCTACGGCTTCGCCCTGCTGTTCTTGCTGCTCGGCGTCGCCCATGCCGGTGTGCGCCTCGGCCGCAAGGTCTATCTGGTCGACATGGCCAGCAGCGAGACGCGCGCAGCGATGGTCGCGGTCAGCAATACCGTCATCGGCGTCGTGATGCTGCTCGGCGGGCTTGTCGGCGTGCTCGGCGATCTCTACGGCACCGCGTTCGTCATCCTGGTGCTCGGCCTCGCCGCGCTCGGCGCTGTGGTCTCTGCGCTGCGTTTGAAAGAGGTCTCGGAGCCGGAGTGATCGGGGTAAGAACACCGTGAGATCCCATCCCAGCCGAGATCGATTTGGCAGGCCTTCAGCTGCAACCGCATGGTGTGCATCCAATGCGAGGCCAATGCAAGCCTGCCGATCGCGCTTAGTCAGGCGCAAGCCTTGACGATTCTGCGTCGCCACCGGGCTTGCGCCGCTGCCAAAGGGCCGGCATAGTGCATCGCAAATGCAACGCACTGGGGACAGCGATGAAAACAGCCACGATTCCTTCCCTGCGGGTTGAGCCGGAACTGCGGCATTCCGTGGAAAGCGTCTTGGAGGAAGGGGAAACCCTGTCGGGCTTCGTCGAGCAGGCCATTCGTCAGAGCGTGGCCTATCGTCAGGCTGAACAAGCGTTTATCGAACGCGGGTTGAGGGCGCGTGATCAGGCTCGGCAGACCGGACGCTATGTCGAGGCGTCCGCGGTGGTCGAGCAGCTCCAATCCATGCTTGATGCGCACAAGTCTGGAACTGCCGATCGATGACCTATCGCGTCCGCTTCACTCCGGGAGCGGAGGACGATCTGCTCAGGCTGTACGCGTTCATGCTCGAGCGGGATGCCACGGATTGGGCGCTGGCCGAGCGGGCGCTGGCAGCCATTCGCGCTGCGATGGTCACACTGGAGCAGTTTCCATTTACTTGTCGCAAGGTGTCGATCGACTCGCCGTTTCTCCGTGAACTACTGATCCCATTTGGCGCCTCCGGCTATGTGGCCCTGTTTGAGATCGAGGATGCCGAGACGGTCACCATACTGGCCGTGCGCCACCAGCGCGAGAGCGATTACCATTGATCAGGCGGCCCCAGCAGGAGCAGGTGAAGTACGGCGTTGTCACTGACTATGCCCAGCTGATGGATGTGGTGGGTCTTGCTGCCCGCTAACATCGGCGCGGTCAACGATCTGAACCCCTGACGCTGCAGCCTCGCGCTGCAGCAGCCAGGCGTACGCGCTCCCGCTCAAGAACAGCCGTGCGCATCCGTCAAGCCTTCAGCCGGCGAAGACGCGAACTGGCCAGCAGGCGGCGCAACGCGCGGGCGCCCCCTCCGGACGCTACGCCCTGCCTCAGAACACCGCGTGCGAGCGGTGCACGTATTTGGTCAGCTCGACGTACTGCGCATTCATCCGGCGCAGGATGTCTTGGCTGACATGGATGATGTTGCACATCACCCGGTAGACCAGCCAGGGGTCCTTGTCGAGCAGGGTCTCGAAGGCCTCGCGCTCGAGGCTGCAGACCTGGGTTCGGCCCAGCGAGCGCAGGGTGGCGGTATGCGGCTGGCCGCTGATGAAGCCCATCTCACCGGCGAGGTCGCCGGTACGCAGCACATGGATGGTGGTGAACTCGCCCTTGCCGAGATCGCGCGTCACGGCGATTGCCCCCTCGGCGATGATGTGCAGGGCGTGCTCGACGTTGCCCTCGGTGATCAAGACCTCCTGGTCGGCGAGCTGCCGGCAAAAGGCGATACCCGCCAATGCATGAACCTGGTCGTCGGTCAGGCCCGTGGTCAGCGGCGAATGGCGGAGGTAATGGAAGTCGCTTTCTTGGCTCATCGATGCGGTCCTCGATTCAGAAACACCTGCTGTGCGCGGCGGCCGACCTCGGGCGCATGCTGAGCGGGCAGCGACGGCCGAGGGCTGGGTTCCCGCGCATTCTAGCCGGTCAAGGCCCGGCAAATAAGAGGTGCAGGACGATCTCATCGTCCGGCCGGGCCGCACTGATCCCCCTCGGGCTTACCCTCGGGCTTATTGGACAGCCGCGCTTGATCAGACGCGCTCTAGCTGCGCGCGAGGAAGTAACGCAGCAATGCGGTGGTGGAGGTGTCGTGCGGTTCGGTGACCTCCCCCGCCTCGAGTTCGCCGATGATCACGTTGGCGAGCTTCTTACCGAGCTCGACGCCCCACTGGTCGAAGGAGTTGATGCCCCAGATAACGCCTTGGGTGAAGATCTTGTGCTCGTAGAGCGCGATCAGCGCACCCAGACTCTCCGGGGTGAGCTGCTCGAGCAGGATCGTGCTGGTCGGCCGGTTGCCGTCGAACTGCCGATGCGGCGCCAACCGCTCCGCCTCGGCCTCGGCGTGCCCGGCCGCGAGCATCTCGGCCCTGGCCTCCTCAAGCGTGCGACCGCGCATCAGTGCCTCAGTCTGCGCGAAACAGTTCGCCATCAGCAGGCTGTGATGGTTGCCGATCGGATTATGACTGCGAATCGGGGCAATGAAGTCGCACGGGATCAGCTCAGTCCCCTGATGGATGAGCTGATAGAACGCGTGCTGCCCGTCGGTGCCGGGCTCGCCCCAAACCACCGGGCCAGTGCTGTAATCGACGGCCATACCGTCACGGGTGACATGCTTGCCGTTGCTCTCCATGTCGCCTTGCTGGAGGTAGGCCGGGAAGTATTTCAGAGACTGGTCATAGGGCAGGATCGCATGGGTCTTGGCGCCGGCGAAATCGATGTACCAGACCCCGAGGAGGGCCAGGATCACCGGCAGGTTCTGCTCCAGCGGTGCTGAGCGGAAATGCTGGTCCATCGCATGCGCGCCGGCCAATAGCTCGGCAAACCGATCGAACCCGATCGCGATCGCGATCGGCAGCCCGATCGCCGACCAAAGCGAATAGCGGCCGCCGACCCAGTCCCAGAACTCGAACATCTGATCGGTGTCGATGCCGAATTCGGCGACCTTTTCACTATTGGTCGAGACCGCGACGAAGTGGTTGCGCACCGCCTTCTCGTCACCGAGCGCATCGACCAGCCAACGCCGTGCGCTCTGGGCGTTGGTCATGGTCTCGAGCGTGGTAAAGGTCTTGGAGGCGACGATGAACAGCGTCGTCTCCGGATTCAGACCGCGAACCGTCTCAGCGAGATGGGTCCCGTCGACATTGGAGACGAAGTGCGGACGAAGCTGCTCGGCTTGATAGGGGCGCAATGCCTCGCAGACCATCTTGGGTCCCAGGTTGGAGCCGCCGATGCCGATGTTGACGACATCGGTGATCGCCTTGCCGGTGTGCCCCTTCCATTCCCCCGAGCGGACACGGTCGCTGAAGTCCTGCATTCGGGTCAGCACGGCCTCGATGGCCGGCATCACGTCCTCGCCGTCCACGTCGAGGTGCTCGCCGGCCGGGCTGCGCAGCGCGGTATGCAGCACCGCGCGATCCTCGGTGACATTGATGTGCTCACCGCTGAGCATCCGTTCACGCCACTGCTCAAGCCCCACCGCCCGAGCCAGATCGAACAGCAACCTCAGCGTCTCATCGGTGACGCGGTGCTTCGAGAAGTCGAGATGCAGCCCAGCCGCGTCGATGGTCATCCGTGCGGCACGGCTGGGATCATCGGCGAACAGGTCGCGCATATGGACCGCGCGCAGCTGCTGCCAATGCCCCTCGAGGGCTCGCCATTCAGGGGTGGTATGAACACTTGCCATGAGGCCGGATCTCACTCAGCCGGGGTGGAAAACCACGGGATTGTACGCGACGACCCGCCGCAATGCCGCCCCCTTCCATCGCTCATTGCATCAGCATACAGAGCGGCAATCATTCGTCGAGGTCGTTGCGCCAGTCCTGGTCCTCCTTGTCGAACAAACGGCCCGCCTCTGCCGGCCCCCAAGACCCGGCCGGATAAGTATGGATGTAGTGGCGCTCGGTGGCCCAGAGCTTGAGCACCGGGTCGACGATACGCCAGGCGTAGTTGACCTCATCGTAACGTAGGAACAGCGAATGATCGCCTTCGAGGATATCGAGCAGCAGCGCCTCGTAGGCGTCGATCTGCTCGCTGCCGATGAAACAGGTGCTGGCATCGAGCCGCTCGGTCACGCTGCGCATCTCGAGCCCGGCTTCTTTGACCTGGAGCTCCATTCGGATGCATTCCCTGGGTTGAATATTGATCAGCAGCCAGTTCGGCTTGAGCTGCTCGATCGGGGTATCGTGGAAGAGCTGCTGCGGCGGATGGCGAAAGCGGATGCTGATCAGTGAGTTGGTCTCGCCCAGCCGCTTGCCGGTGCGCAGGTAGAAGGGGACGTTGCGCCAGCGCCAGTTGTCGATGTAGAGCTTGAGCGCGGCATAGGTCTCGGTGGCGCTCTGCGGATCGATACCGGGCTCGTCCAAATAGCCGGGCACCGGCTCGCCATCGACCTCGCCGGCCCGGTACTGCGCGCGGAAGGCATGGGCGTGAACCGCCTGCCGGCTGATCGGGCGGATCGAGCGCAGCACCTTGACCTTCTCGTCGCGCAGGGCCTCGGCATCGAGGCTCGGCGGCGGCTCCATCGCGACGAGCGTAAGCATCTGCAGCAGATGACTCTGGATCATGTCCCGAAGGGCTCCGACCCCATCGTAAAACCCAGCGCGGCTGCCGATCCCGCGGCCTTCCGCATGGGTGATCTGGACGTGATCGATATAGTTCCGATTCCAGAGCGGTTCGAGAAAGAGGTTGGCGAACCGGAAGACCAGCAGGTTCTGCACCGTGCTCTTACCGAGGTAGTGATCGATCCGGTAGATCTGTTCCTCGTCGAAGTGGCGGCGCAGCTGTCGATCGAGGATTTCGGCGCTCTCTAGGTCATAGCCGAATGGCTTCTCGACGACGAGCCGGGACCAGCCATCGTCTTGCTGGTTCAGGCCCTGCGCGGCGAGCCCATCGACCGTCGGCTGATACTGCGCCGGCGCGATCGCGAGGTAGAAGATCAGATTGCGCGGAAACCCTTCATCCCCGCGCAAACGCTGCGCCAATCGTTCATATCCGGCCTCGTCGCTGAGGTCGCCTTCAACGAAGTAGAGCCGCTCGAGCAAGCGCCCTAGGGCCGGTTCATCGAGCGCACCACGGGCAGACTGCTCCACCCAGCCGCGCACCTCGTCGCGCCAACGCGCGTCGCTCCAGTCACGCCGACCGAAGCCCAGGATGCGAACCGATGGGGGCAGATGACCGGCGAGCTCGAGGTGATAGAGCGCCGGCAGCAGCTTGATCTGAGCGAGATTGCCAGTCGAACCGAAGATCACCAGCGTACAGGGTTCCTTCATTGGGTATCCCTCCGGAAAACAGAATTTGTGCTAGCTTCAGTTGGAGAGTCTTGCCGGCGTCACAAGATCCGCTGTGCAGGTCTTGACTGCATCCCATGTTGATTTCGGACACCAAGACCCATGACCTCTGCAAGCGCTCGCGATGGCCAAGCCGTATTGTTCGCCAGCAGCGAGGCCCACCCATTGATCAAGACTGGCGGCCTCGCCGATGTTGCCGCCAGCCTCCCCACCGCGTTGCGTGAGCTAGGGCATGATGCGCGGCTGATCCTGCCGGCCTACCCGCAGGCCAAGCGCTTGGTGCGCGAGCTGCGGGTGCTCAGCGAGCTCGGATTGAAGAATACTCAGGGACCGGTCACGCTCCTCGGCGGTCTGCTGCCGGATCGCGACCTGCCGGTCTATCTCGTCGATGCCCCGGCCTACTTCTGTCGCGAGGGCAACCCGTATACCGATGTCAGCGGCCACGACTGGGGCGATAACCCCGAGCGCTTCTTGCTTTTCGCGCGCGTGCTGGCACGGGTCTCCCTCGGGCTGCCGACCATCGACTGGCGTCCCGAGGTCCTGCACTGCAATGATTGGCAGACCGGGCTCGCACCGGTGTTCCTCGACCGCTACGAGGAGCGGCCTGCAACCATCTTCACGGTGCACAATGTGGCTTATCAAGGGCTGTTCGACCGGGCCACGTTCGACCGCTTGGCGCTGCCTCCCGCCCTCTGGTCGATCGGCGCGGTCGAGTTCCATCAACGGATGTCGTTCCTCAAGGGCGGCATCGTCTTTGCCGACCGCACCAACACCGTGAGTCCAACCTATGCCGACGAGGCTCGGACCAGCGCCTTCGGCTGCGGCCTCGACGGGCTGCTGCGGCAGCTCGGCAGTCGCTTCAGGGGCATCCTGAACGGGGTCGATTATCGCCAGTGGGACCCAAGCCGGGACGTCAGCCTAGTACAGCGTTACGACCGCGACAGCCTGGAACTGAAGACCAGCAACAAGCTCGCGCTGCAGCGCCTCTTCGACCTGCCGCATGACGAGCACAGCATCGTTCTGGGCCATATTGGCCGGCTTGTCGAGCAGAAGGGGATCGACCTGATCCTGGACCTGCTGCCGAAGCTGCTGGAGCGCGGAGACCTGCAGATCGTCGTGCAGGGCGAAGGCGACCGCTCACTGCAACAGCGGCTCCTCGAGCAGGCCGCCCGCCATCCCGCACAGCTGAGCGTGCGCATTGGCTATGACGAGTCACGCGCCCACCTCATCGAGGCCGGCAGCGACATCTTCTTGATGCCGTCTCGCTTCGAGCCCTGCGGTCTGAATCAGATGTACAGTCTGCGCTACGGTACCGTTCCGATCGCCCGGCGAACCGGTGGATTGGCCGACACCATCGTCGACACCAACGCCAACACCCTCAGCAACGGGCAGGCGACCGGCTTCCTGTTCGACGAGGCCAATACCGACGCCCTCTGGGCTGCGATCGAGCGTGCTCTAGCGCTCTACCGCGACGCCCCGGACAGCTGGCGCCAGCTGATGCGCACAGGGATGGCCCAAGACCTGAGCTGGGAGGCCAGCGCGCAGCGTTATCAGGACTTCTATCAGGAAGCGATCGATGCGCGCGGCAGCCAGGAGCGAGCGCTGACGGCTTAGGCGATTGCCGGAAAAGCTCGTACCGAATTGCGCAGGATTGTCGTTTGCCTTCGAGGAGCGTCGCCGGGAGCATAGCCGGGCTATGTGACCGGCGGCGCGACGAAGAAGGCGAGCGAAAAGACCAGCAAGGCGGTATGAGCTTTGACAGAAATCGCCTTAGCCGATCTCTGTTTCGGCAATCACCTCAAGCCGCCTGAGCCGGAATCGCGTGGCCGACGCGGACGACCTCGTTCGCGTCATTGCAGTAGACCAAGGTCGGCTCGAACGCGGCGGCCTCCTGCTCGGTCATCGTCGCGTAGCAGCAGATGATGAGCCGGTCACCGGGGCTTGCCTTGTGCGCCGCAGCACCGTTGATCGAGATCACCCTTGAGCCCGCCTCTGCACGGATCGCATAGGTCGTGAACCGCTCGCCGTTGGCGAGGTTGTAGAGGTGCAGCTGCTCGTACTCACGGATACCCGCCTGCCGCATCAGCAGTTCATCGATTGCGCAAGAACCCTCATATTCAAGCTCAGCGTGCGTCACGCACACCCGATGCAGCTTGCATTTGAGCAGCGTCAGTTGCATTCGTCGTCTCCCAGGATTAACAACAGTCAGGCGCCGCCGGTAGCCGGTCTTCGACTAGGCCGTCATGGCTGGGCGCGGCTCACCGCTAGGTCCGGAGTGAGGCGTCCGGAGAAGGGCATCCGCGCCGGGGCGGTACCAGCATCTGGTGCGGCTCGACCATCGCCGTCTCAGCACCCTCTACCAGGCGCCAAAGCCCTCAGCACACCATTATGCTGCAGTGCAGTATATTCTAGCGTCTCAGATCCACTGACCCTCACGCAACTGGCACACCGAGGTCGCAGGCAAGATTGTCGATCAACCGGGCGCGTCCGAGACGGGCTGCCGCGAGGAGGATCAACGCGCGATCGGCTTCGTCGCGAGGCGGCTCAGCTGGCGGTAGAAGGTCCGCGCGGCGGCGGATACTGAGATAATCCGGAACAAAGCCCGCTGCCGAGAGCGCGTCCATGCCTTCCTGTTCGATCTCAGTACTGGAAGCGCCCGCTCGCAGCCTTGCAGCGGCTGCGATCAAGGTCTGATAGAGGCGCGGCGCGATCGCGCGCTCGGCGGTGCTCAAGTAGGCGTTGCGCGAGCTCATCGCGAGGCCATCGGCTTCGCGCACGGTCGGCGCACCGACGATCTCGATCGGCAGATCGAGATCGGCCGCCATGCGCCGGATCACCAGCAACTGTTGAAAGTCCTTCTCGCCGAAGACCGCGACCTCCGGTTGCACCATGTTGAAGAGCTTGGCGACGACCGTCGCGACCCCTCGAAAGTGTCCGGGCCGGCTCGAACCGCAAAGGTCATCGGAGAGGCCGGGCACCTCGACGAAGGTCTGACCATCCCGACCACGCGGATAGACCTCGGTCTCGGCAGGCGCGAACAGCAGGTCGCAGCCCGCTTCGCGCAGCATCCTCGCATCACGCTCCAGGGTGCGCGGATAGGCCGCAAAGTCCTCGCCAGCACCGAACTGCAGCGGGTTGACGAACACGGTCGCAACCACCCGGCCAGCATAGCGCGCCGCCTCGCTGATCAGAGCGAGATGGCCCGCGTGCAGATGACCCATGGTCGGCACTAGCGCGACCCGCTGCCCGGCGCGGCGCCAGGCCGCCCGCCGCTCACGCAGCTCCCGCACATACTCGACACGCTCCATCGACTGCTCCCCCAAACCTCAGGCCCTGACCTATGCGAGGGTTTGCTCGGAGGCCGGGAATGACCTGTCTTTGACCGCGCTGAGATAGGCCTCGACAGCGGCTGCGAATCCTGTCCCGGCACCCACCTCGGCGACGAAATCCTTGCTGAAACGCGGCGCCCGCCCCGGGGTCAGCCCGAGCATGTCATGCAGGACCAGCACCTGCCCGTCGCAGCGGTTACCCGCGCCGATCCCGATGACCGGGATCTGCAATGTCTGCGCAAGGGACTCAGCCAGTGCGCTCGGCACGCATTCCAACACCAGCAACGAGGCGCCCGCTTCCTGGAGCGCGAGCGCATCGCTGCGGATGCGCTCCGCGCCCTCGGGGTCGCGTCCCTGCACCCGGTAGCCGCCGAGTTGATGGACCGACTGCGGCAGCAGCCCGAGATGGGCGCAGACCGGCGCGCCAGAGCGGGCCAGCTGTGCCACCGTCTCGGCAAGCCAGGCCCCACCCTCGAGCTTCACCATCGCCGCACCGCCTTCGCCCATCAGACGCGCAGCGGTCTCGACCGCGCGCTCGGTCGTTGCATAGCTCATGAAGGGCATATCAGCAATGACCAGGCAGCGTGTCGCAGCGCGGCTGACACAGCCGGTGTGGTAGACCATCTGATCCAATGTGACGCCGAGCGTGGTCGGCCGCCCCTGGATCACCATCCCAAGCGAATCGCCAACAAGGAGCACCTCGACGCCGGCCCGCTCGAGCAGTTGGGCGAAGGCGGCGTCGTAGCAGGTTAAACAGGCGATGGGCTCGCGGCGCTGCTTCAGCGCCATCAGGCTCGCGGTGGTAATGGTAGCGTTCGACATGGGTGATCGTTTGGTTCAGGCGGGCTGAAGCAAGATCCGCGCGCCTGCTGGCACGCGATACGATTATGGCAAGGATGCGCGCTTGAGCGGCGCATCAGGCTCAGCCGCATCAGGCTCAGCCGCATCAGGCTCAGCCGCAGCGGGCTCATCCTCCGCGGCAACCTGCAGCGGCAGCATCGTTTGCGCAGCCTCGGCGACTTGGTCGAGGAGATCGCCTAGGCGGCCGCGGCCGGGCACCATCAGCTCAGCTGAGGCGATATCGGCCAGCGGGACGAGCACGAACGCGCGGCTGTGCATCTGCGGGTGCGGGATGCACAGCCGAGGCTCATCGAGCACCTGATCACCGAACAACAGGACGTCCAGATCGAGCGTGCGCGGCCCCCAGCGCCGGCCGTTCCGGATGCGGCCGTGCCGGCGCTCGATGCGCTGGAGCAACGCCAAGAGCGTCATCGGGTCGAGCAGGGTGTCCACCCGCGCGACCGCATTGACGAAGTCTGGCTGGTCCTTGGGGCCGACCGGCGCCGTCCTGTAGCGCCGCGAGATCGCTGCGAGACGACTCTGCGGCAGCGCCTGCAGCTCGCTGAGCGCCCGCTCGACCTGCTGCCGCGGATCATCGAGGTTGGCGCCGAGGCCGATGTAGACCGGCACCGGAGTCGTCCGGTCCAGGCTCATCCGCTCACTCATCGCCACGACCCGCCTTGGCGGCCGTCGACGCCGGCCGATCAGCGCTCGAGGCGGCGTCGGAATTGGCGCCCCCATTGCCCGATCCGTTGCTCGCTCCCGCCACGGCCGACTTCGGTTTGCGCTTACGACGCTTGCGCTTGCGCTGCGGCGAGCTGCCGAGCATCCGTGCACGCTCGGCCGCATCGACGGACTGGAAACGCGTCCACCATTGTGCAAGCTCCGAGTCGGTCTCTCCCGCCTCGGCCCGCAACAGCAGGAAGTCATAGGCGGCACGAAAACGCGGGTGTCCGAGCAGTGCCAACGGGCGCTTGCCCTGCCGTCGCTCCAGCCTCGGCTGTAACGCCCAGATCTCGCGCATCGGCAGCGCGAAACGCTTCTGGATCGCCACCCGCCGCTGCTGGGCGGATGCGATCTCGTGCGATGCCAGCGCCATCGCCTCGGCCGAAGGCGTGCCCTCGGCCAGCAGCTCCTGATACCGAATTCGAACCGGCTCCCACAGCAGCACTGCGAACAGGAAGGCAGGCGCGACCGGCTTACCCTCGAGGATACGCTTGTCGGTGTTGTCGAGGCCGCGACTGACGAAGGTGATTGGGAAAGCGTGATCCTCGCGTTCCAAACAGGCATCAGTCGCCGGGA
Organism: Halochromatium glycolicum; assembly: GCF_016584085.1. GTDB lineage: Bacteria > Pseudomonadota > Gammaproteobacteria > Chromatiales > Chromatiaceae > Lamprobacter > Lamprobacter glycolicus. Next base: position 67,923 of record NZ_NRSJ01000001.1, on the reverse strand, counting down.
ACAGCTGCACGAACAGGTCGAAGTGCCGAAGCTTCTCGAATGCGTGCAGCGCATACCCGCTGTGGAACAGCTTCAAGGTTTCATCGAACAGCCGCGCCGGCGAGATCTCACCGAGCAGGTGGGCCAGACCGCGAATCGGTTCGGCGCAGTCGGGCTCGATGATGAATCCGAGCTTGCAGGCAAAGCGCACCGCCCGGAGCATGCGTACAGGGTCCTCGCGATAGCGCGCCACCGGATCATCACCGATCAACCGCAACCGGCCTGCCTCGATGTCCGATAACCCGCCCGCGTAGTCCACCACCGAGAAATCGGCGATGTTGTAGTAGAGCGCGTTCACGGTGAAATCTCGGCGCAGTGCGTCCTCGGTGATGCTGCCGTAGACGTTGTCGCGCAAGATCATCCCGTTCTCGAGCACCTGTGCCTCGCCGTCACCGTCGGCACCGCTTCCGCGGAAGGTCGCAACCTCGACGATCTCGCGGCCAAAAAAGACATGCGCCAACCGGAATCGCCGCCCGATCAGACGGCAGTTCCGGAAGACCGCCCGGACCTCTTCGGGGGTCGCGTTGGTTGCGATGTCGAAGTCCTTCGGCTCATGGCCGAGCAGTAGGTCTCGCACACCGCCACCAACCAGATACGCCTCGAATCCGGCCTGCTTGAGACGATTGAGGACCTTCAGCGCGTTGGGGCTGATGTCGGCACGCGAGATCGGATGCTCCGGACGCGGGACGATCAGCGGCTCGGGGAGAGATGCGGAGGGCAAACGGGCTCGTGTTCCTGCAAGGTTTAAGGGTGGGCAATAGCGGGCGCGCTCAGACGACGCGGGCCCCGACCTCAGCCAGAACGAAGCGGGCCAAGCCCGCGCATCACGGCTGTGAATCGCAAGCGACCCGGTTCAATGCCGGCTCAATGCCGGCATGCCTGCGCCGATACCAGCGCCGATACCAGCGCCGATACCAGCGCCGATACCAGCGCCGACGACGATCACTCAAGGTTTGGGCACGGCGCCCTCGACACAAAGGCTTGAGCGAGCCGGCGACCTGCGTATAATACGCGATTCGCCACGACACTTCCGCTCCCTTCGTCTAGTGGTTAGGACGTCGGCCTCTCACGCCGGTAACAGGGGTTCGAATCCCCTAGGGAGCGCCATCCTCTACCGTATCTTCGCCCCCGTCGACAGCAGTGCCGCGGCCACGTCTGTTGCAGTAGGTTGCTCGAGTCAGCGAGCCCGCCGGGCTGAAGGCCGCATGGTGAGCGACTACTCTGGTACCAGTCGACCGCCTTCGACACCAAGGGCTCATGTGGGCGCGTGCCCCGCCGGCCCGCATAAGCGTTAAGTCAAGGGTCCGCGAAGGACGGAGTATCCGCCATGAAGATGCTAACTCCGCTGCTCCTCCTCCTCGCCGCAATCGCCTGCTGGCCTATTGCTACCCCGGCCCAGATGCCGATGGATCGTGAACTGGCCGTTCAGGCGTTGAAGCACACGGATTATGGGCTCCGCTTCCTGCGCGACCGGCAAGCCGATGATGGTAGCTGGTCCAACTCGACCTACGTGACTGCGCTCGCCCTGCACGCCTTCCTGGAATCGTATCAGGAGTACAACGAGGCAGACGGCGCTTTCATCACCCGGCCTCTAACTTACCTCCTCGGTCAAGCACATGAGGACGGTTCCATCGGCGGTAGTCCAGCGCAGCGGGTCCGGGATACGGCGATTACCCTGATTGCGTTAAAGGCGACCGGCAACGCCCGTTACAATTCGCTACTGAGCAAGGGGCGAGCCTTCTTGGCCGATGCGCAGTTGGATGAGGCGCACGGCATCGCCCCAACTGATCCGCGCTACGGTGGCATTGCCGACCCAGGCAGCGGGCAGCCGCAGCTAGAGATCCAGTATCTGGCCCTGCAGGCGCTGCGAGAGACCGGTCTCGACCCCCAGAGCCCGATCTGGGACAAGGCGATTACCTACTTGCGCAGAGCATCCGATCGGGACACCAGGGACAACGCCACCGCGGCATCAACCCTGGCGCCGCGTGCCGGCATTGTCGGGCTGTTGCTTGCCGGCGCCGGCGTGGATGATCCTTCGGTCGCCAGGGCCTTTCACGAGATCACCGCCCGGCCCCTGCTGGACACCGGCGGACCGTTAAGCACGCTTGAGCGGTTCCTGTTCGACGATAGCCTCGCGGCGGCTCTGATTGCGCTCGGGAAATCGGAGATAGAGCAGCCTGGGGGTAATCCAGTGAATTGGCGGGATGCACTGGCTCGGGATCTGCTGGCGCGGTATCACGAGGACGGCTCCTGGGGACGAGGCACGGGCGATTCGAACTTGGCCACGGCCGGCGCCTTGACCGTGCTGAACCGTATCCTTCATTCCTTGCGTTAAGGGCTCCTCGCCCTGAGACCAACCGACGGCGCAAGAATGAACAGCCCCACCTCTCGGCTGTACACAAAGCGACAGCACACCCCCTATCGAGGCCCAAGTCACAGCTACGGCGTCAGCACTCAAGACGTGCGCCACTCCCGAATAGACCTGATTACCCCTCAGGGTTCGCCGTGCCTACAGCTCTCTGGAACGATATTTGCTTTACGGCGACGCGGCGATGTTTGAGCGATCACCGCCGCAAAACACAACTCAAACCAGCTCCTATCGACAAGGGGACAATGATGCTTATCCAGCGCCTGCTGCCGATCGTCGCATTGACCTTCGGAATCGCATTTGCGGCTCAGGCCGCCGATACCACTGTTCGCGTGATCTCCGATCGCACGCCGTCCCACCTCGAGCCCTTGTTCGAGTACTACCGAACCCTGACCGGGGTCGAAATCGAGTCCGCATTCGTCGACAAGGGTTTGATCGCAAGACTCCAGTCGCGTCCGACCGAGGCTGATCTGATCATTACCAAAACCGCGGACATCCTCGAAGAAGCGAAGCAACAGCGGCTGCTGCGCCCCTTTGATTCGTCAACCATCGCTGCAGAGCTGCCGGCACGCTTCCGCGACGCGGACGATGCCTACATCACCTTGTCCTACCGGCCGCGGGTAATCTTCGCCTCGAAGGAGCGGGTCGAGCCCGATTCCATCGAGACCTACGCCGATCTGACGGACCCAGAATGGCGTGGCCGAATCTGCATCCGTTCTGGATATCACAACTATAACTTGAGCCTGCTTTCGCAAATGGCCGAAGACCAAGGTCTGCCGGCGGCTCGCGCCTTCATTATGGGCCTGCATGCGAATCTCGCTCGCCGGCCTAAAGGCAATGACCGCGCTCAGGTGCGCGCCATCTACGAGGGCGAGTGTGACCTATCGCTCGGCAATTCTTATTATATGCCAATCATGCTGGCAAACCCAGAGCAGCGAGCCTGGGGCAAGGCCACCTACTTGATATTCCCAAATCAGGAATCCGGCGGCTCCTACATCATGCGCGGCGGCGCCGCACTGACCACAGCCAATAGGAACGTCCCCGCCGCGACGCAGCTGCTGGAGTTCCTCGTGAGTAACGCCGGACAGGAGTTCATCGTAAACACCACCTTCGAGTATCCGGTCCGGGACGACGTGGAGATGCTGGACAGTCTCCGCGCACTGGGAAATCGGCAGGAGGGTATCGAGGGCGGTCGCTTCAAAGCCAACTTCATACCGTTGGACGCGATTGCGGCCCATCGCGATGCCATTGTGACAATACTGGATGAGGTCGACTTCGACAGCGACCGCTAACGGCCCCTGATGCGCTGTTCGAGAACACTTGTCAAGTCCCTTTCTAAGGCGGGTCCTCACAGCAGGCCGCGCAAGCGCAAGCAGAAGACCGGAAGCATCCAGTCTCCACCACCACTTCCACCGGCCGCGGCTCAACGATGTCAACGCTGAGACGCGTCCTGACCGGGCTGGCGCTGGCGCTGTTCTTAGCGCCAGCGCTGCTTCTGCTGTTTCGGGCTACCGCGCCGCTGGAGACGGCGGCGCTATGGCGGCTGGCTGACACCGTGCTGCCAGGCTACGTCGCCACCACCGTGCTCCTGGCGGCCGCAGCGGCGATGCTGGCGCTGCCGATCGGGGTCGGTGGCGCCTGGCTGACGACCTTCTTCGAGTTTCCAGGACGACGCCTGCTGGACTCGGCGCTAGCGCTTCCACTGGTGCTCCCAAGCTACCTCGTAGCGATCGTCTACCGGGAGCTCTCTCATCGCTTCGACTGGTCGCCCGTTGTCGAATCCCCCCCCGCCGCCGCCTTCTTGTTAGCGCTGACACTGTATCCCTATATCTACATGTTGACGCAAGCCAGTTTTCGCCGGCAGACGGCCGGCTACCTCGAGGCCGGTTGGACCTTGGGCGTCGGCCGCTGGCGCACGACTTGGCAGATCCTGCTACCTCTTGCGCTGCCGGCAATGCTCTTGGGAGTACTGTTAGTGGTCGTCGAGGTCGTAAGCGACTTCGGTACCGCCAGCGCGCTCGGTTTGCGCACGCTGACCATAGCCGTCCACCGAGCCTGGTTCTCCCAGTATGATCAGGCCCTAGCCGCTCAGTTGGCACTGCTGACGGCCCTGCTACCGCTCTTGCTGGTGGCGGCCTACGGAGGGCTTACCCAAGGGCGCAGTTTTACCACCCTAACCAATCGACCGCGCTCGCCAGAGCGCCAGCATCTTTCTTTTTCGCTCGCCTGGCTGGCAGCCGCCGCCTGCTCGCTGCCGGTGCTCTTGGGTTTCGCCTGGCCGATGCTCTGGCTGTTGGCCTGGGCCGCCGAGGCAATCGACCGTTTCCGACTCCGGGAACTCTATGGCGACCTGTTGAATACGTTGCTCCTGGGCATCGGCACGGCAGCGTTGACATTGCTGCTCGGACTTTTCTTTGCGTTGACGGCCCGCGCCGCCGATGGACCCCACTGGCGTCTCGGCATCCTTTCGGTACTGAGTCTGACGTACGGCATGCCAGCCATCGCACTGGCCATTGCGTTGTTGTTTCTGACCGGCTGGAGCTATCAAACCGCAGGAGGCGCGTGGCTCGCCGACACCCTGTTGCTGGTGCTGTTGGCGACGACACTGCGTTTCACCGCCTTTGCGTCCTTCAGCATTGAGAGTGGTCTTGCCGGTGTTTCTCCAAGGCTTGATGACGCATTGCGATGCGCAGGTCGCGGCCGACTCCACGGCCTCTTAAGGGTATTGTTACCCCAAATCCGCGGACCGCTGGTGATTGCCGCTCTGCTCGTATTTGTGATCACGTCGAAGGAGCTGACCCTCTCCCTCGTCCTGCAGCCATTCGGCTACGGTTCGCTTGCCTTATCCATCTTTCGGTTCGCCGAGATCGATCTTTATCCGCCCGCGGCCCTCTATACGCTGAGTCTTGTGCTGGTGTTGATCTACCCAGTACTCTCCCTGAATCGTTGGCTCGGCGGGAGACCCTGATTCGTGCTGCGAGGAACCGCACTGACCCGGGCCACTCGAACCCGGACGATCCTGAACAACCTATCCTTCGAGGTTCCAGCCGGTACGACGGCAACCGTCCTGGGTCCTAGCGGCAGCGGCAAGACAACGCTGTTACGTCTCGTCATGGGCCTGGACCGACCTGACACCGGCGAGCTCCGCCTAGGCGATCAGCTCCTGAGCAGCCCCGATCGCCACGTACCGCCACAGAAACGTGGTATGTCAATGGTATTTCAAGAGTTTACGCTCTTCCCGAATCTTGATGTCGAAGGGAACGTGGCGTTCGGCGTAAAGCGCGCTCGTGATGCCGAAACGCGGGTCGATGCGCTGCTCGAGCTACTGGAAATCAGTCAGCTGAAGCATCGGCGCATCGATAACCTGTCCGGCGGTGAGCAGCAGCGGGTCGCGCTCGCTCGGGCGCTGGCCGTCGCCCCCCGGGTGCTGTTAATGGACGAGCCGTTCAGCAATATCGACGCCATGCTGCGACAGCGCCTGTTCGAGCGTCTGCACAGCTATCTGCGCGCCAACGGCATCACGGCGCTTGTCGCCACCCATGATCATCAGGAGGCGTTCTACTTCAGTGACCACATTCTGGTGCTGAAGGACGGGCGACTCATTGACCATAATCCGCCACGCCGTATCTACGAGCAGCCAGCCAACGCGTGGGTGGCCGAATTCTTCGGGGACACCAATCTCCTCACCGGCGCCGAGCTGGGTGTGCTGGCCCCCGGACGCCCGCTGCAGCCCGCTGCACGCTACCTGGTTCGCCCCGAGACCATCGAGCTCACCGACCCAGGCTCGGGCGCAGCGGCCGCGACAGTCGCGAAGACTGTCTACTATGGTGCTTATCAGGAGGTACGGCTGAGGCTGGAGGGGACTGGTCCCGAAATACGGGTTCATTGCACAGGCCCAAAGACGCTGCGGGTAGGGGAGCAGGTCGGACTGATGCTGCGCACGGACGCGGCCCCTCATCCGATCAACGACGAGCCGGCTGATTAGCGCCCAGACAACATTGCATGAAGATCCTTCGCATCCGCCGCGGCTTCACGACCAACTCCTCGTCCTATACCGAATGGTTGCCGCCACCCCCGAAACCGAGCGCGCCAACGGCGCAGGGAACGCAAGGGGTAGCGGGTAGTACTGTATCGGCGCAGCCCCCTGTTGCAGGCGGTGTGACCGCAGCGCCGAATGGGGCGGGTGTGCCGGCGCCGACGACTACGCAACCGGCCGCGTCCCAACCCGCAAGTCCATTAACCGGCAACGCGATGGTCCTTGGCGGTATCGCGCTTGTTCTCGTCACCGCCTTCGTCCTCGAACGCCTACTCCGGCGAGCATGGCGCAAATCAGCCAACGATCCGGATGACTGATCAACCCGTCACCATGGTGAATGGAGGACCGCAGGCGCACGTTCCCCGTACTCGTCATTCGTTGCTTGCTGACTTACCCCTTATCCTGCGCTACGAAAGCTTCGGCGGCGTTCTGTTCGATCCCACTGATGCCAGCTTCCTGGAGCTGGACCACGAAGGGTTCAGCGTTCTCTGGTCCTATGCGGAAGACGATCCAAACCGTCTGCTGAATGCCGACGCGGCAAACCTCCTTAACCAGGTCCGCGCGAATGTCACGCGTCTGGACGGCCGCCCGATCCGCCGGATTGCTTACGAGTTGAAGGACGATTCGTCACCCGTCCCAACCCTTGCCGGCCCTTCCTTGGTCGACTTCCAGATCACCGACCGTTGTGATCTCGGTTGTCCCCACTGCTATGCCGGTTCGACCCCAACCGGCGGTCACGCAAGCCTCGAGGACATCAAGCGGGCACTACAGCAGATAGCCGACGTCGGCGCCTACCAAGTGGCCCTGGGTGGCGGCGAGCCGCTCTTGCACCCCGATCTGCCGCTTATCCTCAAGCTGTGCCATGACCATGGCGTCGTCCCAAACCTGACAACCAGCGGAGACAACCTCAACGATCGCTACCTCGATCTAATCGGCGCCTATTGCGGTGCCGTGGGGCTGAGTCTGGAAGGCGTTGGCAAAGCGTTCCGCACCTATCGTTCTACCGGCTTCGCCCGTTTCCGCCACACCCTAGAGCGGCTGCTAGGTCGCGGCATTCCGACCGTCCTTCAGATCACACTCAACGCCGATACCTTCGCACGCCTCGGCAGCATCACCGAGTTCTGCCGTGCCCAATCCGGACTCTATGGTGTGATTTTCCTCGCCTTCAAGCCGGTCGGTCGCGGGGCCAGCTATGGGACACCGCTGGCCGCGTTGCCCAGCCGCGAGGTCAGCGAGCGGCTGCAGGAGACGTTCTTCCGCCTCGCCGAGACCACGCGGGTTGGGTTCGATTGCTGCCTGACCCCGGCCGTTACCGGGGCCGATAATGCGTTCGATGCCCATGCCGCTCGCTACCTGGAGGGCTGTTCCGCGCTTCGCTCCAGCGTCGGCTTACTGCCAAACCTTGATGTACTGCCTTGCACCTTTACGCCCCGCCACGCTGTCGGCAACCTGCATCGGCAGCATCTGCGCGCGATCTGGAACGACCTCCCCGCTCGCAGCTTCCGAACGCACATGGCCGCCCATGCAGCTGCAAATGCTGCCTGCTCGACCTGTGCAAAATACGAATACTGCCTGGGAGGATGCCCAGTGATGAGCCTGGTGGATTGCCGTCAGGGACATCTAACGGCGAGAACGGCTGTCGGGTCCATGAGCCAGCCGATTCAGATCGGATCGTCCTGAGGCCTTCCGCGAGCGTGATGACGAATCAGCCCGGATGATCGCCATAGTGGCGAAGGATCAGGTCATGCACTCCGGTCATCGGCAGACGCTCGACTGCGAGACCTGCGTCGGAGCTAATCAGCACGGGGCCTTGAGCGGGATCATCGGGAAGCCGTCCGTGGCTGCCGCGCACAAGCTCCGGCCTAAGGGGGATGACGTCAAGTAGCGTGCTGACACCCAAGCGCTTCTGGGCGAGGCGCCAGGCGATCTTGAGCTTCGGCCAACGCAGTGCCGGATCAAGAAATAGCTCGACCGGGTCATAGCCGGGCTTTCGATGGATATCGACGGTGCGGGCAAAATCCGGCGCCCGATTGTCGTCGAGCCAGTAGTAATAGCTGAACCAGTAGTCTGCCGCAGCGACAGCGACGAGCTCGCCACTGCGCGGATGGTCGATACCGGCAGCCACCTTGTCATCAGCGCCCATCACCTCTGCGATGCCCGGCTGTCTCGCCAGCAGACGGCGAACCGGCTCGATGTCTTTGGGATCGGCGATATAGACATGTGCGATCTGGTGATCGACGACGGCAAAGGCGCGGCTGGCACCCGGGTCGAGCAGTTCCCAGCCGGCCCCCTTGACCCCGCGGGTATCGCGCACCGCCAGCAGGCCGGCCTCTCGCAGCGAGCGATTGATATGAACAGCAGCGCGGGTCGCCCCGATCCCATACTCGGAGACGACCAGGACCTCGGCCCCAATGCGGCGCGCCTCCGCGATGACCCGACCGGCGGCGGCATCGACAGCCGCGATGTCCTTGTCAATGTCCGGATCATCGGGTCCCAAACGCTGTAGGTTGTAGTCCAGGTGCGGCAGATAGACCAGCGTCAGGTCGGGACGTTTGCATCGCAGGATCAGCACTGCACTGTCCGCGATCCAATCCGATGCACGAATATCGGCCTTTGGCCCCCAGAAGTGAAAAAACGGGAAGGAACCGAGCTCGGCCTCGACCTCCAGGCTCAGATTCGCGGGCTGCGAGTACAGCGCCGGAAGCTTGCGGCCGTCGGCTGGGTAAACCGGTCGCGGTGTCAACGCCCAGTCGGCGCTCGAGTACATGTTGTACCACCAGAACAGCTTCGCGCAGGTAAAACCGGGATGCTTGCGCCGCAGCGTCTCCCAGACCTTCTCGCCCTGCATGAGCCGGTTCGATTGGCGCCAGAACCAGACCTCAGCGAGATCCCGAAAGTACCAACCGTTGCCGACAATGCCGTGGCCTGCTGCTGTCAACCCGGTCAACATCGAGGCTTGGGCCGTAGTCGTCACCGCCGGCAGCACGCCGTCCATCGGCGCCATGAAGCCGTCATCTCGAAGCCCCGTCAGGTGCGGGGCGCGCGGTCCGAGCATCGCTGGCGTCAAACCGACCACATCGATGACCACCAATGGCCGCCTGATTGTGCTGCTCATGCGCGGCCCCTCTGTTCATGCGCAAGGCTGCCGATATGACCGCTGGCTATCTCAAGCTCTCTCTTCATAGCGCCATGTTGAAGGCTGATTCCGGCCGACGCGCACGCTAGCCGAGGCCGCGATGGAGGAGGCCGCGATTCCCCATCTGTCGCTCCAGCCAACAAAGTTCGGACGCGAGGCCGCCGACGAGGGTTTGCTCATCCGTGGGTCGCCCCCCTAGGGGCAGCACCAGCCAGGTGTAGGTCTCGACCTCAAGGTGCGGTCGCGGCGAGTTATCCATAGCAAGAGTATCGAGGAGTCCCAGGATCGCGCTCGCAGTCGTGCCAAGACCGCCAATCGGCGCACCCGGCCGCTGTATTGGGACATGAAAGTGGATGCGCCAGGATTCCCCATGGCGCAAATCCGCATCAGCAAGCGCCGCTGGCAGGTCTCGGCGCCCGACGATGCGACCGTCCGGATATCGGCAGCGAACCTGATGCAGATACCGCGGCTCAGCGAAAGGCTCGAGCACCTGGTCCAGCCCAGCACGGGCGGGATCAGGGACCTCCAACGCGCTGGAGACCTGGATCTTGCCCACCGGCACGCCCGCCGCGGTGAGGCTGCGCAAGGCATCGCCCGGCTCCTCAAATTGCACGGATTGGTGGCAAATATCGAGGCAGAGACCAAGGTGCTCGTTGATGAGACGCTGCGGAACCCCGTTACGCCGGGCGGCGTGCGGCAGATCATCGGCAAAGAGCTGGATCGCTTGGCTCGTCGTCTCAATCGCGCAGTCGGGCTCAGGCTCCAGGCAGACGCGGATCGAGCGGCCGCTGAGTTGCGCCAGCTCGGCCAGTGCGATCGCGAGCTGGCAAAGCTGATCCAAGGCTCGGACATGCCGTTTCGCACTCCATTCCGGTGCAAAGCCGAGCGGAAGCGTCGAGATCGTCCCCTCGACCGTATCGGCAGCAAGACAATGCGTCAACACCCGGGCCAACGCGAGCGTATAGTCGAGCCGCATCGGCTCGTCCCAAGCCGGGCGGTAGACCGCGTGCTTGACCTCGTCCTGATGAAAATCGCCGTAAGGAAAGCCGTTCAGGGTCTGCAGCCTGATGCCGGTCTCGGCCAGCAGGTCCGTGAGGTACTGAGGCACGCCCCCGGTGGCCGGGTCCAATGAGCCGGCCACCGGGGCCGCAAGCCACAGACCGGCGGCCATCCGGTCCAGTCCACGGCGCTCGCGCACACCCCGGATCGGCCCGCGCAGATGAACAGCCAAATCGTTCAGGTCGGTACCCGGGTGCACATTGGAGCAGTAGGCCAGGTCAGCAGGTCGCCAACTTGCAATGCTCTTCGCCGACCTGGTCATCGCTCTGGGGTCAACGTCAGGAGGCCACTGACTCACCCTCGACAATCGGTGTCTGGCCACGCAGCACCGAGTTGTCCTCCCACAGCTGCGTCTGGTCAATGGCCGGCCTCGTCATCGCCTCGAGCGAGATCCGACCACTTTGAGCGTAGAACTGGATCGGGTTGCGGAACAAGACCTTATCGATGTCGTCATCGGAGAACCCGGCAGCCCGCATCGCTTCCCCCGTCTTCGGTACCTTGAGGGGATCGCTGCGGCCCCAGTCCGCAGCACTGTTGACGACCATCTTCTCGGTTCCGTACTGCTTCAACAGCGCGACCATGCGCTCCTCGGACATCTTCGTGTGGGGATAGACCGAATGGCCGCGCCAGCAGCCGGTCTCGACGACCAGCGGCAGCGTCAGCTCGGTCAGATGATCAATGATGACCATCTCCTCGTCGAGCCCGATCTCGCGCACGAGCGCCAACGAGCGCTCGGTGCCGGCGACCTTGTCCCGGTGCGGTGTATGGATCAGTGCCGGCAAGTTATGGGACTTGGCCAGCTCCAGCTGCTCGGCGAAGAAGCGCTCTTCCTCCGGCGTGATATCGTCAAATCCGATCTCGCCGACCGCGACGACGCCATCCTTCTCCAGCCAACGCGGCATCAGGGCCACGACTTGGGCGGCCAGCTCGACCTCATTAGCCTCTTTCGGGTTCAGGCCGATCGCGCAGACATGCTGGATGCCAAACTGACTGGCGCGGAAACGTTCCCAGCCCACAAGGGAATCGAAATAGTCGATGTAGGTGCCGACCTGAGTGCGTGGCTGACCCTGCCAAAAGGCCGGCTCGCAAACACCGACGATCCCGGCGGCGGCCATGTTCTCGTAATCGTCGGTGGTGCGCGAGAGCATATGGATATGAGAATCGAAGTAGCGCATGGGTCGGTCTCCGTTGTGGTCGTGCGCCGGGCGCTCGAGATTAGGCAACGCCGCGTGATGTCAATATCGCCGTTACAGCAGGGTCGGTCTCAACGGCCAGCCGTCTGGCGAGGGCATCATGGACCCCGGGTGCATCACGCCGGGCGGTCAGGGCGCGGGCCGCATGGATGCGATGCGCGGCATCGGCATGGCCCAGTGCCGCCATCGCCAACCCGAGCCCTCGCTCGTCGGCATGGGGAACGAGGGCCAGATAGATGTCCGACGGGACAGCGCGCCCGGCAGCGACGCGCTCGTCGAAGTAATCCTGACACATCCGCGACAGCTCTGGGTTGGCCTTCTGGTCAAGACTGTCGATGCGTCCGATGGGCAGCCCGTTGAACAGGCATTTCAGCACGACCTGATTGAAATCTCGCTCCCCGTAGCAGGCGGCAGGGAACGGATTGTCGAGCGCCAGCCCCGCGTACAGCCGCAGGCTATTGATACGGCCTGCCTGACGCGCCGTCGCAACCGCTGCGCAGGGGGTCGACAACAAGCAAAGCGCCCGAACGAGGGAAACGCGTTCCCCTTCATCGCCGGCGCGGAACAGCTCCGCGACCTGCCGTGCCTGCTGTTCGTCCGCTGCTTCACTGGCGTCATCTAGACCCGCGGCCAATAACAGACAGGCACGCCCTGCATCACCAGCACTCCAAGCGGCTATCTTGAGCGGTCCGCAGGCAGTTCTTATCACGGGTCCCGCTTCGCCAAGCGCCGCGCCGCCGAGCCGTCGCGATACGCCTGGCGAATAGCCTGCCACGATCCCCAGTCTCTCCTCTGGTGCCGCTGCGCGAATGATGGCGGTCGCCTCGTCGAGCCAGCTGACGCCCATGCGGGACGCGGCCGCGCCAACGGCTGAGCGCAGGATGGGGAAGGCATTGTCAATCTGGGTCATAGAGCGCAGCAATTCGCAATCAAACACGAGGGGTTAGGCTGTCGATGCCGATCACTCGCTTAGAGCGATGAGCCAGCAGGGCTCAAGTCACCCCTATCCGGCGCGCAAGCAAACGCCCGGGCACCAGAAACAATAGCAGCCCTAAGGCCGCTGGCCATTGACCATTGCCAGCCAAGAACAGGGCGTCCAGCGGGATCATGCCGAGCAGCATCAGGCCAACCGCTTTGCGTACATCGCCAGCGCGGGCCTCGCGACCGACCCCAGCAAGGAACCGGAGCAATAGTGCGAGCGCGAGGGCGAGGGCGAGCAGTGCCAGCAGATCGCTGAATAGACCCAGCACGAACAGCCCCAGCATGGCGATAACCGCAGTGCCTACCCAAAGAGCGCTATGCAATACCGCCCGGCGGTCGCCGTCGCGGGTCTCGGCACAGCTCAGAACGGTCACCGCTACCGTATAGAGCAGGATCGGTATCGGCAGCAGCAACGAGGGCAGCAGAATCGGCGCCGCGCTCAGGCCCAACAGCCAGTTCAGATAGCGACACAGGCCCATCGCCAGCGGGCCGCTTTGCCGATGCTTGAGCCAAGCGTCGTAGGCAACCACGGCCAACCCTAGCAACCCCGAGACTAGCAGCGGTACCAGCCCCGCAGCAGCGCCGAGGATAAGACCGACAAGCAGGAGGGCGCCCCCTGCCAACCAAGCCGAGGTCGGCCGTATCCGGCCGGAGGGCAGCGGTCGATTGGGCCGCTCACGACGATCCTCAGCCAAGTCGAAGCAATCGTTCAGAATCATCCCGGCCCAGTACAGACAGGTCGTGATGCCCAGCTGCACAGCAAGCATCCGAGCGTCGAGGGCGCCGTCAGTCGCGACCAGATGCGCGGCGATGATGTTCGACCAAGCCGAGAATAAGGCCGGCAGACGCACCAGTTCCATCCAGGGGCGCAGCCACGCCCAGGACACCATCATCGTCCGGCCGCCTTCGCTCGCTGCGCGGCGATTCGACGCAGATAGGCGATCGCGCTGCGTCCAGCTTCATCAGGCGCCTCGGCATAGGTGTAGAGCTCGACCGTGTGCAAACCGCCAAAACCGGCCTCGCTCAGTGCATCCAGCCAAAGCTCAATGGGAAGATCCCCCTCCCCGGGCACCAGGTGGAAATGCTTGTACGCGGCGATATCCTCGATATGGACGTTCCAGACGCGCCTGTTCAGTAGGGCCGCGACGGTTGCCGGTTCCTCCCGAGCTAGCCACGAATGCCCAATGTCGAGGTTGGCCCCGAGTAGTGCCGAGCCAACCCGGTCGATGACCTCGGCCAACTCGGACGCGCACTCGACGAGCAGGCCCGGCTCGTATTCGACGCCAACACGCACGCCCATAGGCTCGGCCGCGTCGCACAGCCGTTTCAGGCTGTCCACGAATAGCTCGATACCCTGCCTTGGCGTGCCCCCGGATTCCGGCCGACCGGAAGTGATACTGATATTGCGAGCGCCAACGCGGGCAGCAAGCCTCAGTGCCTCGATACTGTAATTGAGCCGCCAGCGCCGCCGCTCGGGATCGGCACTGGACAGGGAGGGCTCGAAGACGGTCTCAGGCGGGGGCGGGTCGAAAAAGCCGTTGGCCGTATTCGCGTTCAGGTTGCTGACGGACAAACCCAGTTCAAGCAAGCGGGCGCGCAGCTGATCGGCCTCGGCCATCGTCGTCTCACCGGGAAACCAATGTGGCCGATCGCAGAGGATCTCGAGGCCATCGAAGCCGAGGGCAGCGATGCGGTCGCAGGCCGTGGCGAGCTCATATCGGGTATAGGCGTTGGTACTGTAAGCGATGCGCATCTGATCGAGTGTGCTTGCCGTCGGTAATCATTGCGACGAAAAGGCTCTCGCGCCAAGACAGAGGCAAGGCAGGACCCTAGAACGGATCATCGGGCCGCCAAGCATGAGCATTAACAAGAGTGTATGCAAACGATTAAGGGCTCAGTGCGAAAGATCGAGATGAATGACATGGGCGCAAGCATTCCGCGGCTAGGGCGCCGACCACTGTTCGAGATCACTGGCTCGCGACGCAGCGCTCGGCATCACCGTAGATCGTGCGGCCCAAAACGCTCTCTCACCAGCAATGCCAAGAACAACAGCGCCGCGCTGACGATCAGCGCAACTCGAGCGCTGGCGGCCGGCCCGGCGATTGCGGCGACGCCGTCTGCCGGCTCCCAACGGGAAAGGGTCGCAAACCGCGCGCGGGCCTCGGTCTGCTGCCGTGACAGCAGCAGCTCGACGCGAGGCGAGTGATGGATACTGCCGCGCCAATACTGTCCGTCAAGCATCAGCTCGAGATCATAACGGCCAGCAACAGGCGCCTGTACCCTCAGCTCGAACCGGCCGGGAGCCTTGGGTGGAGACAAGCCCCGTCGCCAGCGTCCGGCGGGGTCCCGGACCTCCCATCGGAGCAGGCCTGCGCCAGACCAGCGGCCGCCGGCGTCGGCAGCATCAACCTGAAGCCGCAGCGCTGCCGGCCCATGGGCTAGTCGCATGGTCAGCTCATCAACCTCATCATTGTCAGCGGCCCAGCCGAGCAATCTGCTGAGCAGAGCCGGCAGCTGCGACCAGCGGTGCCAGTCCGGCGCCCAAGGCCCGATGCCAGCCGTCAGCACGGCAACCCGACCGACACCAGCATGGTGCCAGGCTAGCAGCGGATCACCATTCGGAGCTCGCAGCGGCACCGCTGCAGAGGGCCGTGCTGTCGTAATGGCATAGTCGAGGAGTGCAGGCCAATCGGAATCGATCTCGAACGGAAACGGCAGCGGCTCGGCCTGAACAGGACGGACCGGTCCGCCCCGGGCCCCGTCCCGTTGCTGACGGACCTCCACATCGACGAGTTGCGGCAACGCCACACCGCTAACGGCCGCATGAAAGTTCCCTCCAGCAGCCGTGGCGAGCCGGCTCAGCGGCAGCAGCCGCTCAGCATCTCCGACACCGATCGCGATCAGATTGATGTCGGCGGCGGCCAGCTGCCTGCCCAAGGCCGTCACATCGGTTGCGGAGCCGGACGCACCGTCTTCGCTGGTTGCTGCACCCGCGATTTGGCCGTCGCTAATCAGGACGAGCAGCCTCTGGTCCATCGGCACCCGGCTCAGCGCGTCAAGCGCTTTATCCACTGCCGGCGCGAGCCGCGTGCCACCACCCGGCGGAATGGCGGCGGCGCTAGCGAAGGCAGCGGACTGATTTGCGCGCGCAGCAATCGGCAGCAGCAGCTGCGCATCGGCGGTGAAGCCGAGCAGCCCGGCCCAGTCCCGCGGTCCAAGCAGAGCCGCTGCCTGCACGACCGCCTGTCGAGCCAGCGCAAGCCTGGAACCGTCCTGGGTCGGCTGCCCCATGCTGCCGGAGTGGTCTAATGCAAACAGCAATGCCGCTGCCGGCAGATACTTGGGTGGCTCACTCGTGACCGGTAGCAGCGTTTCCAACGACGACCCGCGATAACCTCCTGCCGCGAAGGTGCCCGGTCCACCGAGCACGACAAGACCAGTACCTGTGCCGGTGACAGCGACACCGACCTCTCGCCACTGACTCGACGACAGGGCCGTGGCCGGCAATGAATCCAGGATCAGCACGGCCGCCCGCCTGAGATCGCTCGCCCCGAGGTCATCAGGCAGCGGCGTCTCGACACGCCAGCCACCGGCGGTCAATCCAGCAGCGAGCGCGCTGCCGCCGGTGGCTTCCGACAGCACCAGCACGAGCGGCGCGCCGGCGACCTCGACCAGTGCTTCGGCCGTATTGTTGGTCGGCAGCGCATCGCCGCCGAGGGACGTCTCCAGTCTGGCCGTCAACATATGCCTACCGGCCTCCAGCGGCGGCAGCGTGAGATCGAGCACAAGCATTTCGTCCGGCTCGATACGAGCCTCCCGCTCCATGATCGCCTCCCCGCCCAGGATGACGGTGAGTCGACCATCAATAGCACTGTCAGCGTTGCTGCCGGCGACAATGCGCAGGGGTAGTCGCCGAGCCGCCGGAAGTCGCCTTGGAGCCTGCAAACGCTCGATCCAGGCATCGGCACCAGCATCGGCGCCGAGATCCCACCACAATGGGCTCAAGCCCGCCTCTTCGAGGTCTTGCAGCGCCGCAGCCGTATCACCTTCCGTCGCCCGGCCATCTGAGACGACCAACAACCGCGGTGGGGGCTGATCCGGGTGGGCTCGCGCTAGGTCTCGAGCCTCTTGCAGCGCCGCGGAAAGATCGGTCCCGAGCTTCGGCAGCGGCAAGCTCCGCGGTGGCCGGGTGGACAGGTGCAGGTCTTCGATCTCAACGGCGTTCAGCTCGACGGCCGGATCGGCGCCGACACGGATCAACGTGACCAGGCTGCTGCCGGGCAGCTTCTCCAACATCGGGCGCAGCCTCTGCCAGGCGGCGTCGACTCGAGCACTGCCGAGACTCGCCGAGTCGTCCAACAGGACGACCAGATGTGACGGGCCGTGCAGACCGGGTAGCGGTGGATCGGCCAGCGCGGCGCCAATCAGCGCGGCGACCAGCAGCATGCCCAACCGGAACAACCGATCTGTTCCCTTCATCGAGACCACCGGCGGCCGCCCGTGATGGCCTCGAGCATCGCCAAGATCAGAGCGGGAAGGAGCGGAATGAACGCAAGATCCAATGCCGATCGCCTCGTCATCAGCGCCGCCGATGACCTCTCAAGATCTTGCATCCGCTCGGCGGCCGTCAGCGACGCAGCAACGACGCCGTCGGTCGCCAGCGTACCGGTCAGCCGAGCGATGAGCCAGTCCAGCAGCAGCGGCAGCTCGGCGCCTGCCGCGAGCTGTGGATCGGCGATATCGAGCAATACCAATAACCGCTTTGGCTCCCCCTGGGCGATGATCAACGGCTGTCCATTACCGATGAGGAGCACGTCGCCCGGCGGCATTGGGTTTGGCGATACCGCCCGCCATCCGGGTCCGATCTCAAAGCCTGGACGTTCGGCGTCCGGCACCGTCCAGAGCGGGGGCGTCACGGACCGCGCTCCCTCGGCAGGTGCCGCGAACCACAGCAGAGGTGCACCGCCAGCGCTCGAGGGCGGCGAGCTACCGCCGCAGCGGATCTGAAGCTCGGGTGCAGCAGCGAGACCCTGGTCGATTCGCCCAGTCGCCTCCAGCGCAGCCCTCATTGGATCAGCGCAGCGCGGATCGAGCCGAACCGAAAGCCGCCGCAGCGGCCCAAGGTCCAGCGTCAGCCTGTCGTCCATCGATCCCGTATCGGCGAACAGGAGCCGGGCCTGCAATGCGGCTGCAGCACCATCCTCCATCGGCCGTGGAATTTCGAGCACGGCTGCCCAACTCTTGCCAGCCTCGCGGTCAACGGCTTGCCGCAGCAGCTCGCGCCCGTCGAGCCGCACCTGGAGCATCCGCGGCCCGGCCGCCGAAAAGTCGCCGCTCAGCGTCACACGCACCGCCAACATCTCCGGCCGGATCAGCGCGGGCCGCGCCGATAATGCAGCAACCGCGAGATTCACATCCTCAGGTAACGCGCCCGAACGAGGCATCATCGCCATGCTAGGCCCTAACGGTTGAGCCCTCCAGACCGGTCCGGCCAAGGCCAACAGCAGCAACCCGAGCAGCAGCGCCCGTCGCCGCCAGATCGGGTCCGGCCGGGCGCGGCGGTAGCCGGAGCGCTCCATACTCGGCGCACCGCGCCACAGGAACAGCGCTGGCACCGGTATCCGCAGTTGTGAGCCCCGCCGCCGATGTAGCTCGCGCAGGAGCGGAAACAGTAGCAGCCCTAGCAGCCAGGCTGGCGCTGTCGCCCCGATCATTGGACTGCTCGGGCTCGCTCTTGAGCCAGTGACACATCACCGTTGCCCACGGCCGGCCGCGGGTGGCGCAAGAGATGCCTTAGCAAGACCCGATCCCAGTCGTCGCCAGGCCGAGCCCGACTAAGCGGCACCCGAAGCCTGCGGCAGCCCTCGGTCAGCGCGGCATCCAGTTCCGTTCTGGCCTTGACGGCCTCCGCGCGCGTGGCCGTATCGCCCATCAGCACGCGTTCGCTACCGTTCTCGATATCCACTGCTGTCACAGGCCCGTCCAATTCCGGCAAGGGTCCTTGCACCTGGATCATCTCCAGCCCGCCAGCGGCAGACCTAAGTCGGGCTAGCGCTGGCACCATCGCATCCTGGCGCAGCCCATCGCTGATCAGCAAGACTCGACTCCCCCGCTCGGTCAGTGGCAAGGCCGCCTCGGGCCGGGAGGCACCGCCGCATTGTCTTGCCATGGCAGTGGCCAACAGCCGGCGCTGAGCCAAGTAAGCGGTTTCACTGCGACCAATCGACGACCAGGCATCGAGCCGATCGCTGAATAGAGCGACCAGCGTGCGATGGCCGAGCTGCATTGGCACGAAGGCAAGTCCAGCGGCGAGCTGAACCGCCAAAGACCAAACGCCCGCCGAGGCATCCATGGACGCGCTGCGATCAAGCAGGATTAGCCAGTCGCTGGCGCGCTCATCGCGGTAGCGGCGAACGAGCGGTTGCCGTCGGCGCGCACTGGCTCGCCAGTCGATGCCGCGCGGATCATCACCGGCGATGAAATCGCGATGATCGATGAATTCCAGTCCGCTCGCAGCGGGTCGCAGGTCATGCAACGGTCCGCCATGGTGCAAAGGTCGGCCAGCCAACAAGCTGACGACAAACGACGCGAGCCGGCGTAGCCGCTGTGCATCGACTGCAGCCAACGGAGTGGCTGGCCCGCTATTGATCATCTCGACTGGTGATCGAGACGCCTGCGCCAGTCGGCGAGGACCGCCACCAGCACATCGGATTTGTTGGTGCCAGCCAGCGCCGCATCCATGCCGAGCACGACACGATGTCTCAGGCAGGGCAGCGCTAGGGCTTGCAGATCGTCAAGACTCACATGGGCGCGGGCGTGCATCAGCGCCCGCACTCGTGCGCCGCGCAGCAACGCCTGCAAGGCGCGCGGGCTCGCTCCATACCGCAGCGCTGCGGCCGGTCCGGCTGCGGCATGGGTCGCGAGGACGAGGTCCACGGCCGCACGCCGCACCGGTGCCGCGATCAGCGGGACGCGCGCGAGGGCCAGCAGACCGACTAGCTGCTCACTGTCCAGCACCGGCGGCAGGGTCTCGGCCGGCTCCGCGTCCAATGCAACATCAAGGAGTGCCAACAACCCGTCGGCGTCCGGAAAGCCCAGATCCAGCTGCACGGCGAAACGGTCGAGCTGTGCCTCCGGCAGCGGGTAGGTCCCTTCGATTTCGATCGGATTCTGCGTCGCGATGACCCAGAACGGCTGTGGCAGTGCATGACTGCAACCACCCTGCGTGACCTGTCCCTCCTGCATCGCCTCCAGCAGCGCCGCCTGGGTCTTCGGCGTCGCCCGATTGATCTCGTCGACCAGGACCAGGTTGGCGAATACAGGACCTGGCGCGAAACGCAGCGCCTCCTCGCCATCGCCGCGGTGCAATAGCTCGCTGCCGGTGACGTCCGCCGGCATTAGGTCCGGCGTGCATTGCACCCGTCCTACCGAGACACCGAGCACCCGAGCCAAGCCCTTTGCGAGGTGGGTCTTGCCCAGCCCCGGAAGCCCTTCCAGCAGCACATGCCCCCCGGCCAGCACCGCACACAGCAACTGCTCAATCAAGGCTCGCTGGCCGACGATGGCAGCGGCCAGCGCATCGCACAGCGCACCGATCTCCTCGGCGGCTTGCCGAACGATCCGTTCCGGGTTGTCACTGGCTCTCATCCGAAGGGCCGTGCCTGTCGTTGCATTGAAAGACTCACAAGGTGCAGCCGGAAGCGTCTGCTCTCGAAGGCGCTTCCAGGCCCAGCGATCCGGCCGCCGAGCGCTAGACGCATCAGGCGAACGGGCCTATTCGGTGCACGCCGGCCAATCATCTTGATCCCGCGCCCAGCAGGGTATGGTAACGTGAGACCAGTGCACGACGGGCAGGGTCCAGCGCACTAGCCGAGCGAGGCGGCGCCGTAGGCCGTGGGATCGTTGGCTGCGTCATTGCGCGCGCCGAGTCGAATGATCCAGAAGCCAGCAACGAGAAGCCGCCACCGGTGGCGTTCGCCGCCTGCCTGCCCTCGCGGTCGACCGGTATCGGGGTGATCGGCGCAGTTTCGATGGCATTAGCCGGAGCAGCCTTCGTCGAAGGCACGGATGTTCCCAGCGCAGCGCCGGCCCCGCCGCCGGGCGACAACGTCATTGTCGCAAGCGGGCCTCGAGCCCGAGGTGGATCGCCGGCCACCCCTGCAGGCGCAGGCGCGCCTAGATCCTCTGCCGCAGCGGCCGGAGCCGATATCGCGGCTGCTCCAGCAGCCGATGTCGCGTCAGCGCTCGCATCGTTCTGCGATCGAATACGATCCTTCTGCTTTGCTGAGCGGCTTTGGTCGGCCTTGAGGCGGGCGATCGCCGCGTCCAACGCCGCGATTGGAGAGGCCGGAAGCGGGCCAGCCGCAGGCGCCTCAGGGCTCGCCAAGGAGGCATCTCCGAGGTCGCTTTGCGCATCGGCAATGGCAGCAAGCAGCAATGCCGCCGCCAAGAATACCAGCGCGGGCGGCAGCAATGTCACCGGCAGGGGTCCCAATGGCAGCCGCCGCAGTCGATGGCGCCACTCCGGCAGCGCTGCGGCTGCCTGCGCTCGGATCAGCCGCGTTGCGATATCTGATACTGCGTCCGATGATTCTCGTGCAGTCAGGAGCAGCGCGTTGGCTGCAGCTGCGCTATCCGCGAAGCGGAGGGTCTCATTGAAGCTCGGGCTGCCGCCGTGCAGGCGGCACAGGGCCGGCAGCAATGAGGCCAAGACAGTCAGCCCACCGATACCGATCGTGATCGATGTCTTGGGCCAGCCCAGTTCAAGATACAGCAACGCGCCTGCCCCAAGCACTGCTGCGGCAACGCTCAAACCCCTACGCAGGTCGCGACGCAAGTCTCTGAATCGCAAGCGCCAACGCAGCCGATTGAGCAGCCGCCCAAGGTTCTCGTCAAGGTTCGACCTCATCGCGCCATCCCCAGCAGCGCAGGCCCGTAAACCACCACCGCCAAGAGCACGGCGAGCTGCAGCGTGCCAGCAAACCCGGCTTCAGCCGAGAACCGCGCAGCTCGACGCAATACTCGATAGAGGAAGGCCAACAACAGACCGCCGAATATGGAAGTGGCTTGACCGAGCAACAGCAGCCCGTTCCCGACGCCCGCTGCGTGCAGAACCGGCAGTATTGGCCAGGGTATCATCAGCGTCAGCAATGCTGCAGCAAGCCCGTTGCCGAGCCGATCGTCCAGGAGCCCTGGTAACAACAGCACAAGTGCCGTGAGCTGCACCAGCGGCAAGCTGAGGGCAATGGCGCTCAGGTCGCGGCCCGTGTTGGGACTTGGAGCCAACCCGCCGACGATCCAGGCGGCCCAGGGCAGCCCATACAAGAGACCACCGATGAGCGCGACTCGATAGGGGCTCATGCCTCGGCAATGGCCGGAGACAGCTCGATGATCAGCCAGCCCTGGTTGCCGAGCAGCGGTTCGTTCGCCAGCGGCAACAGTAATGCCGGACCGGATGCATCCACCAGCCCCTCCAGCGGGCAAGGGATGTCGTGGTCGGGGCGCCGTCCTCCCGCCGTCACAGCACTGCCGATATCGGCCTCCATGCCCGCTCCTGCAGCCAGCGGTGGTAACGACAAGGCCCTGTCGCCAGTCCATAGCCATCCAGCCGGCATTACCTCGTTGCTCTCATTGACAAGATGAACAAGGTCCCGGGTAAGGTGAGCCCGGAACGACCAGGGCGCAGGCGCGATGCCAGCGAGCTCGAAACGACGTTGGTGAAGCAGCCTCGTTGGTAGCACTAGGGCTGGCGTTGCGTCCTCAGCGGACCTCACCAGCTCGACAGGACCGCCATCCAGCGCACGGGGCACCTCCGTGCCAGAGGCAAGCGGCAGCCGCTCGCGGCCCGCTCCGCCATCGGCGAGGAGCCAAGCGCGCCAGCGCATGGTGGTGTCGCCGGCATGCATCACTGCGATCGTGCTGGCAGTGATTCCACCAGTCACTGCTGGAAGTGCGGCGGCGATGACCAAGGCCGCGCCGGCCGGCACCGCGAGTAGCCAGATCCCAAGCCGGCGCAATGTCGCAACCCCCAACAGGAAGAGCAGATAGGGGATAAGCAACAGCAGGATTGACCGTTGCGGATTAGACTCCGGCGCCGCCGGCAACAGCACCGACTGTACGGTCGGGAGCGACGCGGAGACATTAGCCCTAATCCCGGCACCACCACAGCCGGCAGCGGCCCGCAACAGCGCAAGCCCTTGTGCACTGGCGCCCGGTACGACGAGCCCACCGCAGCGGGCGAGATAGGCTGCGAGGGCAGCACTCTGATCGCCGTTCAGCGCTGCCAGCCTGGATGGCGTCAGCACCAGTCTACCAATAGGACCATAGCCAGAGCCGGTTAGCGGCAGCCGCGCGCTGCTAGTGACGGTAACGGCCCTCGGTTCACGGGTCAGCGTCAGCGACTCAATGAGGCGACTACCGTCCGGCAGCTCAACAGCAGCCTTGACCCGACCCGATAGGCCGGGGCGTAGCGGGAGCGCAAGCCGGAGCGGCTCGCCGGCCTCGATCTCAAAGCTGTAATCGAGCCGATAATCGTCGCTCGTGACCACGATTCTCGCCGCACCACCAGTATCGCTGCCGACCAGCGCCTGCAGTTCCACCGGCGCACCCGCAACGAACAAACCGTCCCACAGCGGGATGATGTCCAGGCTGGCGGCTGAGGATGACCCAACCAGGCCGCAGATCATTAGCCCCGACGCAATGCGACGCACCGGCTCAACGGGTGTCTTAGAGGGAGCGGCTCAGCGGCCGTGGATATGGTTCAACGCGATCAGGCTCCAGCTTGTGACCAGGTTCGGGTCACCTTCCCACCAGCGGCTGGAGTCCTTGTTGACCCAAGAGCCGTCCGCATCTTGCAGCGCCAATAGCCGCTTACCGAGATCGCGACGCCAATCGTGGCTGACACCGTCGGTATCGGTCACCAGCGGCTCGCCGTACGCGGCCATCGCCTTTGCAAAGGCGTTGTAGTAATAGAACAAGCCCTGCTTGCCTGTCGCGTTCGGATTCGTCTCCACCGTGTAATTGGCACGAATCCAATCATAGGCCGCCTGCACCCTGGGATCGGTCTTGTCGACGCCGGCGAACAGCAAGCTCAGAAGGCCCGCGCTAGTCATGCCTCCATAAGAGCGACCCTCGCCATGCGGGCTGTAGTTGGGCATATACGCAAAGCCGCCGTCATCCACGCTAACCTCGATATCGTTGGTCTCGCTGTTGTTCTGGGAGCGGGTGACAAAGGTCAATGCCTTATCCCAGAGCGGGTCGTCCGGGTCCAAGTCGGTCGCCTTCATCGCCTCCAGGGCCATATAGAGATTGGACAAGTCCGGCCGTTCATCGCCCCCGTAGCCGATGCCGCCATAGTAGTTATGGCTGGGCTCGTAGCCGTCGGCTTCATCGAGCTGCAGCCCCTGCAGAAAGCGCTGCGCATCGGCGATGACGGCCTCGTATTTCGGTTCGCCAGTCGCCGCAAGCGTCGTCATGGCAACGGCGGTATTGTAATTTCGGTTATGGTTGGTCTCGCTGATCGAGCCGTCGTCATTGACGTGCTTGAGGATGAACGCGACCCCCTTCTCGATCATCGGATCATCGCCGGGCATAGCCTGCGGCGATTCGAGCTGCGCTCGCAATGCCAATGCGGTCACGCCCACGGAGTCGGACCAGGCACCGTCATCGGCTTGTTGGCCGCGCAGATAGGTGATCCCAAGGTCGATGGCGCGGCCGAGCTCGGCCTCGAGCTCGGGATCGAGATCGGTGGTCGCATTCGCAGCCGCTTCTTCATCGGTTGCAGCCGCAGCCAAGGTTGGGGCGGTCAGCGAAGCCGTGAGCGCTAGCACGCAGAGCAAGGTCGTCATTCGATGCATCACAGAGTCCTCGTCGATTAGTGATGGAACAATGCCGGCTGCCTCAAGCGCCAGTAGGTCACGACCTGTTTAACGGTGGCTGTCGATGCCGACGGCGAAAAAGAGCCAGGCCAAGCGCGAGCGCAAGCAGACTATAGCCCACAAGCAACAACATCGGCCTTGGGTAATCGAAACGGAGGCTACCGAGCGGTGAGTGTCGGTAGAACCAATCCATGCGCAGATAATCCGTTTGTCCGGCCACGGCCAGCGCCGTCAGCGGATTCAAGGCAATCAATGCATCGATGGCCGAAGACCAGCGCGATAGCGCGTCGAGCCAGCCGGCGAGCCAGACTGGAGTGAGCGCCAGTACGAGCAGGGCACCGAGCGCAAGACCATGCGCCGCTCGGCGCCAAGGCGGCGGCGCAAGCAGGACTAAGGCACCTGTACAAAACAGCAGCAACGCCGTCAACGCAGCACCGAGGACGATCGCGGCCGCTGCGAGCGGTGGCCCCAAAACCCACTGCAATAGGCCGGCCAACAGTGCCGTCAGCACGGCTACTGAAAATAGGCCTCGCAGCGGCGCCTGTCTTGCTTCCAGCGGCGGCAGCAGAACGAACAATCCAGCGCCAAGCGCCGCCAGCAAGGCCGACACTGGCGCCAGCACCGGCCCCAAGCGTGGCCGTACCAACAGGTCGAGGCCGACAGCGGTCACCGCTGCCAGCAGCCCGACCGTCGCCGGGCGGGCGCCGTTAGCCTCGCTCGACATGGTGTAGGGCATACTCCTGCAGCATATCCAACTGGCGCGGAAGCGCCATTTCGTCAACGCCGAGGGGATGCTTGAAGAAGCAGGCAAGCTGCGTCATGTGTCCCTGCTCGCCTCGACGCTGCGCAAAATCAGCAAGCCGGACAAGGTCCAGCACGAGCGGCGCGGCCAGGATCGAATCACAGCCCTGCCACGTGAACTGCATCGTCATCGGCACATCCAGGAACCCTTGGAAGTGGATCAGATCCCAGGCAGTCTTCCAATCGCCGAGGGATGGGACGTAGTTGATCGACACGCCAGCATGCGGTGCATAGCCGAGGATGCTCGCGAGCACCTGCTCCTTGTTGCGCAGCTTCGCCTGGCGATTGAGCGGATCATCCAGCGCACGGCCATCGGCGTTGCCGAGCAGGTTCACACCCTCCCAGCTCAGGACCTTCAGGTTGCGGGCCGAGAACATCGGCGCCAAAGCGGTCTTGACCAAGGTCTCGCCGGTCTTCCCGTCGTCGCCGTAAAACGGCAGACCGGTCTGCGTCGCCAGCTCGGCAATCGCGCCAAACTCGGTACCCGGGTTCGGCGTAAAATTGATATAAGGGCAGCCTTCCCGGAGTGCCGCGTAGGCATAGCAAAGGCTTGGGGTCACGAACTCACGCCGATCGGAGGCGATCAGGGCGTCGAGACCGGCCAGGGTCTCGTGCTGCGTCGATGGCTCAGGCTCCGGGCCGGCCGAGATCAGGTTGACGACGATGACCCGCGCAAGGTCATGTCCCTCGCGAAAGACACGGATTGCGGCGCGCAGCCGATCGATCAGCGCGGGAAGAGACAAGTCCCCGGCATCGGGCAGACGCAGAATATCGGTCTCGACCGCAGCGACATCAGGCTGGATCAGCTCGAGCCGCTCGTGATCGAGGGTGCGCGAGCGCGCATGCAGCGCAGCAATCGACTCTGCCAGCGGCCGGTCGTTGATCTCGGCACCGCCGAAGCAGAGATCGGCGATATCGGCGAGACCCATCTCGCTGAAGGGCGGTTGGGCGGTCGTCAGACCCGTTGCTTCACTGGCACCGCGGGCTATCGCACGGGCACCAGCGACCACCGTCGCAGCGATATCGCCACAAGCGCCGGCGATCCAAACACCGGTTGCGTCGGGCGGATCTGGACTGTGCTGTCTCAGTGGACTCTCCGGTCTCGATCGATCGTGTCTAATGGGCCTTTTGGCTAGCGCTGTTCCCTTCTTAGCGGCGAAAACATGCCATAAGAAAACGGCAGCGGGCGCTCAGAGCCCGCGCACAATGATAAGCGAGCTGCAGGTGATTTTGTTAGCGGCGGCACACCGAACAAGAAGAATACGGTCGCCGTGTGGGGCGGCAGTCGTAGACCTGCCCGCGAAGGGGATACGGACAGGTGAGCCGGTAGCACCTGCAGCCGCTCACGCCCAGTAGAGCACAGGACGCGCCATGTTCGTTGGCCGGTCATCGCATAAAGGGATATCCATGACTATTTCAATGAGATGGCACACTGTTGGTCGGTTTGTCGGCCACCATGAAGCCCGGCGCTGATCCGAAAGCGTGTCGGTTAATGAAACGGTAAGCGGCTTCGCCTGTACACGATGGCGACAGACGCCTTGGGGAGGCGACTCTCAGTCATGGTCTTGAAGCCGCTTGCGCAATGTCGTGCGGTGCAAGCCCAACAGCTGGGATGCGCCGACCTGGCTGCCATTGCACCGCTGCAGCGCCGCATCGATGAGCTCCCGCTCGACCCGGCGCACGATGCGGTGAAACGGGTCCTCCGGCGGCTGCGGCGCAGCAAGCAGGGACGCCAGAGCAGCCCTGACACTCTGCTCGAGGCGTGAGAACGGGTCCACGACACCGCCTGCCGACCTTTCGTCGTTGTCGAGGAGGAGATCTGTGGCACCGAGGCTGGGCCCGCGGGCGAGCAGCGCCGAGCGGCTGAGCAGATGCTGAAGCTCGCGCACGTTACCGGGCCACGGGTGCGCTGTGAGCATCGCCAGAGCGTCCGGCTCAAGGTAGAGGGGCCGACGACCGAGATCGGCAGCGATTCGAGCGAGGATCCGCTCAGCCAAGACCGGGATGTCTTCGGGACGCTCACGCAGCGGCGGAACCCGTAGGCTAATCGCATTCAAGCGATGGTAGAGATCATCCCGAAAGCGCCCGGCCTCGACCTCAAGCGCGAGATCGCGATTCGTCGCCGCGAGCACCCGAGCCTTCAACGCTCGCGGGCGGTGCTCGCCAACGGGTTCGAACTGGCGTTCTTGCAGCACGCGCAGCAGCTTGCCCTGCAGGACTGGAGGCAGCTCGCCCACCTCGTCGAGCAGCAAGGTGCCGGCTCCAGCCGCCTCGAGCCGACCGGCGCGGGTCTCGACGGCCCCCGAAAACGCACCGCGGGCATGGCCAAACAGCTCGCTCTCCAATAGGGCCTCGGGGATCGCCGCACAATTGACGGCGACGAACGGCGCTTCCCGATGACGGCCGAGGCGGTGCAGCGTGCGTGCGACCAGTTCTTTACCAACACCGCTCTCCCCGAGGATCAGCACCGTCATCGCCGTGTCCGTGAGCACGGCTATGCGTTTGAACAGGGATTGCATCGCAGGTCCTCGGCCGACCAGCTCATCATCAGTGGCCTCACCGGTGGCTGCTTGCTCAGATACCGAGGCGTCGGCCGCACCCGCGCGCAGCGCACGTTCAAGGACGGCACGAACCTGATCGAGCTCCAGCGGCTTGCCGAGATAGTCGAAAGCGCCATTGCGCACGGCGGTTAGCGCCGTTTCCACCGTACCGAAGGCGGTCATGACGATGACCGGAAGCTGTGGCTGCAAATCCCGTATGCGCGCAAGGGCCTCGAGGCCGTCCATACCGGGCATCCGGACGTCGAGGAACACGGCGTCCAGCGTCTCCCGGGTAACGCGAGTCACGGCCTCCGCGCCATTCGCGGCGATCAGTGCCTCGTGGCCGTCCCGGGCCAGCATTGCGGCGAAGGCGCTGCAGATACCGGGCTCATCATCGGCAATCAGCACACGACTCATGGATCGTCTCATTTGGCATCGGGACTGGACAGGGAGAATCGCAGCACCAGAGCTGCTCCGCCGAGAGTGGACGGCATCGTCGCCAATGTTGCGCCCTGCGCGCCAGCCAGCTGTGCGGTCATGCGCAGACCGAAACCCTCATGCCCGGCATGGCCAGACAGAATCGCGGCGAATCGTTCCTCGGGCAGTCCGGGACCTGAGTCTTCAACGGAAAGCATCGCGCTATCGCTGTCAGCCGTCGTGGCAAGGCATATGTGGCCGCCGTTCGGCAGGGCGTCGCGCGCATTGACGAGCAGGTTGACCAGCATCTGCTTGGTGCGATCCGGATCGAGGTCCAGTAATGGCAATCCCTCATCGAGGTCGCGCTCCAGCAGGATCTGGCGATGCCGCATCTGCGGCGCAAACAGACTCGAGACATCGGCAGCGAGGCGGTTCAGATCGGTCGGCCGGGGCTGCAGGCGCAGCGGTCGACCATGATCGACGATGCCATCGACGAGCAACGCAAGGCGCCGCGCCTCGTTCAGCAGCGCATCGACATCCCTGCGACGCTCGGTTGGCAGGTCCTCGCGCAGCAGCTGCAGCTGCATGGTCATCGCCGTCAGCGGATTGCGCACCTCATGAGCAACACGCGCCGCCATCGCACCAAGACCGGCCAGGCGCGCCTGGCGCGCTGCCTCGGCCTCGGTCTCGCGGAGCCGCGTGACCATATGCTCGAGCGCATCGGCGAGCGCGGCGATCTCCTGCGGACCGGGCTCGACCGGGGCCGCCAGCTCGCGCTCGCCAGCGGCGATACGTGCGGCCATGCGGATCAATGCGTCGAGCGGCTTGGTAACGCCAGCAGCCAGCCGATGGGCCAGCCATGACAACAGGAAGACCGCTAGCACGGCCACGAGCCCAAGGGTCAATGCCGCCTGATTCACCGCAGCTCGAACGTGCGCTAGGGAGATGGTAACGGCGATCCGAGCTGCTCCGCTCGGCGGCGCCTTCCCGAGGGGTCGGACAGCGACGATCTGCGGCTCACCACCGCTATCCACGATGCCGCTTTCGAGCTCCTTCAGGCTCGGGAGCACCGCCATGTGCGGACTGATCGAGAGCGGCCGACCGCCGGCATCAAGAAGGAATACGCGCGCATCGGTGAGCAGCGCAACCCGCTCCAGCAGCTCCGGGGTCAGCGGGAACAGTCCGCCAGCGAGCAGCTCGGCGGTGCGCTCGACCAAGGCCTGCTGCCGCGCCTCCAAGGTCGTCGCCAACAACCGCGAACTCGCCCACCAACCAAGCAATGCCGCAATCATGAAGACACCGACCAACGGCAGCATGAAACGCAGGTGCAGACCGGGCCGCGGCAACGGATAATGACGCCACCGCGCTGCCAGGGACTGGATACGTGCGATCGCGGTCGCGAGCTTCAAGCCATCACCTGAGATTGCGACAGGGCAGGCGCGGGTGATCACCGACGCGCCGGGTCGGCTCAGCCCTGGCACGAATCAACCGCTATGCCTACTCTTGAGCCAGCGCCATATCAGCCAGCCAAGCGCCGGCACCGCCAACGGTACGATCAGTCCTGGCCCAGCCAGCCCGGCCGGCAGCAGCGCGGCGCCGCTGCCGGTCAGGGCGAGGGCATAGACCAGGTTACCGGCGCCACAGATGGCAATAAACGGCACCATGGCGAGCCTTTCAGCGCCGGCCGTGAAGGTCGCCGCCTCGGCCAGCACCGGCACCGGGCGACTCAAGAACAGCAACGCCAGCGTCGGCGCCCGCGGTAACCGTTCACCGAGACCACCGAGCAGCAGCCGACCGGTGCCGTAGCCGATCAGGTTCCCAAGCATCAGCCCGCTCCAGCACCAGAGCAGCCCGGCTATGAGCCCGAGCCGAGCGCCGAGCAAGGTGCCGATGATGCTCGAGGGCACCGGCAACAGCACGTCACCGGCCAGCAGACCAGCACCGGCCACGCCGAACAGCAGCGCGTTATCGTCGGCACGGGACAGCCAGCGCTCGCCCGGCAACTCGCCGATAACAACGAACGGAATGATCGGGATCAGCAGCGCGATGGCGATGGCCAGTCCACCGCGAGCTCGCGGCGACACGATCAGCCCCCGCCGCCCCAGCCGGTCACGGCCGTGACAGGAATCGTCTCGATCTCCACAAGGCCGGCGAATGGGGCCTGGATGCGCTCGATCAAGGTCGGGTCGTCGGTCTCCAACAACGCAAAGGTCCGCGACCGATCGTCCGCGGCCCAGTCTCCGATCAGCGTCAGACCGTCCGGGATCTCGTCGTAGAAGGCCTGGGCGAGGCGGCCGAGCTCCTGATACTGCTCAGAGGTCAGGCCCGGACGGGTACGGTTGATCAGCATGTACAGCATGGGCGTCTCCGCGGTGCGCTAATCTGCTTTGGGCGAACGACTAAATCATATAGCATCATCGACGCCCGCACCCATCGATGGAGTGACGATGACCGCCCCAACCCTTCCCTCCTCCGCACAGCTCAAGATCGAGCTGATGTTCGACGGCATCCGCTACAGCGACAGCCTAGGCGCTGCCGCCGAGCATGCCTTTCCAAACTTCTACCCCTATCGGTTCAGGCCTGGCGAGCCGAACCCGACCGGCAACGACAAGGTCACGATTCCGTACCTGATGACGCTGCCCGACGAGACCCTGATCCGAGTCAAGGGAACGGCCGATGCCCCCTGGCAGGTGATGGGCGATGCGCTGTCCGGCTACCGGCTGCGACATGATGATGGCCGCGAGCTGCCGGTGGCCTTTACACCACTGCCGCATTGGATGCGCGAGCAAACCAGCGACGGTCTGCCAATGGCTCAAGCAGGCGTCAGCCTGCACGGCGACATGGCGATCATCAATATCGCGCCGGGCTGCGAGTATTTCCTGAACCGGGGCGACAACGGCGACTCCCTGCGCTGCACCTTCTGCGCCTATGGTGCGCCGAACGAGCGCATCAAGCATTATGAGCAGCGGATTGAACAGGCCGAGTTGTCGCCGGTGGCGATCCAACGCATGCAGGAGACGCTGAGGGCGGCGTTGGACGAGGGCGGCATCCGCCACCTATATCTGGTCGGCGGATCGATGAAGGACTGGTCCTTGGAAGGTGACCGCTACCTGGCACTGGCCCAGGCCGTGCAGCAGGTCAACGGGCACCGGCTCCCGGTCTCATGCGGCTCTGGCGCCCTGCCGGCGGATCGGCTGGAGCGGCTCCAAGGCGAAGGTCTCGTCGATCAGGTCTGCTTCAATCTCGAGGTCTGGTCGGCACCGCTGTTCGCGAAGGTCTGTCCCGGCAAGGCGCGTTTTGTCGGCTACGAGCGTTGGCTTCAGGCACTCGATCAAGCCGTCGCGCTCTGGGGTAAAGGCCGGGTGTACTCGGCGATGGTCGCCGGCATCGAGCTGGAGCCCGAGCACGAGATGGGCTGGGATGAGGCTGCCAGCCTGGCCATCGAGGGCGCTGATAAGCTGTGCGAGCGTGGCGTGCTGCCGGTGTACTCATTGTACTGGCCGACCGGCGGGCGCGACCATCCAGACTATTTTGACCGCCTGCACCACTATTTCGAGCGTCTCAACATCGACTATGCCGCCATTCGCCGGCAGCGGGGGCTCAAGATCTCAAGCGACTTCATGTGCCACTGCTGTGCCTACATGCAGTTGGAATGCGACATCGACCGCGGCGTAAAGGAACCTATCGATGACTGAGCAACGGCCGATCCCGGACCCGTCGCCGCTGGTGGCATTATCCACGGCCCATTGGGGTGCCCAGACCTTGTTGACCGCGAACCGCTTGGGCCTCTTCGCGTTGCTAGCCGGGCGGCAGTTGACGGCCAAGACCATCGCCGCCGAGCTTGGCACCGCCGAGCGGCAGACCCGATTGATGCTGAACGCCTGTACCGGTCTAGGTCTGCTGGAGTCGCAGCCGGATGGCTATGTGAACAGCGCGCTCAGCGCCGCCTTTCTGGAGCCAGGCAAGCCCGGTTATCTCGGCGATGCGCTGCGCTACAGCGACGACCTCTATGGAACCTGGGCTCGGCTCGGTGACGCGCTGATCAGCGGCAAGCCGCAGATCCCGGCCGAGGATTATCTGGGGCGGGATCCGGACCAAACCCGCCATTTCGTGCGCGGTATGCACAACCGGGCGTTGGGGGTCGGCCGCGCGCTGGCCGGAATCGTCGACCTGGAAGGGCGTTACCGTCTACTCGATCTCGGGGGCGGCCCGGGCACCTATGCGGCACTGCTCGCCCAGCGTTATCCCAAGCTGCAGGCGACCGTGGTGGACCTGCCTGACATCGTCGCGATTGCGCGCGAGATCATCGACGAGTTAGGCGTCTCCGACCGCGTCACCACGCTGCCCGGCGACTTTAATGAGGACGTGCTGCCGGATGGCAACGATGTCGTGCTGATCTCGGGCGTTCTTCATCGCGAGACCGAGTCCGGCTGCCGCGCGCTGATCGATCGCGCCCGTGACGCGCTGGCACCCGGCGGAATGCTGGTCATCAGCGATGTCTTGACCGATGCGAACGGCAGCACCCCGGCCTTCGCGGCCTTGTTCGGGCTGAATATGATGCTGACGGCCGCCGACGGCGGCGTACATAGCGACGCGACCGTTGCGCACTGGCTCGAAGAGGCCGGCTTCACCTGCATCGAGCGGCATCCGTTCCAGCCACCGATGCCCCATCGCGTTGTGATTGGAGCCAAATGATGCACGAGAACCGATTGACGCAAGCGAAGAGCTCGATTTACCCGGCGGTACTCGCGCTGCTGTTGAGCTGGCCGGCAGCAGCCTGGACCGACGAGACAGCAACGGTCGCCCCGCCCGAGGCGCCGAGCCTCGGCCAGATCCAGCTCGACCGGGAGATGGGCCAGTTTAGCGTGCCGGGCCGCTTCCTCGAGCGTGGTCCGGACCAAGGGCGAGACCTGCTCGAGTACCTAGCCGTCAAACGGAACGGCTACAAGGCCTATGAGGCCGTGCTGGAGCTGGATACGACGGCGACCGAGTTCAATCTCGCCTGCATACTGATCGGCCTCGACCCGGACAACGCGACCTTACCCGAATATCACTTTGATCCCAGGCCGGTGCAGGGTGATCCTGTCGATATCCACGTGGAATGGGATGCGGACGGCACGCTACACCGAGCGCGTGCAGCCGAACTAATCTTGATGAACGGCAAGCCGGTGGACGACCACGGTTGGGTCTATACCGGCTCAACCTTCATCGAGCCCGGCAACATCTATCTGGCAGAGCAGAGTGGCACGCTGATCGGGTTCGTGCACGATGCCGACAGCATCATCGAGCATCGCCACGGCATCGCGCTCAATGCCCCTCAAGCGCCAAGTGTGAACCGAGCGCTGATGCCGCCGCCACAGACACCGATCCGGGTCATCATCCGCAATCCGGCGGAGACGGCGGGGCAGGACGACGCGGCGCCGTCGGCAACTCTCGCCGATTGAGGACTGATGAATGCTACGCCGGGTGACCGCGGTGCGTATTCCGACCCATCGTGACCACCGATTCCGCTTGAAGGTGACCGCGGATTCCGACGGAACGTGACCGCCGATTCCGATCTCAACGTGACCAATCTCCGGTCGGTTTCCGGAATGGCTGGTCACGATGGTGGAATGGCTGGTCACGTTGCATCGGAATCGCTCGCAATGCACTGGGCATTCTCAACTTTCTGCCGCATCACGCGCGTTTCATCCAACCCTGTGGGACGCACCGATGCCGGCGACGAGGATTCCAATGCGACAGATCACCGAAATACTGCGACTGAAGTTCGAGGCCAAGCTTAGCCATGCCACCATCGCGCGCGCGGTGGGGCTCTCCAAGGGCACCGTCGGCAAGGTCATCAGTGTGGCGAGGGCCCAGGGCGTGGCCTGGCCGCTACCTGAGAGCGTGGATGAAGCCGCGCTTGAGGCGCTGCTGTATCGTCCACGGCGCGGGCAGCGTTGGTTGCCCTGATAATTGTCGCCGGTCTCGCAGAACGCACCACTCGGGTCTTCTCGTGTGCGATCGCAGCGCTCGCAGGATTCGAACACCAGATTGTCCGACAGGCTGACGGACTGGTCGGAATCGAGGAAGTTGAAGAATAGAATATCGCCGACATCAGGCCCTTCGGCACCATTCATCCCGTAGCCCGGCTCGTCGATCTCCCACGCCTGGCCGGGAACGGGCGTGCCCGATGTACTCCCCGTCTCGTTGAACTAGCCGTTCAAGCGCTGACTGAGCTCGTGGTCGAGGAACCAGCCAACAAAATAGTCGCCGGCACCGACCAGGATCGGCGAGAGCGTGCCGAGTCCGGTGGTAAAATCGAAACCAATTGCGTGCACGAACCCGGGCGCTGGATCGTAGTAGGTGCCGTAGAGGTCACTATTCACTTTGAGCGCCCACTCCTCGAGGTCGATTGGGACAGCCAAGGTATGCTGACTGGCAAGGCCGAGGACTGCCGCGAGCAGTGTCGATCTTAGATCGTCGGCACGCTATCCCCTTCATTCATGTTCGAATACCGGTCATCGGTCCGACTGCTGCCACAGCGCCATGACCGCATCATGGTCGATGTCGCCAGGCAGATCCTGTGGGCGACTATAATAAAGGTCGCGGAACTCGTCCACGGTCCTCCATCCTTGGCTCGGCAGGAAGACGCGACCAGCGTCGGTGTCCACCGTGAACCGCGTTGGCTCCGCCGGTACCGCCGGCGGCTTTGCGGCGACATGCGGTGCCCTAGAAGCGGCCTCGTCCAGCATTACGGCCATGGCTGGGTCGGGCACGTCAGGTTTCAGAGCTACCGCGCCTCCAGCAGGCCCCTTTTCCGTCTTCTCGCCGCCGGACTCTGCCGCATCCCGGCAGCCCGATGCCGTCAGCGCCAGCAACAACGCCAACGCAAGCGCCGTGTAGGTCGACCCAGGTTGCCGCCAGCTCATCGCCGCCTCCGCCGTCGCTCCATGGGCGTGGCACTAACCTCGTTGGAGTGCAGCGACTCGACGCCCGACGCCATGGACGTGACCACGTAGTAGTAGGTCACGCCATTGCTGATACCGTCATCGAGGTAGAAGCATGGGACACCGCTGCACCCATGATCGGCCGCGAGTAGGTCGTATGGGCCGCCAACCGCCGTGGATCGGTAGACCTTGTAGCCATCAGCACCCGTTACCGGGCTCCAGCTGAGCCCGACCTTGCCGCTCTTGACCCGTGCGGTGAGGTCGAACACGGTTTGATTGACCAAGACGGATGGGTCGACGGTGACCTGGAAGCTATCGCTGCCCGACCCGCCGTCGTCGTCCGTCACCGTAACCTGTACGCTGTAGGTACCGGCCTGGCTGTAGCTGTGGGTCCCGGCCACGCTGCCGCTGCCCGCACCCTGGCTGATGCTGCCGTCCGCGACGGTGCCGTCGCCCCAGTCGATCTCGGCGGTGTGGGTGTCCGCAGTGCCGGCGTCGGTGAAGGTGGCAGGCGCCAGGCTGATGCTGGTGCTCCCCGTCGTGGCCTGGTCAGCGCCAGCGTCCACCACGGGGTCCGCATTGGCAACGGTAGCCGTGAGGGTCGCGCTGCCTTCGCCCGCGTCGTCGTCGGTGACGGTGACGGTCACCGTGTAGCTGCCGTCTTCGACATAGGTGTGGCTGCCGAGGTCGAAGCTGCCGCTGCCGTCGGCTCCAGTGACGGCGCCAGGCTCCGTCGGCGTACCGTCGCCCCAATTAACGAGCCCGACATGGGTGTCGAGCACGCCGGCATCGGAGAAGCTCGCGGCGCCAAAGGTCAACGCGCTGCCCTCCAGGCCGTTGGCGTCGTCCGGCGCTGTGACCACCGGCGCCACGTTGGTGACGGTGACCGTTGTCGCCGCATTGTTGCTGAGTTCGCCATCGGTGACCCTCAGCGCGACATCCAGGATAGCGTCATCTTCCGCCGACAGACTCGCGCTTACGCCGGAGGCGTCGTCGAAGGCCCCGTCGCCATCGAGATCCCAGGCGTACCCGAGTGCTGATGGGCCATTATCTGGATCCGCGGACCCACTGCCGTCGAGCTGAACGCTGCCCCCCTCGGGGGCGCTGTACGGGCCGCCCGGATCAGCGGACGGCGCCAGGTTGCCCGCCTTCACCCGCACGCTAAGGCTTTCCTGACCGCTGTCGCCCTCGTCATCGGTGACCGTGACCGTGACCGTGTAGGTGCCGGGCGCCGCGAAGGCATGGCTCGCGCTGACGGTACCGCTGCCATCGGCCCCCGTGACGCTGCCGGGCGCAGCGGTGCTCCCGTCACCCCAGTCGATTGTGGCGGTGTGGGTGTCCTGGATACCGGGGTCCGTGAAGGTGGCAGGTGCCAGGCTGATGGTAGTGCCCGGCGCGCCGCTCTGGTCTGGTCCAGCATCGACGCTTGGCGCGAGGTTGCCGACGGTAACCGGGAGCATCGCGATGTCCGAGCTGCCATCGCTGTCGGTGACGCGCACGGCCACGGTGTAAACGCCGTCCTCGATCCAGGTGTGGTTGGCAGTGGCTCCGGTATCGCCGGAAGGCGTGAAGCTGCCGTCGTAATCCCAATCCCACGCATAACCTGTGATGGTGTCCACCGGGCCCGGCGTGCTGGCGCGAGCATCGTAGCTACCGGTATCGCCCTCATCCTGGGCCTTGTCGCCGCTGAGGGCGGCGGTAGGCCCGAGGTCGGTTACGGTAACCCCGAGTGTATCGCTGCCCGAGTCACCATCGTCGTCGGTGACCGTGACCGTGACCGTGTAGCGACCGTTGGCGGAGTAGTCGTGGCTTAGCGCAAAGGTCTTCGTGGCCTGATCCAGCGCCAGAGGCCGCTCGCCGCTGCCGTCGCCGTAATCGACCGTGGCGATCCAGGAGTCGGCTCCGGGGTCGGTGTAGGAGCCGGCGACGTTGATGCCGCCGCCCTCGTCGATGACCCGATCCGGACCGGCATCCACGACCGGCGCGACATTCCGGACCGTCACGCTGGTCTCGTCGGTGTCGTCGAGCAGGCTGTCGCCGACGCTGACCCTGACCGGATAGATGCCGTCGTCGCGACCGGTGAAGCTCGCAGTGGCGCCGGTCGCGTCGTCGTAGGCTCCATCGTCATCCATGTCCCAGCGATAGCTCAGGACATCGCCATTGGGATCGGTGGACGCGGAGGCGTCGAGTTCGACGGCCTCGCCCTCGTCGATGGTCAACGGGCCCGCGACCGCGGCCGTCGGTGCCTCGTTGGCGACCACCAGCACGCGGGTGAAGTCCTGGCCGGTCTTGCGCTCGTCGGGATCCACCTCGCCGTCTTCGTCGAGGTCGTTCAGGAAGCCGTTGTCCCAGACCTGGAGCCCCACGTCGAAGGTGCCCAGCGTGTCGAAGATGGCGATGGCCTGCGCGCCGCCGGCCTCATCGAAGTCGCGCGGGAACTCGGCGAAATCCAGCTCCCAGCCGTATTGGGTGATCTGGTCGAAGGGCTCGTCGAGATCATAGGAACCGCTGCCGTCGAGCGGACAGGGAATGCCCTGG
Organism: Halochromatium glycolicum; assembly: GCF_016584085.1. Lineage (GTDB taxonomy): Bacteria > Pseudomonadota > Gammaproteobacteria > Chromatiales > Chromatiaceae > Lamprobacter > Lamprobacter glycolicus. The sequence goes on along the minus strand of NZ_NRSJ01000001.1, from coordinate 30,010 downwards.
GTGCAGACATAGGTTCCGCCCGCGTCGGCGATCGGCGGCCGCGGCGGGATGCTCAGGGTCACCTCGACGGTGTCGGTGGCGGTCAGCGGCGGGACGTTGTTGTCGGTAACCCGTAGTCGCGCCGTGTAGGTCTTTGGCAGTTCCGCCTCGGGGTCGTCGAAGGTGTGCTCGACCGTCGGCTGGTCGGAGACGTGGTCGTAGGTGCCGTCCCCATCAAAGTCCCATTCGTAGCGGACGATGCTCCGGAAGGGGTCGGGGTGATAGGAGTTCGACCCGTCGAACAGGAAGGGCACATTGACGGCCCAGACGCTGTCCTCGCCGGCATCGGCCACGGGCCGTTCCACGAACAGGGTGCGGGAGAGCATGATCACGGCCCAGGCCGAGCGCATGTCCCAGGCCGAGCGGTACTGGCCCTGGAAGCGGCCGTCGGCGCGCTGGTCGTCGATCAGGACGCGGGCAACGCCGTCGTCGGCGTCCTCAAACCAGTCGAGCCCGGTGGTCTTGAAGGTGACGACCTGCTCGGGCAGCGCCAGACGCATTGCCTTCACGAAAGCATACATCGCGTAGTAGTCGCGGCAGGTCTCGGTGCCGGCATTGCGCACGCTGCATGACCACTCGTAGATGACGCTATCGGTGTCACCGCGCGACCAAAGCTCCGCAACCCTTGCCTCGGCGGCTTGCCAACGCGGATCGAGCTTTACGTCCTCGTCGAAGGCGAGCTGCACCAAGCCCGACGGCGTGGTCGCGCGCCCGTCCCCGGCGCCCGTATAGCCGAAACCCACGCCGTTGTTGCTGTAGCTGAGCCAGTTATCATTCCACTCCTTGACCCAGTCCGGAACGGGGATGCCGAAGATCGCCTCCGCGGGCTGCAATCCGATGGCGCCCCATTGCGCCGCGGAATTATCCGGGAACGAGTTCCAACTATAGCGCCAGCCGCCATAGCGCTCGTCGTCGTACTGCCCCCAGGCGAACTGGTCAGCCATGTCGGTCAGGATGTCGAAGTAGCTGCGGCGTCGGACCTGATCGACTCCCGTGACGGTGCGGGCCAGCGGCGTGCGCGATGCGGCGATGGCGTCCATCACCGGCCCGCCCTCGTAGATGGGGCGTCCGCCGTTGACCGTGATGCCGATGTCGTTGCCGTTGGTATCCGGCTCGCCCGCGGTCTGCGTGGCGATCGCATTGGGCGAGAGCAGCGTGAACAGGTATTTGAGACCCCGGCTAACGGTCTCCGCGTAGGGGTTGGTCGCGTTGTCGCCGTGCTCGAAGTGGCCGTTAATCTGGAAGGCCTGCAGGGCGGCGGCGGTGGAGCTGGCGGAATACCCGGCGTAGGCAACCGTCTGCCAATAACCGGACGAGTAGCCCTCGGTCGTGGTCCGCGTCTGGCGTCGATGCAGATACCAGAGCCCCTCGTCGATGGCGACGTTGGTCTCGACCGTCAAGTTCCTGCGCTTGACCAGCACCCGGTAGACATCCTGCCCGCTCTGGCCGTCCGCATCCCAGACCGTCAGCGTGGCCGTAAAGGGCGTGTTGTCCGGGGAATCCGGATAGGTGTGGCTCACCGAGAGATCATAGGGGTCGGTGACCGCGATGCGCCCGGAGCCAGTGCCGTCGCCGAAGCTCCACTCGAACTCCACCGGGTCCGCGTCGCGGACGATGCCCTTGAGGTGGATCGCCTTGCCGTTGTAAGTCTCGTGGGGCGCCAACGGGTCGCCGGCGACCCAGGGCACGGTCACCACGTCCGGCGCCAGGTTGGGCGCCACGGTCACCGGGACGGTCGCGGTGGCCGTCTGGCCGGCGCCGTCTTCAACAGTCAGCCTCGCTTGGATCGCGTTGCTACCGCCGACGACCTCGATGTCGTCGATGTCGGCCGAGACCGAATAGACCACCACCCCGGCGCGCAGCCCGGCCTCCGAAGAATAGTCGGAGTCGTAGAGCTGCACCCAGTCCGCGGCACCGTCCGCACGGTAGAAGTAGGTCGCGCCGGTGGGTTTCAGATCGACGCGCAGCTCGTACCAGGTATTCTCGAGGTAGGTATCGAAGGCACCGCGATAGGTCCCGTTCTCGTAGACCCGGAAGCGGCCATTGTACAAGTAGATCCCGTAGGGCATCTGGTTGTAATGGAAGCTGTCGCTGGTGTTCTTCAGGCCCCAGACGACGTATTCGGTCTGACCGCTCTCCACACGGATACGACCCCGCACGGATTGACCGTCGCGCCTCAAGGCACGCGCAAAGGCGTAGGTGTTGCCCCAGTTCCGGTTGCCCGTGAGGCTGAGCACACCACCCGTCTCCTCCGCGCGGGCGGCGTCCCAGAGACCCCCGTCGAGCGCCCCGTCATCGAAGTTGTCCAACAGCCCGGTCAAACCGGTAGCGTAGGGGTAGATATGGAAGGGCCGCGGCCCGACGGCATCGATGTCGTTCGCAGTATCCCCGTCGCCGTCGCTGTCGATGGCAGTATCGAAATCCCAACGGTACTCGACGATGCCGAAGTCGTCCGTCGAGGCCATCGCATCGAAATAGACCGGTGGCCCATCGACGCCGCCAACATAGGGCCCGCCGGCATCCGCCGAAGGCACCTCGCCGGTGATCACGGTCACCTCTGCCGTGTCGGTGCCAGTCTTGCCGGTGTTGTCCGTCGTCGTCAGCTCGGCCGTGTAGGTCCCTTCGGCCCGGTAGAAATGCCGAGCCCTCGCGCCGGTGCCGGTGTAGGGCAGGTCCGCGGCACCACCGGTGCTGTCGCCAAAGCTCCAGTCGTAGGACTGGATGGCGACATCGTCGCTTGAGCCGCTGCCGTCAAAGGTCAGCATCGCGCCCACCTCGGCTTCGTAGGGACCGCCCGCCTCGGCCGTCGGCGGCGCGCCGTCGGCGATGGTGATGCTGGTCATCGCGATGTCCTCCTGCAGCGCGTTATCGCGCACCCGGAGGGTCAGCTCATAGACGCCGGGCTCGTCGAAGGAGAGGCTTGTGATCGGGCGTTCGTCCGTCTGCTGGACAGTAAACTGGCTGAGCTCGAAGACGCCCCGGTTCCCGACCGCACCGAGCCGCAGATAGGTGTCGGAGAAACTGGAAGAGTCGTACAACAGCGTCCAATCGGCCGCACCCAGTTCGCGGTAGTAGTAAAGCGCACCGGACGGCTGCTTAAGGTCGATGCGTACCTCATGCGCCTGGCCACGGGTATAGCTGCCGACGGTGCCGCGGTTGGCGCCGTACTCGTAGATCAGGATGGAACCGTTGTTGAAGTAGATCGCATAGGGGAACTGCCTGTATGACGCGTTCGAGCCCAAGTTCTTCAGGCCCCACATCAGGTTCTGCGTGCCGGTCGGCGTGCCGATCAAGCCCGTGAAGCTGGTGCCAGGGCCGCGGCGGTACGACTGTCTGGTGACCAGATAGGTGGTCGCCCAGCCTCCGGTCGGCGTGACTCTGACGACGCCGCTGTCGATGGCGGCGTTCAGGCGCTGCCACCGCTCCCCATCCAGTTCCGTCGCGGTGAAGTCGTCGACGATAGACGGCTCCAGGGTCCACAGGTAGTCGTAGATGCCGGCGTCGTCGGTGGACGCGGAGGCGTCGATGGCGGCGGTCCAGACGCCGTGGCTGGCCGTCTCTTCGCCGAAGCTATAGGGGCCGCCGCTGTCGGCCACCGGCGGCGCCCCCCGGGTGACGTCGATGGTCCTGGTGGTGCTGGTCTGCTGGCCGGCCCGGTCGGTCGTGGTCAGCGTCACGTCGTATTCGCCGACCGCTGTGTACTCGTGATCGACGACAGCGCCGGTGGCGGTGGCGCCATCGCCGAAGTCCCACTGGAAGCGGATGATCTCGGAGTCGTCGGTGGAGCCGGTGGCGTCGAAATGCACCGGCCAGCGCCCGCCCACGGCCGTCCCCTCGTCCGCCTCGGCGGGGGCTGCGATGTCCGGGACCGGCGGCTCGCCCTGGGTCACTTGCACCGTCGTGAAGGCCGCGACGCTTTCCTGTTCGGCGTTGTCGATGGCCACCAGGGATAGGTCATAGGTGCCGACGCCGGTATACCAGTGGCGCGCCGAGACGCCGCCGAGATAGGTGCCCAGGTCGTTGTAGCTGTTCGCGCGCCCGAGGGTCTGGATCACGACCGGCTTGGTCGTGCGGATGCGATGCACATCCAGCGGCGGCAGGTCGGCCGGCGTCAGGTGCAGGAAGCCATCGCGCTCCAGGGTCGCGGTCTGCAGGCCGTCGTCGATGTCGATGGCCGTATCGGCGTTGGGCGCGAAGATGACGATGCCGTCGCGCAGCTCGTGCAACAGGAATTCGGTGCCGTCGCGGCCAACGGTCATCGAGATGTCGTCGCCCAGATCGACGATGCCGCTGCCGCCCTCGGTGCTGCCCGCCCAGACCTCGATTGCGGCATCGCTCTCGATGCGGAGTCGGCGCGTGCCGATACCGGGCTGGAACCACAGCTGGCCGGCGAGCATCGCAGCGGTGTAGAGGAGCTCGCCGCTGTCCAGATCGAAGACCTCGATGTTCGCGTCGTCGTAGGCAAAGGCGGTGAGCGCGGCCGTGGTCCAATCGACGGTGGCACAGTAGAAGCGCCGGCCGACCGGCGTGCCGTTCTCGGAGGGGACGGTCGTGTAGCCGTTGCCGCCGACCGTCTGCAGCGCGACCCGACCGCTGGCCACGACCCGATAGAGCGTGTCGCTGATTGGGCTGCTCGTGCTCCAGTATTCGCCGGCGCGCAGCTCGCGCCGGTCGATCTCGACATCCGCGCTGGAGAAGAAGCGCACGACGGCATCCTCGAAGGCAAAGACGTAGAAGCCACTGTTGCCGTCGCGGTGCAGGACGAACTCGTTGCCGACGGCGCTACCGTCCATCGCCGGCATGAAGGCCGAGTGGGCACCGAAGTCGGTCAAATAGGCGACCACAGGCTTGCTGGCCTTGACCTTGAAATAGGTGCCGTCGCCGACGTTGACGTTGTTCCAGCTCTGCAGCCGATCAAGCATGTTGGAGGCGATGATCTCCAGCGTAGACAGATCGACGATGTCCACCTGGGTGCCGTCCTCGGTGGCGACGATGCGCTGGATGGTCGCATCCGGCACGTCATAGCCGTACAGGTCGGTGCCGGTCATGAACGCACCGGTGGCCGCACCATCGGCGACGCCAGTGGTATAGCCGTTGCCGTCGCCGAGATCGATGCGATAGCGTTCGACCCGGGTATCGTCGCTGGAGCCGCCGAAGTCGCCGATGAAGTCCCAGCGCCCGTCCCAGGCATCCCACTCGTCCAAGACGTAGGGGCCGCCGGCATCGGCCACCGGGGCGTCTCCGGCCACCGCCGAGACGTCCAGAATGGTCTGGTGCTGTTGCCCGGCATGGTCTTCGGCCGTGACAACGACGCTGTAGTCGCCAGCGGTCTCGAAGGAATGCGCCAGATCGGTCAGGGCCGATGCACTCTCGGACCAGGTGGCATCCAGCGGCGTGACCTTGACGTTATCGAACCAGGCGGCCTGGCCCCAGGTCAGGAGCCCGATGCCGCCCTCCGCATGGGCGCCGTCGCTGACCTCGAGCACCGGGTCCAGGGTCTCCGTAGCGCCGGCCTCGGTCACCCACAGGCGCATCCGCTCGCCGACGACCTCGATCTTGATCCGATACCAGGTCTCCGGGTCCCAGCCGCTGCCGCCCTCGGCCAGAATGCTATCGGTGTTCCAGTCGTAGAAGCGCCAGAAGTCCCAACTGTCGCGGGAATAGAGCAGATAGGTGTCACGACTGGCGCTGGAATTGGCGTTGCGGAAGGCCACGCCGACGTAGGCGTCGCTCGGCCCCTCGCTGCCTCGGAAGTCCAGTTCGAGGACGAAATCCCCGTAGCGGCGGGTCAGATCCTGGAGCCAGACCCAGGACTCGTTCAGACTGGTCTGAGTGAGCATTCCGTGGGTCACGCCCCAGCTGCCGCCAAAATGGGACCAGCCGTCGCGATCGCCGTCGTCGAAGTCGTCGGCAAGCGGGGCGAGATCGAAGCCGGCGCCGTCGCCCCAGTCGAGGCTGATGGCGGCGAGTCCGACGTCGTCCGAGCTCGCCGAGGCATCGTACCAGCCGGTCCAAACCCCCAGGCTTGCGTCGGTCTCTTCGAGCAGAGCCGGCCCGGTTACGCTGGCCGATGGCGGGGCGCCGGCCTCGACCGTGACGGTGCCGGTGGCAGTGGCGGTCTGGCCGACGACATCTGTGACGCGCAGAGTCACGGTGTAGACGCCGGGGGCTTCGTAAACGACCCGTGGCGTCGGCCCGAGGGGTTGGAGATCGACGCCGTCGCTGGCATCGAGGTCCCATTCGTAGAGGACGATGCCGCTGTCGTCGCTGGAGGCCCCGCCGTTAAGGAAGCCGTGCCATTGCTCGTTCAGGGCCATGGTTTCGTCGAGGACATAGCTGCCGGCCACGGCCGTGGGCGGCGCGCCGGTCACCTGGATGCGAACGGAGCGGCGATCAATCCGGGCCTCGTTGTCGACGACCGTCACGACGGCCTTGTAGTCGCCCTCCTGGGTGTATGTGTGGCTCGGAGTCGCGCCGGTGCCGGTTGTGCCATCGCCGAAGTCCCATTCGTAGGCGCCGATGGCGCCGTCGTCGAAGGACCCCGAGGCGTCGAACTGCACCGTATCGCTGACATCGATCGCCTGGGTGTCGGCGACGACATCGGCAAAGGGCTGCCCGATCTCGCGACCGGCTGGCAGTGCGATGGCCAGCGTCCTGCTGGCGGTCGCGCCGACCTCAAACGCCTGCGCGAAGGTCCCGTCACCGTTGCCGGCGTAGTAGAGCACGCGATCGCGCGTATAGGTGGCCGCGACGACGTCCCGATCACCGTCGTCGTCGATGTCGAAATGGGCGAAGGAGCTGTAGGTGCCGGTATCGAGAGACGGGATCGCGACGCCGGACTGGAAGGTGCCGCTGCGATTGCCCTTGAAGAAAGAGCTGTCGCCGTTGCTGCCGAAGTTGCCGATCAGGTCGGCGGCGTTGTCGCCGTCGAAGTCAGCCAGCATGACGCCGTAGGGATCCCTGCCGGCATCGGCCACGGCCCCGGCGGATGCGGTGAAGTTGCCGCTACCGTCGTTGGTGTAGAGGTAGATCAGGCCGTCGCAGCAGCGACCGCGCGCCAGGTCGAGGTCGCCGTCGCCGTCCACGTCGCCGGCATCGAAACCGCGCCCGCGACCGCCGGTGTGAGGCAGGCGCGCGATCTCGAAGCCGGATTGCAGGTCGCGGCGCGTGATCTCGAAGTCGTCGAACCAGAAGGCCTGCCCAGCGGTCGCCTCGCCGGCGGGGCCGGTCCACCATTCGAATTCGGTGATGGTCGTCGCATCCGGCCACTGGGCCTTGATGGCACGGAACAGGTCGATCTCGACCTCATGCCATTGGCCGTCGTCGATCAGCTCGACCTTCGGAACGTTCGGATAGTCGTACTGGCCACCGTCGGCGGCGGGGCTCCCGCCGAGATAGATCCAGCCCTTGCCGCTGACGTTGAACAGCAGTCCCATGGGCACGCCGGCCGGGATGCGGTACTTGAACGAGACCGTTGAGCCAAGCCGGAGCGTCCAGCCGGACGGATTGATGTCGGTGGACATGCAGGAACCGTCGGCGGTCGCATAGACGCGCATAGAGAAGGTGCCGCCGTCGGGGGCGAGGACGGTGTCGTCGCGCGCCTGCGCGGTCGAGCACTGCTGGCCACCCCAGGTGTCGTCGCCGGTCTCGAAATCGGAGGCGAAGAAGACCGCCTCGCCGAAGACCAGCCCACCCTGGTTCATCAACACCCAGCTGTCGCCGTCGTCGCCGTGGACGGCGAGATCCATCCAACCGTCGTTGTCGAAGTCGCCGGCGGCCATGTCTTCTATGGTGTTCCCGGCCGGAAACGGGGTCGAACCGATGCTTCCGATTAGGACCGGTGCCTTGAAATCGAGCCCGTCGCGCTCGTAGAACTTCAGGTAGAGGGTCGGATTCGTAGTGTCGTTGCCGGTGATGAAGTCGAAATCGCCGTCGCCGTCGAAGTCGGCTATGGCGACGCCGCGGGAGTTGTTGCCAACGTCGTCGATGAGTTCGGGCGCGGTCCAGGTGCCGTCGCCGATGCTGCGGCTGAAGTAGAGCCAGCCGTCGTCCTGGGCCGCGATCAGATAGACCTCGGGGCCGATCGTGACCCGAAAGCTCTGGCTGTCGGACAGGCCCTCGCTGTCTTCCACTCGAACGGTGACGTCGGAGCTGCGCGGGTCGCCGTCGCCCGGGGTCCAGGTGATCAGGCCCGTCGCCGGGTCCACGATCATGCCCGCCGGCGACTCGGTCAAGGCGAAGGTCATGGTGTCGCCGTAGACGAGTTCGGGGTCCTCGACCCGGACCTGATAGCGGTATTCCACGTTCTGGGCCGCCGCGCTCACCGGCGCGGAGACGATCGACGGCGCGCTGTTCAGCTCGCCGACGACGATGATCACGTCCTGGGTGCTGCTGTTCCCGTCGCCGTCGGTGACCTGGAGGCGGGCCCGGTAGACGCCCTCCTCGTCGTAGGTGTACGCGAGCACGGGGCCGATACCGTACCAGCCGTTGCCGAGGTCCCATCGGTATTCGGCAATGGCATCGTCGGCATCGCTGGAGCCCGACCCGTCCAGCACCAGCTCCTCGCCCAGCGCGACCTCGAGGTAGGACTCGGCCACCTCCGCGATCGGCTCGCCCGGATCGGCAAAGATCAGGTTGTCGACGATCACCGCCGAGTCGGCGCGACCGTCCCCGGTATCCGCCACCCGCAACGCCAGCGTGAAGCTGTCGCCGGAACCGGCGTGGGCGGAGACATCGGCCACCAGCTTGCGCCAGCCGGTCTGTTCCGCGTAGCCGGTCCAGGGTGCCGGATAGAAGCTGTCGAAGGTGTCCTGGGCCAGGAGTCGCTCCTCGCCCCCGGCGGTGATCAGCACCAGTTCGACGGTGAAGCGGTCGTTGGTGCGGCTGGGGGTCGGCTCGTTGGTCAGGAAGCTGTAGTCGAGGCGCAAGCTCCCAGTGCCGGCGGGGATGCCGAACCCCTCGACGCGAAGCTCGGCCGCATCCGCGTCGGCGGGCTGGGAGCCCTCGTCCGGTTCCGTGGTCATCAGCAGGGCACCAGCGCCCTGACTCGGGCCGATGATGCCGATGCCCGGAACCAAGCCGACGGCACCCTCGGTCACCGTGCCGGTCAGGTCGCTCTCGAAGCTGCCGTCCGCGCCGCCGACGGCAAAGCTGGCAGCCCGTGCGCTACCGCTCCAACCACCGGCGAGCAGAAGCGCGATCAGGACCAGCGCCCTGCCCATGGTGCTCCAATCGAAGTCGCGGCGGCGCGAACCACCGGGAAGATCAGGCCGGACGGTGCCTCGGCGACGGGAGGAAACTAGCGGATGCATGGAGACTCCGGTGCGACTGACGGGGTGGCTGCTGTGCGTCTGACGGTTCATGTCTCAGCCCCCGATCAGAAGTCCGGAACCTTGCCGAGGATTGTGTCGGCATTCTCGTCGAGGAATGTGAATATCTGGCAGGCGTCGCTGCTGGTGGCGGCCTGGATGCCCTCCTTCGCCTTGGTGTAGGCGGTCTCCGCCGTCTCGAACCAGCCCTGCAGTTGCTCGTAGAACTCGATGACTTCCGCCGCCTCTTGGGGTAGCGGCACCGAAATCGGCAGGCCGCCGCTGCCGTTGGCCCAGTTGTAGACATCGGCCAGCACGCCGCCGAACTCGACCTTGAAGTCCACCAACTCGTTCAAGGTGTCCTGGTAGACGGCAAGCGCCGCGTTGCCGATAGCTCGGTAGCCCGCGGCGATCTGCGCGCGCGACTGATGAATGATCAGCTCGGCGCCGGGCAGGTCCTTGAACATCATGTCGATGCCGATGATCTGGAGCGTGTAGGCGGGCTCCAGCTGGCAGTAGGCGATGCGTGCCGCTGTCAGGAAGAAGCTGACCAGGTTCTTGGTGTAGATCGAGCGGATCGTGCTCTGGATCGAGATGCTGATGTTGATGGAGATCAGCGTGAACCGGCCGGTCGGATCGACGAAGTTGACCGGGTTATCGTTCGCGTACAGATACCGGTGCAGGCTCATCGGGCTTTGCGGATCGCCAGCGGCCGGGTCCATCGAGACGAAGCGACCGGTCTCGGCGTCGTAGTAGCGAGCCCGCAGGTAGTAGAGGCCCACGTTCGGGTCGAAGGGCTCGCCGGCGAACCTGTAGGGATTATCGGTGGAGCCGGTGGTCGCGACCTCGTTGCCGTAGCCGTCGTACACGTAGCTGTCGGTCACCGCGCCGGTGGCGTCGGTCAGGGCGCGGACGCTGCCGAGTCCGTCGGCATGGTAGTGACTCAGGACGCCAGCACGGTCCTGGGTCAGCCGTTGCGCGCCATAGGTGTACCGGGCCACGGGGCCGCCGCCGGCGTGCTCCTCGAGCACCTGAGCCACGCCGGTGTGGTTGCGGATGTCCACCAGGTAGCGCGTGTCGCCGCCGGTGTCGGACTTCAGCACGCGGTTGCCGTCGGCGTCGTACACGTAATCGGTCGCCGCACCGCCGGGCGCCGTGCTCCGGACCAGCCGGTTGGCAGCATCGAAGACGAAGGTCGTCGTCTGTCCGCCCGATGTCACGCTGGTGAGATTGCCGTTGGCGTCGTAGCCGTAGGTGGTCAGACCGGAGCTGGTGAGACGGTCGTTGGCATCGTAGCTGTAGCCCGTGACGGCACCGTCGCGGTCGATCGCGACCCGGTTGCCCACCGCATCGTAGCTGTAGCGGATGTCGTAGGCGTCGGCGCCGACACGCGTCTCGCGGACCAGGCGATGGTTGTCGTCGTAGACATAGTCCACCGCGTTGCCCATGGGCAGTTCGTCCACGCGGGTGCGAAGCCCGTTCGCGTCCAGCGTGTAGACGTGCATCGCGAACAGGGCGCCGAGCGCGTCGCGTTGCTCGACGCGGGTCAATTGATTGCGGTCGTTGTAGCCATAACGGGTCTCGGCGCCGTTGGCGTGGTCGAGGACCGACTGATTGCCCACCGCGTCGTACCAGAAGAAGGCGGCGTTACCGTCGGGATCGGTGACCGAGGCCAGACGGTCGAGGGCGTCGTAACCATAGCGGGTGGTGCCGGCGGCCGTGGTCGCGGTCTCCACCTCGCTGCTGGCCGTATAGCCGTAAGCGATGACGAGTCCGTCCGGATCGGTGCGGCTCACCAGCCGATCGCGCTCGTCGTAGGCATAGGTCGTGGGCCCGCGGGCATCGGTGACGATCGACCGCTGGCCACCCGGCGTGTAGGTGGTCGCGACGCTGGTGCCGTCCGGGTACGCGATTAGCGTTCGGCGACCACGGGCGTCGTAGTCGAATTCGGTAGTCTCGCCGTTGAAGTCGGTGTGGCTGACCATCTGGTCCGCTGCGTCGTAGACGAAGGTCTCGGTCTGCAGACCCGGCAGCGTGCGGGACAGGCGGTTTCCGGTTAGGTCGTAGGTGAACGCCGTGACATGCCCGTTGGCGTCGGTCTGGGTCAGCGGATTGCCAAGTTCGTCGTAGGTGAACAGGGTCTCGGGCCGCGCATCGCCGGGGTTCGGCGGCGGCAGCGAGACCGCGGTCTGACGACCGAGGGCATCGTAGGCGTACTCGGTGACCAGCCCGGCGGCATCGGTGCGCGAGGTCTCCCGGCCCAGGTCGTCGTAACCGACGGCGGTCGTATTGCCGTCGGCAAACAGCGTGCCCGTGGGCCGGTCTTCGCGATCGAAGCTGTATTCGGTGCGGTTGCCCTTGGCATCGACGACCGCGCTGCGGTTGCCGTTGGCGTCGTATTCGTACAGGGTCTGCGGCCGCACCAGGCTGTCGGTCACGGCGTCGTAGACCTCCGGCTGCAGGGTGCTGGTGCGCCGTCCCGCGGCGTCGTAGCCGTGATCGGTGCGATTGCCGCGCTCGTCCACCTCGCCGATCAGGTTCCCCACCGCGTCGTAGAGGTTGATCTGGCTGCTGATCTGGGTGCTGCCGTCCGCCAGCGTCACATCGGGATGATCGACACGGATGACGCGGTCCAACGCGTCGTAGACGTAGGTGGTAGTCCGACCGTTCGGATTGGTGACCGTGGTGCGGTTGCCGTCCGCGTCGTAGCCGATGAGCTTCGCACCGCCGTCGGGGTAGTCGATGCGGATCAGGTCGCCGAGCGCGTTGTGCCCATACTCGGTGCGATGGCCCAGCGGATCGATCTCGGCGATGCGATTGCCGACCTCGTCGTAGTCGTAGGTCGTCGTATGGCCCCGCGGGTCGGTCTCGGTGAGCTGCCGGCCGTTGCGGTCGTAGGTCCAACTCGTGGTGGCCTCGACGTAGCCTCCGCTACCGTCGGCCACCAATACGGTCTCGGCGACCTTGTTCCCGACGCTGTCGTAATCGTATTCGATACGGCGCAGCAGCGTATCGTCGGCCGTGGACACCGACCTGTTGCCGTCCCAACGCGACTCGGCGATGACATTGCCCAGGACGTCGTGCTCGTAGGCCGTGTAGTTGCCGAGGGCGTCGATCTCACGCGTGAGCAGACCGTCGTCGCTGTACTCGAACAGCGTGATGTTGCCTTCGCGATCGGTGGTGGAGTCGCGATTGCCGTCCGCGTCGTAGGTGTGGGTGATGGTGTTGCCACGGGCGTCGGTCTCGGTCAGCAGCCGGCCGCTGGCGTTGTAGACGTAGGTGGTGGTGAGCGCCAGGCCACCGACGTCCCTGACCTCCTCAATGATGTTGCCGAAGCGGTCGTAGGCGTAGCTGTTGACGGTGCCGTCGGGCAGGGTCTCCTGCGTCATCTGGCCGTTGTCGTCGAAGCGGCGCTGGGTCAGTACCGGCTGCACGCTGCCGTCGACGGTCGGGAAGCGGGTCTCGGCGACGACGTTGCCGGCGCTATCGTACTCGTAGATGGACGGGTTGTTGCGCCGGTCGCGAACGATCTGGGTATTGGCGTCCAGGTCGTAGTCCATCTCGACGCGGTTGCCCGCCGCATCGGTGATCGCGATCAGCCGGCCGTCCTCGTCGTACTCGTTGCGCTGAACCGGGTTGCCGGACGGGTCGCGCAGCTCGGTCAGATAGTGCTCGTCGTCGTACTCGAACTCGGCGCGATGGCCCTCCGCGTCGATGACGGCGACCAGGTCGCCGGCGCCGTCGTACTCGTAGGTCACGGTGTTGCCGGCCGGGTCCTCGATGGACGTGATACGGCCCAGAGCGTCGCGCACGAAGGTTACCGCCAGGCCGTCGGAGCGCGTGAATCCATCAGGCGTGATGTCGATGCGCACGCCCGCGGGATCGACCACCGCGATCAGGCTGTAGCGAACCGACGTCTGGGAGCCGCTGAAGATGTACTGGAAGCCGTCCGGGGCCGTGTAGGTGAAGCGGCTCGGGTTGTAGACGTCGAAGCCGAAATCCACGATCTCGTCGCCGATGAGCCAGGCCGGATCCTCGCCGCTGGCCGTGAGCGTACCGACGTCGCTGTCGCCGACGGGCGCGTAGCGCATCCCGGTGGGGCCATAGGACGAGAACGGATACAGCCGCTGGGTCGCGGGGACGGGCACGGCGCGGAACTTCACCTCCTTGTCCTCGCCAAGCCGGATGGTCACGAAGTGCGGCTGGGTCGGCGCCAACTGGTAGGTCGGGATGAATCCGCCCAGGTTCTGGTCTTCCCAGCCGTCGCCGGCGAGCCGGTTCGCGACGAGCTCGGCCTGAGTCAGCGCCACATTCCAGCCGTAGCCGAAATCGCCGACGCTGCCGCGCCGGCGGCTGTCGTAGGTGCGGGTCACGGACACCGGCAGCCGGCCGACCGGGATGGTCTTGTCCTGGAACGAGACCGTGAAGATGCCGAGTTTCAATCGACCGGAGACCTGAATCAGGCGCTCGGTCGTCGCGGTGCGACCATTGATGTCCTCGGCCGTCAGTCGGACACGATAGAACCCGTTCTCCATCAGCGTCGTGTCCAGCGTGCCGAGGGTGCCATCAACAACCGCCTCGGTGCCGGTGGCAAAGGTCGTGAAGTCGTTGGTACCGACGGGCGCGTAGGCCAGGCTGTAGGCGGCCAGGGTCGGATCGTCGGCGGTGCCGCCGATGGTCACGACACCCGAAGCCTCGGCGCTGTCCGCCGGCGAGGCAAGCGCGACGTCGGGCGGTTCGGTGTCGCCCGCCGGGTCGATGGCCCGGAAGGTGGTGGTCGCGGTGGTGGCGTTGCCTGTGGGGTCCGTGGCGCGGGCCTCGGCCGTGTAGTCGCCGATGACGGGCGGGGTATAGGTCGCCGTACCCACGGCGTCCAGGGTCACCGGCGTGCCATTGATGGTGAGCGAGCGTGAGCTCACCGCGACATCGTCGGTAGCGTCCACCGTGACGGTCACCACGTTGCCGACGGCGACGGTGGCGGGAGAGACATCCACGGTCACCGTCGGCGCGGTGCTGTCCGACTCGCCGACGGCCTCGAAGGTGGCGGTCTCCACCGTCTCGTTGCCGGCCGGGTCGGTGGCGCGCACGCTTACGGTGTGGGTGCCAGCGAGGAACGGCGTATAAGCGGCGCTACCGTCCGCATCGGGCGTGAGCTCGAGTCCGTCCGGATGCGTTGGACCGGTCACGGTAATGGCTAGACTCACCACCGCGACATTGTCCGTGGCGGTGGTGGAAATGGTGAGCGGATCCACGAGGTCGACTGTGTCCGCCCCAAGCGATAGCGCCAGCGTGGGCGCCGTGTTGTCCGGCCGCACATCGAACGTGACGGCGTCGCTGCCCTCATTGCCAGCGGCATCGCGAGCAAAGCCGGTTGCCGTCTGGGTGCCGACGGCGGTTGCCACATAGGTGGCCTCGCCGGCGGTGCTGAGGGGCACGGTGATACCGGAGACGTTCAGCCGACGGCTGACAACCCCGCGATCATCGCTCGCCGATACCGCAATCTGCACCGACTGCCCAAACAGAACTTCAGCTGGCGTTACCGTGGTGGTCACGCCGGGTGCGGTGAGATCCTGCTCCTGCACCAGGAAGGAGAGGCTGCGGGTAGCGATGTTGCCGAGGCTGTCCTCAGCAGTCACCCGAGCCACGTAATCCCCCGCCACCGGCGGCACATAGCTGGCGGTCCCGGCGGTGAGTGTCGGCGTATCCTCGGTGCCGCCCGGCCGACGCACGATGAGTGCCACGGCGGCGACGCCATCTTCGTCGAAGGTCTCCACGGCAAAGGTCAGTGTTTCCGTGGCCTCCACATAGTCCGGCGCCAGGCTAAGGCGGATGCGCGGGAAGGCGAGATCGTTAACGAGGAGGCGCGTCTGGCCGGCCGGAGCAGCAATGGGCAGGTCGAGATCGAAGTCCAGGTCGGCGTCGAGCAACAGCACGGCGAAGCTGCGGCGCTCATCGGCCGGCAGGGTGGAGACTGCAAAGCTGCCGGCGCCATCGTTCAGCAGTACGGCGTCCTGCCCGGCATTGGCGACGACAAGATCCACGCTGCCATCGAAGTCGATATCGCCAGCGGCGAGACCAACGGCATACTCCGCCAGGGCCGGGAGGCGCGACGCGGAGGCGTCGGTGAACAGCCCGGCATCGTTCAGCAGGAGCGAAGTGCCGGCGGTGCCATTGGCGATGACCAGGTCGATATCGCCGTCGCCATCGGCGTCGGCGGCCGCTGCGCTAAGGCTCTCGTCGGCGGCGGCGGGCAAATTGGCCGCGGTAGCATCGGTGAAGGTGCCAAGACCGTCGTTGAGGAGCAATCGATTCTGGGCACCGTCGTTTGCAAAGAACAGGTCATCGGCGCCATCGCCGTCCAGGTCCGCGAACAGCACCGCGGTGGTCGGATCGGCATCCACGGGCAGTCGGTTGGTGCCGGCATCGGTGAAGGCGCCGCTGCCGTTATTCAGCAGTAGCAGGCTTCGGCTGTCGCGGTTCCCGACTACTAGATCCGTATCGCCATCGCCATCCACATCGCCTGCGGCTGCGGCGGCGCCCGTGGCTACATCCGGCGGCAGCCTCGCGGCGGTGGCATCGGTGTAGGCGCCGGCGCCGTCGTTGAGCAGGAGCCGGTCCTGACCGTCGGCCACCGCCAGGAACAGATCCAGATCAGCGTCGCCGTCCACGTCGACCAACACCGCGCCCAGAGCGACGGCGCCGAGCGCGGGCAGTCCCGCGCTTTCCGTGAAGACACCCGCACCGCCGCCGGTGGCCTGGTTCAGCAGCAGGCGTGGGCCATCGGCGCCGGTCACCACCAGGTCCAGATCACCGTCCGCATCCACGTCCCCCGCCGCCAACGCATAGGCGTCATCCGCGAGCGGTGGCAGCGTTACCGCAGTCTCGTCCTGGAAGGCGCTCAGCGCTGTCGCCGTCAGCAGGACCGCCAAAAGCAGAACAAGGGAAAGACCACGAAGGGCGTGCAGCGCGTAGGGCCTTGGCACTCGGAAATCCTCAGACGGTCATGTTAGGGCGGGTGCGCGTAACTGCCACCAGCACCGCAGATCCTATGAGGTATGCTATCCGCAAACCCATTACTTTTCCATACGGCTTTTCGCCATCAGCAGTTCCAAATTTGAAACCATCGTGTGATCAAACGCTTTCAGGGAGCAGCTGAAATTCGTAACGGTAACCGATGGTTCTTAAACCGACACCGACGTTCGCGATTGGGCCAGGGAGCTGGTGACCTGCATCCGCTGGGAGGGCCTGAATAGGATCGGCATGGTCGAGTCGACCCGCGAGCTCAACGGCACCGCCACCCAGGAGACGCGCTTCTACATCGTCAGCATCGGTCCTGAAGCCGAGACCTTCGCCTGCGCCGCGCGCAGCCACTGGACGGTGGAGAATCAGCTGCATTGGAGCCTCGATGTCGCCTTTCGCGAGGATGACTCGCGGGTCCGTGAGCCGGTCGCTCGCGAAAATCTGGCCGTGCTGCGTCACATTGCACTGAACCGACTCAAAAACGATCCCACCAAGCTTGGCATCCAGAACAAGCGCCTGAAGGCGGGTTGGGATGAGCGTTACCTCGCCAAGCTCCTGTTCGAGGACCCCGAGTCGCCAAGCAAACGGAAAGCATCAGCATCCGCAAATATTAGAGCCGGTTGATGCAATTGCCCTGCTCGATCAGCGCAAACACCCGCCCAAAGGTGTCATGGGCGGGAATAGCATTGGGCAGCTCCAGGAATTGCCCCAGCCACTCGCGCTTGGCGCGCCCGAAAGCGGCGATCGCAACCCCACCGTCAGCGCCGCACGACACAGCCGCGATGGCGATCACGATCATATCGACCAGCCGATGGCGACGCTTCAACGCGCAGCGCGGGTCCTCAAGGTCGGCAAAGTGGCGCACAAGCGAGCGGTCGAGGGCAAGCGGTGGCATCGGAACCTCAGCACGTCAGTATTTTCGGCTGATTATGCCGCTAAGCTCAGATAACCCCTAAAAGCACATCATCATGCTCTGATGCGATCGCCCTGCTTTCGAGCCTTGCTAGTGTGGCCGCAGAGAGCGCAGATAAGCCAATCCGTTGTCGACGCCCTCCTTGAAGCCGCCCTGTGAGTCCTCGATCGAGCGCTTCTCACCATGCCCCAAGATCGTGATCTTGACTCCCAGCTCGTAATGGGCGCCATTCAGGAATGCCCCGGGAATACTGCCCACACCACCCTTGCTACTCGTCTTCTCCGCGACGCCAAGGATACTCTTGAGCTCATCCATCGATCGTTCCGTGCGCGCAGTCGCTTCATCCCAGAGCTGGCTGATGTCGTGGAAGTTGCCGGTGGTGCTCAGCTCCATGAAGTGTCCGATGAAGGTGATGTTCGTGGCACCGAAACCGTGCATGAAACCAACCAGCGCCGCGGATTGCTCCTGAGCGGTCGGCGCGGTCAGTATGAACCCGTATTCGAGCATTGCCGCTTCGCCCATCGGATCCGTCAGATTTACCGGATTATTGCGGACATAACTGTAGGGGTGCTGGCTCTGGGGCACGTTGAGAGAGCCTTGCTGCGGATCCTTCTGCAGGAAGCGTCCAAGCTGAGGATCGTAGCTCCTGGCCCGGAAGTAATAGAGGCCCGATTCCGCGTCGTACTCCCGCCCGGTAAAGGTCAGGCGGTTGATAGGCTCGACATCGGCAAAGCTGAAGTCACCCTCGTTTAGGATCAAATTGCCCCAGGCGTCGTAGCCATAACGCTGCACAGCGGCCCCGCTGTCGTCTGTGATTGCGACCACGCTGCCGAGACCATCGGTGTGATAGAACCAGGTGCGTCCATTGCGGACCACCATCAGCGGCGTGTCGATGCCCAATGCATGGGTATAACGGGCCACCAAGCTTCCGGCATCGTCATATTCGGCGACGATGTTCTGCCGGTCGTACAGGTACTGAGTGACGGTGCCATTGACCGCGCGGTAGTCCCGCCGCCCGACGTAGTCATAGCCATAGACCGCACTCATACCACTCGTGTCATACGTCGTTAGCCGATTCAGCGAGTCATAGCCGTAGGTCACCAGCGTGGCACCACCCGTCTTCTGCACGCGGTTTCCATTGTCGTCATGCACGTAGCTGAAGCCCAGGCCATCGGTCTTGATGCGCCCGTCGTCAGCGAAGGAGGCTCCAGAATCAGTGCGGTTGCCAATGGCATCGTAGCTCCAGTTGCTCGTCCGGTTGCCCAGACTGGTCGAGCTGATGCGCTCGGACGTCAACCGATACAGCGCATCCTGACCGTAGGCGATGTGGCCATCGGTTAGGTCGATCGCTGTTCGTTGGCCGTTCCCGTCGAGTGTGTAGTCGAAGGACTGGATCACCTGACCCAAGGAGTCTTCGATACGGACACCCGTGAGGCGATTCAGACTGTCGTAGGTGAGTATCTCGCGTGCACCGTTGGTGAACGACTTCTGAATCAGATTGCCGGCCTCGTCATAGGTGAGGGACACCCCGTCACTGCCGGTCGCGATCTCCACCGGCTGCTGCATCCCATCGTAGACGTAGGTGGTCGTCAGGCCATCCGGCGTCGTCATGGACAGCCGATCACCGCGCTCGTTGCGGGTATAGGCGAGCGTGCGACCGTTGCGATCTGTTGAGTTCAAGACCTGACCCTGGGCATCGTAGGACCAAGTGGTCTCTGCCACGACACCACCGCCATAGTCCTCTTCCGACTTCAGCAGCCGATCATTGCCGTCGTAGCTATAGCGAATCGTCCGCTCAGGCTCAACCCGCTCGATGATCCGCCCAGCGGCATCGTAGGTCTGGCGCGTCTCGTCACCGTTGGGCGTCGACATTTCATCGATGAGGCCGTCCGGGCTGTAGTCGAAACCCCAGGCACGGCCATCCCGCCCGATGCGCGCGATCTGCCGATTGACAGCGTCATAGTCGAATTCGATTCGATTATCCAGAGCGTCGATCGTCGCGATGAGGTTGCCAGCGCTGTCGTAGCTGTACTCTGTCTCCTGATTCAGTGCATCCTGCACTTCAGTCAGATTCCCAACGCAGTCATAGCTGAAACGGGTGACCTCCCCATTGGCGTCGGTCAGGCTGAGGTACCGCCCCTGCTCATCATAGGTTGACGACCAGATAGCCTGTCCTCCATGCGTCAAGCCGGTCGGATTCCCGAGGGCGTCGAAGCTGAATTCGCTGCGATTGCCGAGCGGATCGATTAGAGCAGTCCGATTGCCCATGACGTCGTACTCGAAGGTCGTTGTCCCTCGATCCGGCGGTGTCTCCGTAAGGATGTTGCCGAAACTGTCATAGGTGTAGGACGTGACGCTGCCATCCTCGTGCGTGTGCGTCAGTCGGTTGCCTAAACTGTCGTAGGTGAAGGACTCACTCGCCACGACAGCTCCGGCAGGGTCCTTGTGAACCCGGCTCAACAGGTTTCCATCGCTGTCGTAGCTATAGGTAGTCGTATTCCCTTCCGGGTCGGTGTAAAGGGTCTGCTGACCGAAGGCGTTGTAGGTCCAGGTCGATGTCAGGGCCAGCCCCGCCGGATCGACGGTGATCGACCGCTGGTTGCCATTGGCATCATAGGTCTTCTCGGTGACCCGACCTGATGGATCGGTACGACGGGTTTCGTTGCCGTCCGCATCCCTCTCGATCAGTGTCTCGCTGCCGAGCGGTCCAACCACGCGGATGGTATTGCCGAGTCCGTCGTAGAAGTAGGTCGTGGGCTCGCCATTGGCATCGGTGACCGTCTCGCTCCCGGCAGTCGCGTCATAGGTGTAGGTCGTGACATTGCCGTGCTCATCGATCCGGGCAGACAGCCGCCCATCGGTGTACTCGTTGCGCACAGGCTGACAACCGTCGGGCGTGGTGATGCCGCTCAGGAGATGAGCGTTGTCAAGATAGTCGTATTGGGTGGAATTCCCGTTACGGTCGACGTGCTCGATCAAACGCCCTTGGTCGTCATAGACATAATGCTGCTGATTGCCGTTGGCGTCTGTGATCCCGATGATTCTGCCCTCCGCATCCCGGTCGAAGGTCACGTTCCGCCCAGAGCTCGACAAGATCCCGTCATTGGTGATCTCGATGTAATGACCCTTGCGGTCTTCCAGCCGCTGCAGACCAAGGGATTCGCTGACCGTATAGATAAGCCCCTCCTTGGTGGTCAACCGATAGAGATCTGGGTCGTACAGCGGGCCTGGGAAGCAGAACCAGCGTCCGCCGGACATTGCCAATGCGCCGCAGTCAAGGGCGTCGAGACGGTCGTACACACCCAGCGGAGCCGTGTAGCCTGGCGCCGCCAGGAAGTTGAAGGGGAAGCCGAACGAGGTCGGCGTGAAGCCGAATGCCTTGCGCCGGCCATCCGGCAGCGTAATGAAGACGTTATTGTCTTCGTCCTCTCGAATGTCCAGATCGGTCAGCGCCAAGCGCCACCCGCGACCGAAATCGCCGGCACCAGGCTGCGATGAGTCATAGACGCGCCGAAGCACGATCGGCAGACCCAGGTTAGGGACACGCAGGTCTTCGTAGACCAGCTCGAATTGCCCCAACTGCCGCTGGTCGTTGGTCTGCACTTCGACCAGACTGCTCACGGCGTGCAGATCGTCAGCGACGGTGAGACGCAATCGATAGATGTCGGGACGCAGTATGCCCGCATCGATCCGACCCAGGAGACCATTACTGACGGGGGTGTCGCCCTCGGCAATGCCGACCCAATCGTCGCTGCCGGACACCGAGTATTCGAGGCGCCAGGAGCGCAGATTGTCGTCGTCCGCAGTGCCTGTGATCTCGACCGTTCCGGAGAGTGAGCTGCCGGTTGCCGGGGATTCGATGGCAGCCGTGGGTGGCGTATTGTCTGGACCGAGAGAAACCTTGTAACTGACAGCGCTGCCAGCTGGACGATAGGTGCCGGCGGCAGGATCCTGGCTCAAGACGATCCCGGCCTGGACGCTATTGCTGTTACCCGTGGATACCGTGCCAACCGCTAGATTTGCGTCGGCCAGGCTAGCCTCGGCGTCGTTTTGGGCCAGCCCTATCAGGCTCGGGACCAATTCCTGAACCGGGCCTAACGAGACCTCCAGTCTGACGGGCGAGCCAACCGGAACGGCGGTCCCGGCCGCTGGTGTCTGGCTAATGACGTGGTCAACGGGGACTACGGCATCGAATGCCGTTGAGCCGGTTGCCTGGCTCAGACCCGCATCGTCGATCGCGATCTCCGCGTCGGTTTGGGTCGAACCGACCACGTCGGGTACGGCAATGAAGTCATCAGCGCTCGCGACAGCGATGCTGAAGTCTTGTGTGCTCATGAGACCGCCTGCATCCGTCACACGAACGCTGACGCTGGCCTCGACCCCTGCTTGGCTGCTGGCCGGCGTCCAAGAGATGAGACCACTGCTCGGGTCGATCGTCATCCCATCTGGCGGGGTCTGCAGCGAGAAGGTCAGGCTGTCTCCGATGTCCGGGTCGGTTGCCTCGACGTCATAGGCGTAGCTGACACCTTCGCCAGCGACAACGATCGGCGCCGAGGTGATCACGGGCGGGTCATTGACGTTGAGCACGGTCACGACGAAGCTCTGAGCGGCCGTCGCGCCTCCTGAATCCCGGACCTGCACCGCCACAGCATGCTCGCTGCCGGCATCCTCGTTGCCGGGCGTCCATGTGATCCGGCCACTCGTCGGATTGATCGTCATGCCTGTCGGCGCAGTCGTGAGCTTGAATGTCAGCACGTCGCCCTGGTCCTGGTCGCTAGCCGCCACCTGGTAGACGTAGAGGCCATCCTGGTCACCCGAAGTGACGGGGGTGCTCGTGATGCTCGGCGGGTCGTTCTGGTTCAGGACCGCGACCTGATAGCTTTGGGTGCTGCTCAGTCCGGCGGCGTCACCGACACGGACCAGAACGTCCACGAAGCCCACCTGCTGCTCGCTCGGGGTCCATTGGATGAGGCCGCTCGCTGGATCGATGTCCATGCCGGAGGGCGCTTCATCGAGCGAGAAGGTCAGGGTATCGCCCGTATTGGGGTCATTGGCGTCGGCGTCATAGGCGTAGAGACTGCCTTCCAGCGCCTCAACGACCGGCGAAGAGGTGAAGGAAGGCGGCTCATTCAACTCGACAACCTGGATCGTGAACGACTGCTCGGCAAATAGGCCGGTGGTATCGGTCGCACGCACCGTCACCAGCTGGCTTCCGACCTGGTCATCGTGAGGAGTCCAGCTCACCAGGCCACTAGCCGCATCAATGGTCATCCCATCCGGCGCCGTGGTCAGCGTATAGTCCAGACTGTCTCCCAGATCCGGATCGACCGCCTCGACTTGATAGCTATAGGCCACCCGAGCCTCGGCTTCGGTAACCGGGCTCGACAAGATCTCTGGTGGATCCGTCTGATCGATCACGGAGATCATGAACGATTGGGTGCTCAGCAAACCACCTGGGTCCTGTACCCGCAGGGTTACGTTCTGATCGCCGACCTGTGCGTCTTCGGGCACCCATTGGATCAGACCGGATGACGAGCCAATCGTCATGCCCTGAGGCGCCAGGTCCAGGGCATAGCTCAGGATGTCCCCATTCGGATCCTGCGCCTGAGCCTGATAGCTGTAGCCCAACCCCTCGGTCGCGAAGGTCGAGGGTATGGAGGTGATCACCGGAGCCAAATTACGCGAGGAGCCGCCCCGAGTGCGGAGTTGTGGGAGCGCGCTCGATTCGTTGGACTGACACACCTCGTCGTGCCGCTCATCGAAGGGGCGGACCACATAGTAGTAGACCGTCCCGGTGAGCACCGAGTCGTCAAGATAGAACCCGATATCCGCCTCGGTCGAGGCCAGGAGACTGTAGGGACCCCCCTGCTGGGTGCTTCGGAAGATGTCGTAGCCAGCGACCTCAGGCAGTGGTGACCACTGTAATCCCACCTTGTTGCGCTTGGCGCGTGCGGACAGGTCGCTGACGCAGGCCGTGCAGGCGGAATCGGAGGCATCACGCACGAAGACCTGGGCGGTATCGGCATCGCTCAGATCCGGCTCGCCGCTGGAAGGGAAGGCGGTCGCGGTGCGGTCGGTGACACGAAGCTGGATCAGATATTTGCCAACACCCAGGCCCGTGAAGAAACCCGTAACGTTCGGCTGAGCGCCGGACGCGTCGTCGAATTGGGCGTTACCGGTGAGCTCCCAGGCATAGCTGACGATGCTGTCCCCTGGCAGCCCAGGCTCACTCTGACCCTCGTCCGGATTGACGGATCCGGTGCCGTCGAGGAAGAAGCCCTGCCCCGGGCAGAAGACATAGGGTCCGCCTGCATCCGCGGTCGGCGCGAGCGGCGGCACGTCGATCCGCGCCACGATGGTCGTGGTTGCGGTCTGCACGGGCAATGAATCGTCTGAGATACGCAGCGTGACGGGGTAATCCCCAAGCCCCGGGAAACGATACTCCACGGTCGGGCCAATCACATCGAAGACGCCGTCGTCGTCGAGGTCCCATTCGTAGCTCAAGATGGAGCGGTTGGCGTCCTGGTGGAAGGAGTTACGGGCATCGAGCAGAGTGATACCACCAGCGACGCCCGGGTTAGGTGTCGCCTGGGCGACCGCTACCGGCGAGCCGGCCTGGAACAGGGTCTGCTTGAGCATGATGACCGCGAAGGCGGTCTCGAGCGAATACTGGTTGCCTTCGTAGTTGTGCTCGCGACGATTGTGGCTATACCAGTAGCCGCCGGCCTCCTGATCGTCCACGAGCGTACGCGCGACACCGTCGATGGAATCGCCCTTGTCTTGCTCCGCTGAGTACCAGTCGATTGGGTCGACGCCTTGGGTCTGTGACTGCAGGAGCGTAATAGGCTCTGCTTCGCCATCGCCGTCGGAGTCGTGCAGCAGCATCGCCTTCGTGAAAGAGAAGAGACCGTAGTAATAATCCCGTATCGATGTCTCCGCCCGACTGGTGTCATTGCCGAAGCGATCACGGATCCAGGTCTCGGCGAGGTCCCAGCGCTGATCGCCGCGTCCGATGCCGTCCATGACCATCTGTACCATGCCCGAGGGTGTGACCGCATAGGGCCCCCAGCCCGAGGGGGACGTGTTCGTGTAACCGAAGCGCCCAGCCTCGCTGCCCGTCAGGGCCTGGCTGTAGCCAAGCCAGACCTCGTTCTCGGTCTTAACCCAATCCGGCACATTGAGCCCCCAGACCCGTTCGGCGGGAATGAGTCCGATGGCCGCCCATTGAGAAGCGGAATTGTCCGGGAATTGATTCCACCTATAGCGCCAGCCGCCGCGGGCGGCGCTATTGGCGTTGTATTGGCCGTAGGCGTAGGAATCGACCATGTCCTGAACGATATCGGCATAGCGGCGTCCTTGGATGCCCGGATCAGTGCCCGAGCCGACAGCGCCGGTGGTCGTGACGCGGTCAGGATCACCGGCGGCGATGATGGCATCGATGAAGAACCCGCCCTGATAGGGGTAGCTGCCTTGGTTGACCCGCACCCCATAGCCATTACCGTTGGAGTCCGGATTCACTGTGCCGGTTGGAGCCGGATAGGTGCGCGAAGAGATGGCTTCGGTCCTTAGCGCCCCGAACAGCCAGCGCATGCCGCGGGCGACGGTCTCCGTATAGGGATTGTCCGGGTCGCCAGCCTCCACGTGACCATTAACGGCGAAGGCATTGAGGTTGGCCGGCGTAATGGCGTAGTGGCCGTTTGATGCGCAGCGTAAGGGATTCGCGACGGAGCAAGAGGTGGACTGAGACCAGCTGCCAAGCTCGATGCCGTTAGTCGTCTGCCGGTACAGCGTCTTATGGAGGTACCACAGACCCTCGTCGATCGCGACATTGACCTCGGTCTCCAGAGTCTTCTCGCGGATCTCAACGAAGTAGGTTGCGCTGCCGATCTCACCGGTATCGGTGTTCTGTACCGTGAGGCGGGCGGTGAAGATGTCGCCGACGACGCCAGTGTAGGCGTGTCGGGCCTCGATGGCGTAGCCGTTGGTCACGGTACCGGTGGCGAAACCTCCGTCACCGAAGTCCCAGGTGTACTCGATATTGTCACCGGCGACGTCCGAGGTCCCCTTGAGCGTGACCTCTTTGCCATCCCAGGTGTCATGGGGAATCAAGGGGTTGCTTGCAACCCAGGGGACTGTTTTGACGGTCGGAGCCGCTGCCGCGATCGCGGGTAGGAGGAGCGCTAGGAGCAGGATCGCCGTCAGGATACAAGACAGCGTGACGTGCCTAGGCCTAGCCGGAGAGACAAGCCCGGAGCGCGCGTAGGTCGGCTGGCGCTCTTCAGGGCGAGTCGAGTGACTCGATCGCGGATGCATCTTTTGGCTCCTTTTTTCTGAATCCGATCAAGCCCCGGCCTGCCCCCAGCAGATCGTGGCTCATTGGACCGAACGGTGCCCATCGGCTGGTGGGCAGCTCCTATTACGCGGATCGACGTCGATTGAGCCCCCAGGCGAAGGCTCCCGCCGCGAGCAATCCCAGAGGGGCCGGCGCTGGTACCGGGTTGGGCGGTGTCGAAGACGACGAGATGTCTAAGGTCGAGGAGAAGTAGATCGATTGGCCGGTGCCTTGGTTGGAATCCGGGTCAGTCTGGGTGAGGTAGAATCCGCTCGGCGCAGGCGTATCGCTCAAGTCGAAGCTGATGAGGGCAGTTTCGTCAGTAGCCAATGTGAAGTCCCAAGCAAGGGCCATGGAGACGTCGTCTTCTAGCGACGAATCACAGTAACTCGTATTGTCAGTAGGATTAGTGCCGCAGAAAATACTGTCGTCTAGCGTGCCGTTAGAAAAATTGTCGAAGATGTCGCCAAAGTAAAACTTCGGCTCATCGATCTCCCAGCTCTGACCTGCTTCGGCGCTCCCCGACATTGCACCGGTCTCATTAAACCAACCGTTGCTCCACTCGTCGATCTCATGATCAACGAAAAAGGAGACGTAACGGCTTCCAGGCGTTGTCAATTCGATTGTTAAGCTTCCTAACCCGGTTGAGTAGTCGAATGAAGCATCGTCAAGGCCTGTCGGTGCAGGATCAACGAGGCCGTCGATATTGAAGTTGTACTCGAAAAGATTGATCTTAGCCGCACTTAGCGTCTGCGCGACCAACCCCAGCAGCCCCCCAGCGGCGATTACAGTCAGCTTCTTCATGCCTACTCTCCAAAAAACCTCGTGAGCGCAATTTGGTCCTCCAACCGATCATCGGTCTCGCTCGGCCGCACCCGCTCACCCGTGGGCATGTGCCTGTTCGAAGCCTCGCTGGTAGGACGAGTTACGACAATCAAGTTTTGTGCCGCAGATCCGAGGCAGCAAAATAAACACTACAAAAACTGCGGCTTAGACTTGCTTAGGATCGGCGGTTGGAGTGCCAAGCACCATGCGCAGGAACGAAGTGTAAAGATTTTTGACATCTCGTTCACTGATCAGACTCTGGACGCGCCTCGGATAACCTCGGACTGGCACGAACGACACTGTACAAAAGGAGATACCGCACCCCACCGACAGCATAATCGCGTATTCTCCATCGACCGTTATTCGGCGTTGCGTGGGCAGGGGCAGCCGATCTGCAGATCACTATTCAAATTGCTGCGTGTTCTGCGAAGCGCTAACAGAACGCCCTCTACGGCCTGTCATTCAGGAGCTTGTGTAGGTTAGGCGGGTATTTTGATAGGGCGTCTTAGATCGCTTCGGCTACGCCCTCTATGGAATGCGACAGTAGGCGGTCAAGCGATACGCTCCGGCCCTTTTGAATCGCTGCCGGAGTGATCTGATGCTGAAAATCCAAACGCTCATCGACGACGCCAAGTGTTTCGAGACGGTGCGCACGCTGCGCTGGCGGGAGGGGGTCAGCTGCGTCCGGTGCGGTTCGGCAGCGGTCACCAAGCAGGTGCGGGATAGTCGCCAGCCGGAGCGTCAGAAGTACCGCTGCAGGGACTGCGGGCGTTGGCTCGACGACCTGACCGGGACGGTCTTCGCCGGCCAGCCATCATCAGCCGTTGCGCACCTGGGTGCTGTGCCTTTACTTCATGGGCATGAATCTGTCGAACCTGCGTATTCCGACCCATCGTGACCATCGATTCCGCTTGAAGGTGACCGCGGATTCCGACGGAACGTGACCGCCGATTCCGATCTCAACGTGACCAATTTCCGGTCGGTTTCCGGAATGGCTGGTCACGATGGCGGAATGGCTGGTCACGTTGCATCGGAATCGCTCGCAATGCACTGGACATTCTCAACTTTCTGCCGCATCACGGGCGTTTCATCCAACCCTGTGGGACGCACCGATGCCGGCGACGAGGATTCCAATGCGACAGATCACCGAAATACTGCGACTGAAGTTTGAGGCCAAGCTCAGCCATGCCACCATCGCCCGCGCGGTGGGGCTCTCCAAGGGCACGGTCGGCAAGGTCGTCAGTGTGGCCCAGGCCAAGGGGATCGCCTGGCCGCTGCCCGATGGGATGGATGAAGCCGCGCTCGAGGCGCTGCTGTATCGTCCCCGCCGCGCCCAGGCGCACGGCTATCGTGAGCCCGATTACGCGCAGCTGCACACCGAACTCAAGCGCAAAGGGGTGACACTGCAGCTGCTGTGGTCGGAGTATGCCGCCGAGGCGGGCGAGCAGGCCTACCGCTACAGCCAGTTCTGCCTGCGCTACCGGCAATGGATCGGGCGCCAGCAGCGCAGCCTGCGCCAGGTGCACCGGGCCGGGGAGAAGCTGTTCATTGACTACTGCGGCCCCACGGTTGCGGTCAGCGATGCCAGCAGCGGCGAGGCGCGCCAGGCGCAGGTCTTCGTCGCCGTGCTCGGCGCCTCCAGCTACACCTACGCCGAGGCCACCTGGAGCCAGTCGTTGCCGGACTGGATCGGCTCCCATCAGCGTGCGCTCGCCTTCTTCGGCGGTGTGCCCGCGCTGTTGGTGCCGGACAACCTGCGCGCCGCGGTCAAGCGCCCCGACCGCTACGCCCCTGAGCCCAACGCCACCTACCAGGAACTGGCCCGTCACTACGGCACCGCCATCCTGCCGGCGCGGCCCTACAAGCCGAAAGACAAAGCCAAGGCCGAAGTGGCGGTGCAGGTGGTCGAGCGCTGGATCCTGGCGCGGCTGCGTCACCAGCGCTTCTTCGCGCTCGCCGAGCTCAACGCCGCCATCGCCGAACTGCTGGTGGCCCTCAACGCGCGCCCGTTTCAGAAACTGCCTGGTTCACGCCGCACGCTGTTCGAGCAGCTCGATCGCCCGGCGTTGAAGGCCCTGCCGGCAACGCCGTTCGAGTACGCCGAATGGCGCCATGCCCGCGTCGGTATCGACTATCACATCCATGTCGATGGCGCTGACTACAGCGTGCCCCATCGCCTGGTCGGTGAGCGCGTGGACGTGCGTCTGAGCGCCACCAGCGTGGAGGTGCTACACCGCGGCCAGCGGGTGGCGACCCATCCCCGACAAGGCGCCGGCGGGTGCAGCACGCGCCCCGAGCACATGCCCAAGGCGCATCAGGCGCATCAGCAGTGGTCGCCGCAGCGCCTGCTCGACTGGGCACAGACCATCGGCCCGGCCACCCAGGCCGTGGTGAGCCAGCAGCTGAGCGAGCAAGCGCATCCCGAGCACGGTTACCGGGCTTGTCTGGGCCTGCGCCACCTGGCGCGCGGCTATGGCGAGGCGCGCTTGGAAGCGGCCTGCGCGCGGGCGCTGGTGATCGCCTCGCCGAGCTACCACAGCGTGCGCTCGATCCTCACCCAAGGGCTTGATCAGCAGCCGCTGCCGGCGCTTGCTGAGGTCGAGACAACGCCGGCAACGCTGCCGCAGCATGCCAACGTGCGCGGCGCGCGCTACTACCACTGAGGGGAACGACGATGCTGCATCAACCCACCCTAGAAGGTCTGCGTGCCCTGAAGCTCACCGGCATGGCCGAGGCGCTCGCGCAGCAGCTCGAACAACCGCCCATCCAGGAGCTGGCCTTCGAGCAGCGCCTGGCGCTCTTGATCGAGCGCGAACAGCTCAGCCGGGAGAATCGCCGCCTCAAACGCCTGCTCAGTGCCGCGAAGCTGCGCGTGAACGCCTGCATCGAGGACATCGACTACCGCCATGCCCGCGGCCTGCACCGCGCGCAGATGGCGGCCCTGGCCAGCTGCGACTGGGTGCGCCGCGCACAGAATCTCTGCCTGACCGGCCCCACCGGTTGCGGCAAGACCTGGCTCGCCTGCGCCCTCGGCAATCAGGCCTGCCGCCAAGGACTCTCGGTGCGCTACCTGCGCCTGCCGCGGCTGCTGGAGCAGCTGCGCATCGCGCACGGCGACGGTAGCTGGAACCGCTCCGTGGGCCAGCTCGTCCGCATGGAGCTGGTGATCCTCGATGATTGGGGCCTGGCCAAGCTCAATGCCGCCCAGCGCACCGACCTCATGGAGCTCATCGAGGAGCGCCACGGGCGCCATGCGACGCTGATCGCCAGCCAGCTACCGGTGGACACTTGGCATGAGCTCATCGGGGAGGCCACCCTCGCCGATGCGATCCTCGATCGGCTGCTGCACAACGCCCATCGTCTGGCGCTCAGCGGGGAGTCGATGCGCCGCGGGGCGCTTCAGCCGGAGACGACTGAGCAAGGCTTGGACCGCCGCGACACCCCCGGCAACGCCGTGCCAGCGCCGGACCGTGGACAACGCGTGCAGGCCGCCTGATTCCCATCAGGCGGGCGTGGGGACAAGCCGTGGACAACCCGCTCACGCGGGTTGCCCACACCTTGCCCCCACTCCTG